>JABUTS010000129.1 GCA_021443565.1 Bacteroidales bacterium | reverse complement strand
AGCCGCTGCAAATGTGTAGAGTATGATTTTTCTGTTCATGGTTGTAATACTTATTTAAGTTTCACTACTACCTTTATTGCGTCATGATCAGTAAGCTCATCCCCTGCTTCATTATAAGGCGAGATGGTTTTGGAATCGATAAGTTCCCACTTACCTTTTGGGAATCCGAATGCATGATCAAGTACATGACCATAGATGTATTCTCCCGCATCATAATACGGGGACAGACAGGTGTCGTTATACCCGGCATTAAGGTCTCCCGCAAGGATGGTAGGATAAGGAGGGTTCGCCAGAGAGCAGAACTCAACTTCCTCTGTCACCTGCCTCTTTTTGCCGGTACCTGAGATTACATGGTCAAGGTGGGTGCAGCATATCCTGATGACGGTCGAGCCGCCCTTTCCGTCAGGAACGAGTATGTCGGCAAAACCGACTGACCTTCTGTCAGCTCCGTATTCCTCCACGTAAGGGGAACCATTGAGCACATAACTGCCCTCTCCGTTCACATGGACATACTTGAGAGGTGTGGAACCGCTGTTTATTATAGGATACTTCGAAAGGATGGCGTTGCCGTAATAACCAATATCGAGGCTATATGACATTATGTAATACGCGAACATGTTCATATGGGTAGCAAGTTCAGTCATGTTCTCCCTGCCCATACGGCTGGTACCGGTCTCAAGCTCATTGATTGTGAGGATATCCGGATTTTCAGCCTTGAAAAGTTTGACGTATTCGTCGAGGTTTTCCGAAATTGCCTGATGGGAAGTTCCGTGTATCTTTGTCTGGAAAGAACGGACATTCAAGTCCACCAAAGTCAGCTGTTGAGCGCAAACAGCAGTGCCGCCCCAGAGGGCGAGCACTGCGGAAACTAAAACAATGAATTTTTTCATTGTCCTATTGATCAATAGCCCTGATTCTGAACAAGGTTCTGGGTACCGTTGAATGCCTGTACAGGGATAGCGAATACATGATGCTTTGCGCGATCGTAATTGCGTCCGTTATCGAAATTCGCCACGGTGTATGTAACCTTGTCGCTAACAGGATCGTAAGAAGGTACGACCTTCCTCCTTGGCTTGGTGAAGGCTTCCTCGTCATCTCCCCATCTTACGACGTCCACGAAACGGCTTGGCATGAACTCGAAAGCGAGCTCGCAGCGGCGCTCGTTCTTGAGCTGGGCCTTGGTGGCATTGCTGTTCTCTGGCAGACCAGCACGCTTGCGGATGGCATTGAGAAGTTGCTTTGCCTCGGCATTGCCTTCGCCCTGAGACCATATCAGAGCCTCAGCCCTCATGAGAAGAACGTCGGCATATCGTATGAGACAGGTTCCGAGAGTATTGGAAGCATTGTCACCGTCGTTGTTGTATTCAACACCGTTGGCTCTCTCCTTCCATGGAGACGTGAACTTGCGGTTTGTCATGCCGGTATCGGATGCGATGGAATATGGCGGCCTGCCGAATACGATGTCGGTTGAGACGAAACGTATTTTCTGACCAGGCATAAGTATGGTTGCGTCCCTTCTTGCGTCGCCCTCTTCGTATGCTTCATAGAGATCGTAGGTAGGCTGGTAGTAACCCCAGAAGTTGTAGAGGCCCCATCCGCCGTTCTGGAAGGACATTCCGTGGAACTTAGGTCCGTGGGTCGCATTGCCGAGAAGGGAGAAAAGATATTCCGAGCAGAAGTTGTTCTCCTTTGTCCAGAACTTGGCGAAAGACTCCTTGGTACCGTCTGAATAGAGTTCCCTCTTGTCGGCTCCAGTCAAAGACATCACGCGCTTGGTCATGTCAAGTACGACATCATAATATGAAGGATCGTATGTTGC
Source organism: Bacteroidales bacterium (assembly GCA_021443565.1). Taxonomy (GTDB): domain Bacteria; phylum Bacteroidota; class Bacteroidia; order Bacteroidales; family UBA932; genus Cryptobacteroides. The sequence continues at coordinate 13,218 of JABUTS010000129.1, read as the reverse complement.
AGCATAGAGGGCTGCACGTGCAGCGAATGCCCATGCGGCAGCCTTGTGAGGCAAACCGTACTCGTCCTCAGGAAGTTCGGAGAACAGAGGGAGATATTCGGCAGCGGTTTTCATATCTTCGATGATTTGCTTGTAGTTCATCAGCACGGAAGCAGGTCTCTTGGCATCGTAACCTTCAGAACTGATGTCGTTGAGAATGATAGGAATACCGCCGTTAGGGCCGTTGTCGCCGTAGTAAGGAGCAATCCAGAGCATGCAGAGTCCTCTCCAGAAATACGCAGTGCCGAGGGCCTTATTCTTAACAGACTCGCTGAGGCCCTGGATGGTAGGGACAACGTTGATGATGTTGTTTGCCTTTGTATTGGTACGGTACATGGCCGGCCAGTTTTCCTTGACGTCAGCACCGTTTGAAGGGGTCATCTCAAAGTTCATGATCTTGTTCTCATTCGCATCGGAACGACCTACAGTCATGTCGTCTGACGCACACTCGAACCAATGGATACCCTGTCCGGTGATGGCCTCAGGGTCTCCGGTGGTGAAAGTGTAGAGGGAGTATACGGCATTCATCACATCTGCGTCGGTCTGCCAACCCTCCGGTTTGCCGTACTTCTGCACACCGAGAAAATCGGAGCATCCGGCAAGAAGAAACAGACTCGCAATAGAACAAATATATATATGCTTTTTCATTGCTTTCAATTATTAGAAGTTAAGATTCACACCGAAGTTAAAGAAACGTGAGAGAGGATATACGCCGCGGTCAATACCATAGTTGCCGACCTCAGGATCTATGCCTGTGTAAGGGGTAAAGGTACATACGTTGTCAGCGCTGAAATAGAAGCGGATGCCAGGCATGTTCTTTCCGAACTTAGGAAGAGTGTATCCGAGGGTGATGTTCTTCAGACGGAGATAGTCGCCCTTTTCCACGAAGAGGTCGGAAATCTTGCTGTAGTTTCCGTTTGATCCAGCTGTCACGCCACATTCGAGACGAGGGTATTTGCTATTCTGGTTGTCGAAATCCCAAGTCTGGAGGGTTTCTGCTGTGAAGTTGCAGACACCATCACCGCTGTTGCCGCCACGGAGACCGAGCTGCTTGAGGCCGTTGTAGATCTTGTTGCCGGCTACTCCCTGGAACATGATGGAGAAATCAAAACCCTTAAAGTTGAGGGATCCACCGAATGAGAAGGTATGTACAGGTGCGTATGAGCCTGCAAAATACTTGTCATTGTCATCAATCTTACCGTTGTCGTCGAGGTCGGCGAACTTGAGGTCACCAGGCTTTGCGTTAGGCTGAACCTTGTTGGTGGCTCCGTTTTCAGGGTTGGTCCAAGTATAATTGTCGATTTCGTCCTGTGAGCGGAAAATGCCCTCGGTCTTGTATACAAGGTATGAATACCAAGGTTCGCCTGCCTGTGAGTGGAGGATGGTAGTACCGAAGATGCTTGGATCTGAATGCATTACCGCTCCGTCACGTACACCGTAATCCACGACATAACCCTTGTTGTAAGAGTAGTTGCCATAGATATTGTAGGTAAGCTGACCGTTGGCTGCGCTGTTGGAGTAGTTGATGGAAGTCTCCCAACCGGTGTTGAGCACGTTGCCTATGTTGCCCATAGGCTCCTGATTGAGACCGAGGGTTGCAGGAACAGGAAGACGATCAATGAGGTCCTGAGTGAGCTTCCTGTACCAGTCTACTGAAACTTCGAGAGTGTTGCCGAAGAGGCCGAGGTCAATACCCGCACTGGTCTGGACTGTGGTCTCCCACCTTGCATTGTAGTTAGGCATGGTGCTGAGGTATGTTCCGTAGGTGGTGTGGTTGAGATCCTTGCCGAAGAATGCAGGCTTCGAGTAAGTGAGCATTTCTGCATGAGACACGTCGTTAGGATAGAGATCGACGTTGCCGACCTTACCCCAGCCGCCTCTGAACTTCACGAGATTGAGAACGCTCTTGACAGCAGAATCCTTGAAGAAAGGTTCTGAGCTGAGTTTCCATGAACCTGATACTGCAGGGAACCAGTCATAGTTCTTTGATGCAGGAAGCTTCGAAGAAGCATCACGGCGTATACTACCTGTCACGAAATAACGGTCGTCGAATGAGTAGCTTGCCCTGCCGAGGAATGAAGCCATGGCATACTCGTAGATGAGCTGGGTAGGAGCGCTTGAAGTATAGTCGTCTGCCTCTGTCCAGAGCAGTCTGGTTTCATCGTCAGACGCATAGCCCTGGGTAAACACGCTGCGCGCATTGGTTTTCTTGAAATCTGCAGTGAAACCTCCCACCACGTTCACATGGTGCTTTCCGAAAACTTCGTTATAAGCGATGGTGGTCTCTGAAAGCCAATGGTTGTCCCTGTAGAACGACTGCTCGCGCTTGTTCTTGAGGAGTTGGAGACCAGGGGCGTCCATCATTGGATGGAGAACGTCAGACTCTGCCTGACGGAGGTCAGCTGTGAACTCGGACTTGATGGTAAGGTTCTCTATAGGACGTACCTGTACACCGGTGGTGGAGAAAATCTTGTTCTCAGGGTAGAGACGGCGCATCTTGGTAAGTTGTGCCACAGGGTTATAGAGAAGCGGTCCTACAGCTCCGGCTGCCCATCTTGGGGTTACACCTCCGAAATAGGTGTTGCCGTTCTTGTCAAGGGCGAGGGTGCCATCAGCATTGGTCTCGTAAACATAAGCGGAACGAGGATACCAGATTGCACCTATGATAGGACCTTCGTGGCTGGTATTGATATTACCCTGGCCGTTGGAAATCTCGTAAGATACCCTTTCATATATCTTGAGCCATTTGGTGAGGTTGAAGTCGGACTGAAGTTTGCCTGAAAACTTCTTGCTCCAGGTGTTGAGAAGCACGCCCTCGTTGTTGTCATATGAAAGGCTAAGTACAGACTGGAATTTGTCCGAACCGCCTGAGAAAGTAGCCGCATAGTGCTGCTTGGTGCCGACTTTGAAAATTTCGTCGAGCCAGTCGGTGTTTGTCGTGCCGGCAATGCTGTAAACAGAAGGATCTGCAATACCTGGGATGTTCACGGAAGGATTATTCTCCTTTATCTTGGCCCAAACCTCGGTGTACTGCTTTGCATCGAGAACTTCAGGGAGCTTAGCCACCTGCTCAAGACCGAATGATGCGTTGAGATCAACCTTGATCTTTCCGCCTTCAGGCTTCTTTGTAGTGATGAGGACAACGCCGGCAGAACCTACGGATGCACCGTAGATGGCGGCAGATGCAGCATCCTTGAGTATGGTGATGGTCTCAATATCCTCTACCATATAAGGTGCGTTTGGAACGCCGTCTACAACGAACAGAACACCTGAACCTGAGTTGTAGTCACCGTCATTACCCTTGGAACCACGTCCGCGAATTGAGTATGTAGCCTGCGACATAGGGTCACCGGACTGCATGATGGTCACACCCGGCAGCTGACCCTGAAGAACGGTTGCAAGGTTGGAAGCGCGGCTCTTCAGGCCCTTGTCCACCTTCATCGTGGAAATAGCCATAGAAAGGTCTTCCTTACGCTGCGAGCCGTAACCGATGGCAACGACAGCGTCCAGAACGAGGTTATCCTCCTCAAGGACGACTTTGATATTATTCCTGCCGGCAACGTTCACTGTTTGTGTGATGAAGCCGATGTAGGCGATTTCGAGGTCAGCGTTGGAAGCGACAGTAATCTCATATACACCATCGATATCCGTTACCACTCCCTCAGTAGTCCCCTTCACAAGCACTGATGCTCCAGGAAGAGGGCTCATTTTGTTGTCGGTAACAAGGCCCTTGACAGTAACCTTGTCCTGAGCATTTGCAGACACAGCCGAAAGGCATACCGCAAATCCCAAAAGAAGAAACATTGCACAGACGTGCAGTCCCTTTGTGATTGACACATTCATAACTGGTCGTGTTTTGGTGTTAACTAAACCTGATTAATAATGAAAAATATATGTTATTCAACATATCCCTTCACAAGTTTAAGGATTGGTTGAACAATGAGCCGTACGATTTGCGTTAACTTAGGTACAAAACGCGAATACTGCGTCATTTTGCCGTCAATCTTATGTCTGACGATGACGAGCCCACAAGAATTTCGGGTATTTCCCCTGTTGTCCTGAAGGCATGGTCGCTGACTGACCAGTAGCGCAACTGAGAGTAAGGTATTGATATCTTGACTCTTTGCTTCTCTCCAGCCTTGAGGGCTACCCTCTTGAAGCCCTTGAGCTCCTTGATTGGAGCAACTCCGTTTTCGGTCTCGTAATCCTTCAGCCTGACATAGACCTGGGCAACCTCGTCGCCGTCGCGGCTGCCTGTGTTTTTCAGAGTGAAGCTCACATCCAGGCTGTCCCCATGTTCCTTCACGCGTAGCCCGCCGTATCTGAAGCTTGTATAGCTCAGTCCGTGACCGAAAGTGTAGAGAGGTTCGTCCCTGAAATATTTATAGGTACGGCCGAGAGTCAGGTCATAATTGTTGAAGGCAGGCAGCTGCTCCATTGATTTGTAGAAGGTCAGAGGCAGGCGTCCCGCCGGGTTATAATCGCCGAAAAGAACCTCTTCTATGGCCTTTCCACCGAATTCGCCGCCGTACCATGCGTCAACTATCGCAGGGATATTCTCGTTTTCCCAGTTTATTGTCATCGAACTTCCCGCCACCAGAACCAGGACTATGTTGCTGTTAGCCTTATGGATGGCCTGAAGGAACTCTATCTGCTCCGGCGGGAGGCTCAGGTACTTCCTGTCCCTTCCCTCCTGTTCATAATGCCTGTTTATGCCCATTACGGCTATTACCACGTCGCTCTTTTCGGCCGCCTCGACAGCCTCGCGCATGTGCTTCTTCACGCCGTTGTCAACTTCAACCTCGACTGAAGGCTTGGCCCATTTCAAGGCAAGGAGAGGGCTTACGTCGCGGACATGATCATGCTCTGCGACAAGCTTGTACTTCTGCCCCGCATTGAGATGGATTTTAGCCACCCTGTCGCCACCCTCAAAAATCTTCCTGCCGTCTATGTAGAGCACTCCATAGCCGATTGACTCCATCCTAAGAGTGTACTCTCCTGTAACGTCGGGAACGAGGGTGCCTAACCAGCGGGCAGACATAAAGGAATCCGGAACCTCAGGATCAGGCGGCCTGTTGGCCGGTTCATACAATATGTATGGTTCCTTTCTGGTGCTCCAGAGATGTCCGTACTCCATATCGTCGAAGTATTCAGCGTTGATGCCATCCTCAAAGTACTCCTCTCCTATCAGGTCGGTCTCGTCACCTTCGGCCCTCCATGGGGCGTAGTTGACTTGAACCTTGCCTGCAAGGCGCTCTGAAACGGCCTTGTAAACGGAGACCGGCTCGACTGACGGGATGCCGCTGTAGTCTCCAAGTTCGCATTTCGCGGCATTGTTACCTACAATTGCCACGGACTTTATCCTGCTTTCGTCAAGCGGGAGGAACGAATCCTCGTTCTTGAGCAGGACTATGGACTTGCGCGCAGCCTCGAGAGCGATGTCCTGATGTTTCTGGCAGCCAACGGTGAGAGGGTCAATCCGGGTGTACGGATTATATATATTATTGTCAAACAGGCCCAGTTTCATCCTCGCAGTCAGCACTCTGCGGGCAGCCCTGTTCAGGTCCTCGTCACTGACCATTCCCTTTTCGTATGCGTTGCGCAACGGCTCGACATAGACGCAGTCGCCACATTCGAGGTCAAGACCGGCCTTAATTGCCAGCATCGCCGCTTCTTCGTAATCGGCCGCGTATTTGTGGCCGTCTCGGATGAATTCCACGCCTCCGCAGTCAGAAACCACATAGCCGTCGAATCCCCAGTCGTCCCTCAGGACTTCGGTCAAAAGCCAGTGGTTGCAGGAGCTCGGCATACCGTTTATGGAAGTATACGAAGCCATTATGGACTCGCAATCTCCTTCCTTCACGCACATTTCGTATGCAGGGAGGTAGTACTCTCGGAGCTGTTTTTCACTTATGACGGCATTGCACTCGAATCTGTTGTGCTCCTCATTGTTGCAGGCAAAATGCTTCGGGGTGGATACGACCTTGAGATATCTCGGGTCATCGCCCTGGAGTCCCCTGACGAAAGCCGTGCCCAGCACACCCGTAAGATAAGGGTCCTCACCGTAGGTCTCGGGGGTTCTTCCCCAGCGAGGGTCGCGTGCCATGTTGACGGTAGGCGACCAGAACGTGAGAAGGTCCGTGAACTGCTGGATCTGGAACTCTCCGTTTCCAAGCTCGTTCCAGCGGGCGCGTGCCTCGTCGGAGGCGGCGTTGGCAATCTGCCAGACAAGGTCCGGGTCCCACATCGATGCCATGGCTATTGCCTGCGGGAATACGGTGAACCTGCCCGGGCGTATGATGCCGTGAAGGGCTTCGTTGCCATGATAGTATTTAGGTATGCCGAGACGGTCTATCGGACCTGCCGACGCTATGAGCAAACCAATCTTTTCCTCTGGCGTCAGTCTGCCCAGCAGGTCCTCCACCCTCTCCTCTATCGGGGCGAACTGCTGCTTCCACAGTTCGCTTCTGTCCGCAGCATAGCTGGCGAAGTAGTCCATGGGAAGACGCCGGCAGTTAGCCTGAGGCTCCAGATGCTTGACATCCAAGGTCTCCCTGTCTATGGTAAGCAGGTCGTAGACAGCAGTGGGGCCTTCCGGGAACTGCTCTCCGAGCACGAGGTCGATTATTCCGTCACCGTCAAGGTCAGTCTTGCAGAAGCCTGCGTGGGACGACTCCTTGAGGTATTCCAGGCTCAGGCCATAGTTCTCCGGAGTCATTCCATCCGCCCAATGGCACTGGTAGCCCTGGACTATGTATGAAATCAAATCGTCGTAAGCGGTATAAGCTGTTTCAAAAGGTTCCTCAGCAGATTCGTTGCTTCGTCCGTTGCAGGAAGCAAGCGCCAAGGCTGAAATCAGGACGGGAAGAAAGGCTGTCTTTGACATAAAACGGCTATTTTTTGCAATTTGACAATTTGCGGGGTATAATTTCATACGAAATGCGTCATTCTGTTGACAAAAAGCGAAAAGGTGGAAAGAAGATGGGGCTATTATCCGACAAGTGCATAACTTTGCATGGATTTCACAATCGCTTCAATGAAAAAGTTCGCATTCATCATATTTCTCCTTGCCTTCACAACATCACTGTCTGCCCAGGATAAGGATGACTTCGGGATATGGTCGTCAATATCAGGCTCCTGGCGCATCTCCGACAAATGGAAGGTGGGACTGATGGCGGAACACAGGTCCCTTGACGACACCAGAGGTCTCGACTGCGCCCTGGTCATGCCCTCCTTTGAATACAGGATCTGCAGATTCCTCAAGACCGGATTCGCCTCCGAATACGTAATGTGCGGAGACAACACCACCCAGCTCACCGCAAGGCCTTACCTTACCCTGGTGGTCAGTTCGGGTCCGCTCAGCGTGTCTCTCAGGGAGCTCCCTATAGGAGAATACACTATTGAGACCAAGGAGATGGTATGGACCTCACGGACCATGTTCAAGGCGACCTATACTTTAGAGAAGCTGAGGATGGAGCCTTATCTTGCCACAGAAATCTTCATCAGGGACGGGTGGAAGAAGACCAGAAACTACATAGGAAGCGAGATTTCTTTCGGGAAACACTCCTATGCCGACATATACTACATGTATTATGTCATGTCCGGCAAGGCTTACCAGAGACATGTCCTGGGACTCGGCTACGGAGTCAGGTTCTGAGCCTTGTCCGGTCCGTTCAGGCAACCCTGGATTTTTCCGGGCCCTGCCGGCGGCCCTGCATCACTTGGAAATTTCCTTTATGTATTCGGACGGGGTCCTGCCCATGACAGACTTGAAGCTCCGTGACAGAGCCTTGGAATCCATATTCATTATCAACGCAGCCTCCTGAGCCGTGTGTCCCTGGGTCATGAGCGAAATCATCTTGTTGATTCTCAGGCTGATGATGAACTGGTATATGCTTACCTTCATCTCGCCTATGAAAAGCTTTTCCAACAACCGCCTCGACATCGGGACAAGGGCAACCAGTTCGTTCACCGTGATATTCTCCGTGTAATGAAGGCTAATATAGTCGCACACCTTCTTTACATAAGGGTTCTCATGGAAGAAGATGTCGGTGGACCTTCGTGTCACAATGGACCCCGGCATGACCCTTATATCCGAAATGGCGTCCAGCCTTTCCTTCAAAGGCATCTGCATCCTGTCGTCAAGCTGCTTTGCCACATAGTAGCCCGCCTGCTCGATCAGAGGCATGAAGGAACTCAATGTAGGAGAGCATAACTGGCAGAGGGACTCGTCGTTATCCACGCCGAGCAGCATCACGTCGTCAGGGATGCGTATCGCCGGGTCGTTCATCTGGTTGCAGGCCTCGATAATATGGAACGCCATATTGTCGTCGCAGGAGAAGATTGCCACCGGCTTCGGTAGCTCCCTCAGCCAGTCTGTCACCTTGCCGAGGTCGTACCACCATATTTCGTCCATTGAAGACCGCTCCAGAACCGACACTTCTGCCCCGTTGAGGGCCTTGGTGATTGCATGTATATAGCCCTGTCTTCTCTCGTCGGACCACACCATGCCGGACAGACCGTAGAAGCCGAAATTCCTTACGCCTTGCTTGATGAGATAGCGGGCAGCCTCCATGCCCTGCGCGAAATAGTCGGCCGTGATGTTGGAAATGCCCTCGAAACGCTTGCGGTAGTCCTGGGCTATGACTATGATGCCGTTCTTCCTGAATAAATCGAGGTCGTCTCCCTCATTGAACTGGCCTATGATTGCGTCGGCTTTCCATTTCACGGCAAATTCAAGGACCTTCCCGAGGCCTCCGGAGGAGTATACGGACAGAGGCATCTTGCACATCACCAAGGGAGTGCGCTCAAAGGAATATCTGGACATTCCCTTGATCAGCTTGTTTGCATACGACTCCGAGAAGTCGGTCATCAGGACCACGCGTATCATCTCATCAGAACCTGACAGTCTGCTTCTTTCCCGGCATTACATGAGTCCTGGCGGTCTTGTCTTCACCCCAGTTCACGACAAGGTCGAATTCCACATTGGATGTCACGGTGACGACAGGAGTCTGGGATGCGTTCTGGCGCGCTGCTGCGCAGATTGAGACCTGCCCGTCCTTTCCGAAAGGCAGGTTGTTCATGCCATGCTCCTCAAGCTGGCGCATTTCCCATGTGATGGTGCTCTCCGCGCAGTCCGAATGGATGCCGAGCATGTACTCTATGAACTCCGCAATAGGCGGAAGACCGCCCCAGCCCACGAACTTGCCTCTTGCCATGAAGCCCTGCTCCATGCTTTCAGGCGAGCAGTACTCCCAGAACGTCCCTGTATCCTTGAAAATCTGGAGGATGTTGGCGTAGTCGTTGTCGGCGACCTTGAAGGCCATGTCCTTGTAGCCCTTCTTGTAGAGGCCGTCTATCACCATGTAGTTGGCGCCCGGCCATACGCCGCCCTGCCAGTAGCGGCCTTTCTCGTTATATTTCGGGTGGTCGGCAGAGAGTGAAGGCACCATGTGGGTGCGTGCAAACTCAGTGGTGTCGTTGAGATGGGCCACGAGCCTGTCCAGCCTGTCCTTCTCGAGCACGTCGGTCTGGAGAGCCCAGAACGCTGCTATGGTCTTGGCCGGACAGAGGCTGCCGTCGGCATACCTGTCATACAGGAAACCTGTCTCATCGTCCCACATATTCTCGTTGATATACTTCTTGAGGAACTTCATTTCATCCTCGAAGTCCTCGATTTCCTGCCAGCGCTCGATATAGAAACCTATGTCCAGCAGCATCCTGTCCACCATCCACTGCTGGAGGCAGGTGTCGAGCCATGTCATGTGGCCGTGGCTGTAGATGGGGTTGTACTTCGACTTCACCCTCGGCAGGTTGTCCATTCCCGTTCCCCAGCCGCTTGACCAGTAGGAGCCATCCGGCCAGGTGTGGTTGAGCTGGAGCCATTTGTTGTAGGCGCAGAGGGCGGAAAACACCTTGTGGAGCCTGTCCACGTCGCCGTACTGGCGGAAGAACTTCATTTCGGCCATCGGCAGGAGGTTTGGACCTGTGCTGACAGGGTCATAGCGTTCGAAGCAGTCGGAGCCGTCCGCACGGATTTCGCGGCAGATGAAGCCATCGGGATGCTGATGCGAGTAGAAGTTGTCCATCGAGTTCACGAAAGGGAACACCTGGTTGCCGTAGTGCGCGAACATCATCATGAAAGCCATGTCCCACATGAAGATATTGCCGTTGTAGGCTATGTCAAGGTACGGCGAAACGAAGCCGGAACCGGGTTCAGGCTGGCGTATGTTGCTCCATGCGGTCTCCCAGGCCTTCCAGTACATCTCAATCTCGGTGTCGTGACCTGTCCATACGGGAGAAGGAAGTTTTTTTCTTGCTTCCTGAAAACTTAACGGCTTCTGATTCCATGCCTTGGCCGTCCTGAATTCGTTTTCGGTCACCAGCGGCTCCTTGTTATAGGTGTTCTTGTATGGAAGATTGTACTTGCTCTTCCCCTCTTCCTGTCCGAATGCCGACAGGGAAAGGAGAGTGAAGGCACTGAGTAGAAAAATGATTCTTTTCATGATTTGTCAAGAAACTATGTTTGGTTATTTGCGGATGGTTATGTTGATGTGGCTGGTCATGCATTTGCTTAGACTGAAGCGTCTATTTCACAGTTGCGGAAATGTCCTTTTTTTCGGCTGCCCTGTCGCCGTCAATGCCGAAGTCAGGGTTGTATTTTCCTCTCGGAATATCCTTGAAGATATAGTAGTTTGCCTTTCTAGCAGCCACTATGTGGTCGGTAAGGGCTGTACTGAGAGCGGAGGTGGCGAGGTCAAGCACCGCTCCGAGCAGGCCGGACGAACTGTTGGAAGTCTGGTTGAGATCGAGGTAAAGGTCGCAGCTCCTGTCAAACAGAATCTCGCCCGTATGGGCCGAGCGTATGATATAGCTGAGCTTCGTTTCTATGCCGAATCCCTTCTTGGCCCATGTGTCTATCACCGAGAACACCACAGCGTCAGCGCCGAAAACCGTCTTGAACGGAGTCAGGCTGCCCTCGTAGAACAGTTCGGAATCGTACGCGCTCTCCGCCTTCAGTATGTCCATGGCGAGTCGCGGGGATATCACGTAATATCCGGCCTCCACCAGCGGCTTGCTGATCGAAGTGAATAGAAGTTCCTTCGCATCCACGTTGCTGGAATTGTTGATTGGCGGCATTACCAGCAAGGTAAGAGGCTTTTCCTCATACATCATCGGGTACTGGGAAACTCGGGTAAACTGTCCTCCAGTAGTCTGAGTCAACAGTCCGCATCCTGAAAGAACGACGGCTGCCGCTATGAACAAAAGTACCTTCTTCATGGCTTATCTGTTTGAAAATCTTTCCAATAGCGGCCGGATGAAACTGATGGACTCAGGATAAAGGTCCATCTCTTTCTGCATCAGTTCGAGGCCATGTTCCCTGAAGTATGAAGCATAGTCGGTCGAGCTGAAAGTACCTCTCTGGGCGGTCGTGGCATGCTCCGTAAAGGCGGCAACCGTTTCAGGCGCAAGAAGAAGGTACCCGTACTCCGCACATACGCCCGGAGGGGGGACGTTTCTGGAGCCGCCCGGCTTGTTTACAAGTCCCTCGTACATCACGACAAGCTCGCATAGCGACTGCGGAGTCTGCTTGCTGAAATTCTTGTAGGTAAGCTGCTCATAGGCACTTGTGGAAGACATCCCGCCGCCGCCCCAGTTGTACAGCGCCGTCGGCCCACCGCATGAGCTGAGCAGGACAATCGACAGCAGAAGAATCAGGGATTTTCTCATAGCTCGATTATCTTGTGCTCACCCGTGGACACGAATATCTTCTTCGAATATATCACCCCATTCTTGCCGGATACGCTAACCTCATGCTGCCCCGTAGGAATGCTGATTGTGTTCAGAGCGGTTTTCTTTATGTTCCCTGTCTTCTTCCAAGCCTTCTCCTTCACGGAATTGACGCTATAGGCAGCACCGTCAACCGTCACGTCAAGGGCCATCTTATCCTTTGACACAAATGAAAGCTCGGACTTGTCCGCCTTGCCTGATGAAACAGTATAGACACCTGTTCCGCAGCTGCTGAACAGGCAGACTGCCGCCAAAAATACGAGAAACTTTTTCATGTTACTTTTCCAGAATATAATAGTCAGACAAAGCGTCGGCGTTTATCTCCGTGCCGGCATATTCACAGATTGAGAGTTCGCTTTCAGGAGTATCACCCACGGTCATTTGTATGGTGACGTCACCCACCTTGGTTCCCGGAAGTTCCACCTTTATGCCTGTCTGAGGATTGGTAACCACCTTGCCTTTCCTGTAGACAGGGAACACGTCACCCGCTGCAAGCCCCTGGGATGCACCGCCTGAAATGTAATATGCACCTTCCTCGACGGTGAGGATGTATGATTTCCAAGGCTTGTCCATGCACTTGTTGATTATGTTCTCGACAAGTTGTGAGATGGCAGCGGAAATCGCCTTGTCGCTCAAAGTGGCGTCAAAGCCCTGCTGACCGCCAAGCCCCAGAGTGGTCTTGGAAGAGGTTTCGGCATAACCCTTCGCCTCGTCCGAATATATGATCAGACCTGTCGAGGCCTCGACGAGACGTATGCTCACGCCAGCCTCCACGGTCTGGCTCTTTGTGGCAGAAAAAACCTTCTGGTTACCTTCCGTCTTCCTGCCGTATTCAGTTATTGACCCGAGAATTATGAAATCCGCTCCTATCTTGCTCATGTTCTCGCCCGCTTCCTGCACAAGTATGTCCAGGTCGTCTCTCTCAAGCAGTATGAACTTTCCGCTGGTTGCCAACTTTGACGAAAGTATGTCAAGAGCCTGCTTGCGCATAGGGTCATTCTCCTTGTCGTAGAACAGCCCCTTCGCATATTGTGTCTCATTTGAAAAGCGGCCTATCGCCACCTTGCGCTTGATAGTGCGTTCACTTTGTCCGGCAGCCGGAATTACACAGCATAGCGCTACAGCCATGGTGAGTAAAGTCATCAAAAACTTCTTCATAAAAACAAAAATTACAGATCTGCTATGGATTCGGCCGTCCCGCGGAGAACGCGGCAGACTGCCAAATCAACACGAAGATACGAATTTTCACTGAAATCCCGCACGATTTTTATCCGAATCCCATGGCACCGCCGATGTCCATTCCGGGGCGGAACGGTTCTGCATGCATCCAGTCGCGTTCATTCCGAGGCGGAAAGGTACTGCTGCATGCATCCAGTCGCTTTCATTCCG
>JABUTS010000021.1 GCA_021443565.1 Bacteroidales bacterium | reverse complement strand
AGTCGACTCTAATTAATCGGTCCTTTGATGAATAACCGGCAGCCCCGCTTCACCGCGGGGCTGTTTTATTATGTATTATGCTCCGAAAACATTAAGTTTGCAAAGCATAACATTAACACAAGGCTACCATTATCATGAAACAGCATCTTTTCCTTGCAGCGGCGCTTGCCCTGCTCCCTTTGGCATGTACGGAATACACGACAGCATCCTACGAGGAGGCTGCAGACCCCACCGAAGACACCACAAGCGACTGGTCGTGGGTAAGCCCGGGTCTCCACGGCACCGTACTTCCTACAAGTAGCGTGTACCGCCGTTCGGTGGCGCCTGACGTGCCCGAGTCAAGAAACATAAGCCTTCGCGGATGGAAGGGAGAAAAGGTTTCTGCCCAGCTTCTTTTCTGGAGCACGGAAAAGTTTGAGAACCTGATGGTCAAGCCTGTTACCATCAAGGGAAAGGCCGGGAGCATGGACAATTCGACCGTCAGGGTGTTCTTTGAAAGATATGTGCTCACCGACGAGTTCGGAAATGTCTGCGACTACCACGATCCTGCCATATACCCGCCTCACCTCCAGGCTGACGTGCTGGACGAGATTGACGTTATGGACCTCGAGGCCCGCAGCGTCAGGCCTGTATGGGTCAGCATCAGCATACCCCGCGACGCTGCAACCGGCAGCTACGAACTTGTGCTGAAATCCAAGGCGAAGGGTGCAAAGGCGGAGAAATTCACAGTCAATCTTGAAGTCATGGACAGGACTCTCCCGGAGCCTCACGAGTGGGAATACTTCCTCGATCTGTGGCAGCATCCTTCCGCTGTCGCCAGGGCAGAGGGCCTGGAGATGTGGAGCGACGAACATTTCGAGGCTTTGAAGGCCCAGATGAAGCTGCTTGCGGATGCGGGCCAGAAATCCATCACCTGCACCCTCAACAAGGATCCGTGGAACCACCAGTGCTTTGACGCTTATGAGGACATGATAATATGGAACAGGCTCGCCGACGGCTCGTGGGAATATGATTACACCATTTTTGACCGCTATGTCGAAATGATGCTGGAACTCGGAATAGACAAGGCCATAGGCTGCTATTCCATGCTTCCATGGGACAACGAGCTTCACTACAACGATCTTGCATCCGGCACGACCATAGACGTCAAGGCAGCACCCGGTACCCCCGAATTCGAATTCATGTGGAGGCCTTTCCTTGTCGACTTCAAGAAGCACATGGAGGAAAAGGGATGGCTGGGCATCACCAATATGGCCGCCGACGAGCGCTCGCCGGAGGAGTTGGAAGCAGTGCTGAAACTCATAGGAGAGGTCGCTCCCGAATTCGGGGTGGCGATGGCAGACAACAACGGGGCCTTCCGTAACTACCCTCAGGTAAACTATGCAACCGTAGCCTGCTTCTTAGACGTGACGGTGGAAGAAATGGCTGAGCGCCATGCCTTGGGCAAGCACGTCAGCTACTATGTATGCTGCGCCGACCGCTTTCCCAACATGTTTACCTTCTCAGACCCGATGGAAAGCCTCTACTCAGGCTGGTACGCCGTCTCAAGGAATTACGACGGCTTCCTGCGCTGGGCCTACAATTCTTGGCCTGAGAACCCTCTCACCGACTCCCGCTTCCGCGCCTTCCCTGCAGGCGACACCTTCATGGTCTACCCGGGCGCCCGCTCTTCGGTACGCTTCGAAAAGCTGATCGAGGGCATACAGGATGCGGAGAAGATAAGATTGCTGCGGGAGGAGGAAGGATGCCGCGAGGCAGTGAACGCCCTTGCCGAAGGTTTCGGCGCATGGTCGGAGGACTGGAAGGCCAGAATCATCGAAGCCCATGACAAACTGAATGATTTTTAGGGATTATTTATACCTTTGCCGTTCATTTGAACGCACCGGACAGTGCGGGAAAAACATTGTAAACAAAGAACGGACAAGATAACGAACCATGAAAATTGCAATCGTAGGCGTCAGCGGCGCCGTTGGACAGGAGTTCCTCCGCGTCCTTGACCAGAGAAATTTCCCTTTTGACGAACTTCTGCTCTTCGGTTCTCCGAGAAGCGCAGGGACAAAATACACTTTCAGAGGAAAGGAATATGAGGTGAAACTCCTCCAGCACAACGACGACTTCAAGGGCGTGGACTATGCCTTCGTGTCGGCCGGAGCGGGCACTTCAAAGGAATTTGCCGAGACCATCACGAAGTACGGGGCTGTCATGATTGACAACTCAAGCGCCTTCCGCATGGATGATGACGTTCCTCTCGTGGTTCCGGAATGCAACGCTGAGGATGCGCTCAACCGCCCGCGCGGCATCATCGCAAACCCCAACTGCACCACCATCATGATGGTGGTAGCCCTCATGCCTATAGAGAAGCTCTCTCATATCACCCACATCCACGTAGCCAGCTACCAGTCGGCTTCGGGAGCTGGCGCCCAGGCCATGGCCGAGCTTCAGGAGCAGTACAAGGACATAGTGGAAGGCAGGGAGCCCAAGGTCGAGAAGTTCGCATACCAGCTTGCATACAACGTGATACCTCAGATTGACGTATTCACCGACAACGGCTACACCAAGGAAGAGATGAAGATGTTCAACGAGACCCGCAAGATTCTTCATTCCGACGTGAGGTGCTCGGCCATGTGCGTGCGCATATCCTCGCTCCGCTCACACTCCGAGGCCGTATGGGTGGAGACGGAGAAGCCTTTAAGCATCGAGGAGGTCCAGGCCGCTCTTGCAGCCGCTCCTGGCGTAACTCTTCAGGACGACCCGGCAAGCAAGATCTACCCTATGCCTCTATACACTGGAGGCAAGGATGACGTATATGTAGGCCGCGTCCGCAAGGACCTCGCAAACGAGAACGGCATAACCCTCTGGCTCTCAAGCGACCAGATACGCAAGGGCGCCGCCCTCAACGCCGTCCAGATTGCGGAATATCTCATAAACGAAAAATAGTCCTCCTTTGTTTTGACATGAAAACGAAACGTCTGTCTTCCATACTTCTGCCAGCCATGCTTCTGCTTGCCGGCTGCAACTGCGGCAACCCGAGCGTGGAACTTGAAAAAGACATCCTGCTTGACAAGATTAAAGGCGCCTGGGCCGGACAGACCTTCGGATGTGCGTACGGAGGCCCTACCGAGTTCCGTTTCAATGGGGTCACTATACCGGACAGCCTCGATTTCGGATGGGACGGCGACAACCTCTGCAGGTGGTACCATGACAATGCGCCGGGACTCTACGACGACATATACATGGACCTAACCTCCCTCGACGTCCTTGACCGTCTGGGGATGGACGCTCCCGCAGATTCCTTCGCCTGCGCCTTCGCACACGCCGGCTATATGCTCTGGCATGCCAACCAGGCTGCAAGATACAACGTGTTGAACGGCCTCAAGGCTCCCGAGTGCGGTTTCTGGAAGAACAACCCCCATGCTGACGACATAGACTTCCAGATTGAAGCGGACTTCGCCGGTCTGGTGGCTCCCGGGCTTCCTCAAACGGCTGCAAGGCTCGCAGACAAGGTCGGTCACGTCATGAATTACGGCGATGGTTATTACGGAGGACTCTATGTCGCGACCATGTATAGTCTCGCCTTCATCAGCGATGACATCAACCATGTTGTTACAGAAGCCCTCAAGGCCATACCCGATGAAAGCGACTTTCACAAATGCATGAGCGACGTGATTGCCTGGTCTTCGGAAAACGGAGACTGGAGAGAAACCTGGCAGAAAATCGAGGACAAGTGGGCCTTCGAGAAGGGCTGTCCTGACGGCGTGGACAATCCTTTCGACATAGACGCCAAAATCAACTCGGCATACATACTCACAGGTCTGCTATACGGCGGAATGGATATGGGAAAAACCATGGACATTGCCATGCGCTGCGGGCAGGACTCCGACTGCAACCCCTCTTCAGCGGCAGGAATTCTCGGTGCCATGCTCGGATACAGCAACATACCCGAACGCTGGACCAGCCGTACCGACGAGGTGATGGACAGGATATTCGCATACACCTCCATATCCCTTGAGAAGGCTGTGGAAATCACCGCACGTCTCGCAGAGGAGAATATACTTTCGTCCCGCGGCAGGCTCAGCGGAGGCACTTACCGTTTCAGGCCCCAGACGGTCAGGACCGCGGTGCTCGAGCAGAGCTTTGAAGGCCTCAAGTTCTCATACAGGGACAATAGCGGCTGCCACGACCTCAGAGAGCCTTATGTATACGAGTTCGATGGAGCTGCCATAGTGCTCTCGGGCTATGTGTGGGCGAATCAGGACAATAACGGCTACGTGGCTGAAATTGAAATTGATGTCGACGGTAACAAGGAGAGAATAACAATGCCCGCGGACTTTATCAGCCGCAGGCATGAAATATACTGGAACTACTCGCTGGACCAGGGCCATCACAAGCTGACGCTGAAATGGCTCAATCCTCAGCCCGGCACGGATCTCGTGCACACTCAGAAAATCGTTTACGACAAGGACTAGCGGGCAATACTGATGAATATGTCTCCGTTGGCGGCAATGCTTTGACGAGCCTTTCTTCTGGAGAGAGGCTCCTCTATTGCATTGACTACCCTGCATCTGATTCTGCGCCCCTTCTCGTCAAGTATGCTGAATTGCTGGGCCTCGCCGCTCATCTCCCTGACCTGAAGCACAAGACCGGAGTCATAGACTGAAGGTGCAACATTCAAGAGCACCACATTTCTGTTGCTGCAGCTCAGAAGCGAACGCGAACTCCTTGCCCTGCGCGAAAGCTTGCCGTTGGCATTGCTGCCAGAAGCCGGCATGACCCGGCCATAGACAGGGGTGCGGCGGCCCACAGAATACCTGAGAGCATCCGCATCGGAATTGCCTTCAAGCGTGGTGATGTCGTAGGTGAAGCATATCTCCCCGCCTTGAGACGCAAGGAAGTTCGTCGTCCAGTAGTTGTTCATCACCCATGAATACATGTACGGGTGCTCATAACTCTTTATATACTGGAAAGGTCCGTCAAGCAATCTGCCGAACATGACCACAGGCATTTCCTGGCTGACCATCAGGGTCTGGGAGTCTCCGTTGTCCACCTTGGCGAAATTCTGAAGCGTGCTCCACTCGCTTGAAGATCCTTCGAGCTGATTCACACCCGGATGAATGATACCGCCTTGTGCATCAAAGGAAAGACAGTCGCTGCCGCCGGCAAAAGGCATGGCGACATAGAGCGAACTCGGATTCTCTTCCGGCAGACGCCTGAGGGCGTAGAGCAGTTCTATTCTCGGGCTGTTCTCGTAAAGACGGAATTCTATCCACGCTCCCCTGTGGTCCAGGCCATCAAGTCTGCCGTGGAGGGTGAAGATACGGTAAAGGGGACCGTAACGCACGTCGTCGTAACGAAGGTCGGTGAGTCCGAAACGCCTGAGACCCTGCGAGTCCGTCTTAACCAGTTGCCAGCGGTCCTCGAGGGTTTCGTACAGAAGGGAGCCGAAGCCCCATTCGGCCTCGTCATCCACAAGCTCTCGTCCCGTTCTCTTGTCTATTATGCTCGATATGCAGGCTTTCTGCTCGTCTATTCTTACCTTGTACCAGTCATTCTCCATCACGAACCTGTCCTCTGTCGGAGCTGCCGCCTTTGCGCTCTGAGGCTCGTCCACATAAATGTCATATGTGCGGTAACCCATAGCCGGAACATTCTTGGCATAAAGCGCGTAGAACGAGCCTTCGTTTCTTGAGCGAAGGTACTGGTGAGCGACCTCGTTGCCTTCTCCGTCAACTATTCTGAAGTCGTGCCCCCTCGGAACGACCACCTCATCGATATAGATTTCAGCGTATGAGTCACGCTCCCAGGCGAGAGGGTTGAAGAGGGTGAGGGTCGGACGTTCCCCGCGGGCTATGAAGGATTGGAGATAGCCTCCGGCCGTTTCCATAAGAAGACGGGCGTCCCTCTGGGCTGTCCATGCGAAGGCGCCCTTGCTCTGGAACTGAATCTGGGAGTTCCAGCAGGTCGGGTCCCAGATACTCTCCGCCGCTCCGAAAGTATGCTCGTCGTAGAGTACAAGGTTGTCGTTCACCTTCGGGATGACATCCTCGGTTTCCTGAGAGACGTCAGCACCCATCAGTTCTGCCATTGAGAGCAGTCCCTGGGCAGAGATGATGTCGGAATGGGTCTTGCGGGCGACCGAAGTCTCACGAGCCGCCGAGCCGAATCCGTCTGTCCACCAGTCTGGCCACGCAACCCTGTGGGTGGCAATCAGGTCCTTGTCCTGTTTCTCCATATATTCGAAGAACTCGTGGGCAAGGGCGAAGCGGAGTTTTATCTTGTCGTGAGTCTCGTTCCACTGCTTCACGAAATCGCTGACCCTGTCTGTAGGAGGTGCGTTGTCCGTATCGGCGCCACCGAACTGTACTCCGAAAGCATCAAAAGGGTATCCCCTGTCTTCCAGCGACTTGAGAAAGCCGACAGCATTCTGCTCCACCTTCTTCTCATCCGCGAAAGGAATGCCCCACCAGATACCGGTAACATAAATTTCCGAACGGTAGGCCATCAGGCTGTTGCCGGAAGGGGACTCCCAGTTGAAGACGGTAGGCTTGTCAAACGGGGCGTATGACTTATGGATATTCTCCCCCATCCAGAGATATCTGACTCCCAGGTCATGGAGGAAATCCGTCATGCACCAGGCAATGCCGTTGACGTCGTTCTGCATGGCCACAGTCACCGGAATGCCATGTTCCCTGATGGTCTTGAGAGGTTGCAGAAAATAGCGCAGGGAGTTTTCATCGGCGACGTCGGCCATATTGAATGCCATGGCCGTCACTTCCATCTGGCCCCTGCGCACGCAGTCCTTGAAGCGTGCCACCTGCTCTGCAGGCCTGGTTTTCAGGTACTCTGCAGCGATCCACGCGGACTCGCAGGTCCAGCGGAAACGACAGTTGTCCGGATAGTCTTTCGTGCGGTCGCAATAGTCTATCGCATAGTCGATATATCTCATGTGCTCAGCAATGATTTCATGCTGAGGACGGGTGTAACCTATGTCCGTGTGGGAATGGTGGACGAGATACAGGGTCCATTCCCGGTCAAGGCCATCCTGAGCAAGGACTGCAAGGCAGGCCGTGAGCAGCGCCAGGGTAATCAGGAGTCGCTTCATGCAGACCTACATCAGGCCGAGGCCCCTGAGGTACTCGACGCTTTTCTCAATCCCACCGAGACGGGTGCGCTCCTGGCTTGCCTCATCCTGCTCCACGCAGAGCCACTGGGCTCCTCCCGCCATTGCGGCCTCGATTGCTGCAGGAATGTCTACCTGACCCTCACCGAGAGGCCTGTACTCGAACCAGCCGCCTTCATCCTTCATCGAGTTGTCGGTACTGATGCCTATGAGGGCGTATGGAGCAGCGGATAGCTTGCCTTCAAGCTTATAGTCCTTCAGGTGCACTACAGGAATGTTGCCTGAATACTTTGCAAGATATTCCGCAGGGTCATAGCCGGCATAGTTTGCCCAGCACACGTCAATCTCGTTCTGGAGATTCTTCCTGTCGTTGCTGCTGAAGATGGCATCGTATGCCACATTTCCGTCCGCGAGCGTCACGAACTCGAAGTCATGGTTATGGTAAAGAAGCTGGAATCCCGCCTCGCGCACCTTGGCTCCCACTTCTCCGAGCTTTGCGACAGTAGCCTTGAACTGCTCCGGATCCACGCCCGGACGGCTTGCCTCATCCATGTAAGGGAATACTATGTACTGCACGCCGAGTATTGTATTTTCCTCTATCACCTTGTCTATATCGCCTATGAGCTGGTCAAAAGGCACATGGTTGGAGAAAGGTATGAGACCGAGCTCCGTACACCACTGCTTTACCTGAACGGCGGAATTTCCGTAATACTCACCATAGAATTCCACTCCTGCATATCCCATTTCGCGGACGGCCTTGAGGGTGCCGTAGAAATCCTGCTGGAGGTCGGTGCGTACGCTGTAAAGCTGGACTCCTACAGGGAGAATCCTGCTGAACTGGGTCTTGGTCTGAGTCTTCTTGCAGCAAGGGCAGCAGCCTGCCGCAGCGAACAATGTCGCCACAAGGGCGAGAGTCGCGATGATTCTTGTTTTCATTTGCGTATGATTAAGGTTCTGTTTTCACGCCGGATTTGACGCTTCTATGCATATCGTGTCGCAAGTTACAAAATTCATTTCATGTCATGGAAGCCGAAAAGTCAAATTATTCGTAACTTTCGAAACAAAACCGAAATCAAGGAAGAAATTATCTCAATATGGACAGAAGACATTTCGTGAAAGTGACGGCGGCTTCGGTGGCCGGGCTTTCACTGGGGGGCCTCAAGATGGAGGCCGGTACAAAAAAAGACAAGACGTCAGGGGAAGGGGAGTCGTATTCAGTCGTGCTCATAGGTGACACTCACTATGACAGGAAACCCGATGAACTGTACCACGAAGGCTACTCGGACCCTAATCCCGAAAGAGAAGCCAACCACCGGAAGGAGTTCGTCCGCAACGACGAGATGTGGAAATCCCGCATCAGGAGCCTGCTCCGCAGGGCTTCCAAACTGGTGGGCGACGACACCAGGATGGCCTTCCAGCTCGGAGACATAATCCAGGGTGACACCGGCAGCGCAGAGAGCCACAAGATAATGCTCGACGACGCATTCTGCTACATAAAGGGAGCCATAGGCAGAGTACCTCTTGTCACCTGTGCGGGCAACCATGACCTTCGCGCAAGCGACGACAAGATTGCCACCCAGGCATATACGGAGTACATGACCGAACGCATGAGCGAAGAACTCGGCAAGAAGATAGAGAAGACCTGCTTCTCCTTCAACATTGGTCCAGACGCATTCATAGTGGTGGATTTCACCCACCCAGACGACGAGGAGATTGACAGACTGTTCGCCGAGACAGAGGGCGCACGCCACACATTTGTGCTCATACATGCCCCCGTATTCCCGTCCCAGAGCCCTACAGGCTACAACTGGATCATCCACGGCAGAGATGGCAAACCGGAGGCGAGAAGGCACTTCCGCCAGCTTCTTGCAAAGCGCGAGGCCATTGTCATCTGTGGCCACACCCACACCACTGAGCTCGAGGACTGGTACGGCGACGGAGGACGCATTACCCAGATGATAGTGAGCAGCGTATGGAAAAGCGAGGAGGCCGGTAAATACAAGGTCGTGAGCGACAAGGTTGAAGACTACGGCAGCGAGGCCCTGAAAACCGGGAAGAAAGCCGCCAAGGACATGATAGGCGAATATCTTCCGGGTATGAAGCGTTACTCCTACGGACTGGGTTGCGGCTCCTACAAGCTCCACGTGTCTGCCGACTCAGTTACAGTTGATTACTACGCGGGCAATTCAATGGAAAGAACAGCCGAATTCAGGCTTCGATAGGATTGTTTTTCGCGAAACCGGCATCGGCGACAACTTCCGCTTTCAAATCGAAAGTAGGAAAGAAAATATCGCTCCGCTATTGCACGATAGCGGAGTTTTTTATATTTTTGTACTGAATATCAACATCTTAATGAGCCGATTGTCATTACGGTTTTACGTAACGAACGCGGCCGACCGTTATGATTTTTCCCCATCACGGCTCGTAGATGTTAATATTTAAAAGTAAAGTAGTGTAGATATGGCAATTATTACAAAAGAGGACGCCCTTCTCTATCACGAATCGGGCCGTCCCGGAAAAATCGAGGTAAAGCCTACCAAACCTTACAGAACCCAGACAGACCTCAGTCTCGCCTACTCGCCGGGCGTCGCCTTTCCGTGCCAGGAAATCCAGGCCAACCCGGAAGACGTCTACAAGTACACCGACAAGGGCAATCTCGTTGCAGTGATCAGCAACGGCACCGCCGTGCTCGGACTTGGAGACATTGGAGCGATGGCCGGCAAGCCTGTGATGGAAGGCAAGGGTCTGCTTTTCAAGATTTACGGCGGCATCGACGTGTTTGACATCGAGGTGAACGAGAAGGATCCGGTGAAGTTCTGCGAGGCTGTCGAGAAGATTGCCCCGACCTTCGGTGGCATCAATCTCGAGGACATCAAGGCTCCCGAATGCTTCTACATCGAGGAAAGGCTCAAGCGCACCCTCGACATTCCGGTAATGCATGACGACCAGCACGGCACGGCGATAATTTCCGCGGCTGGCCTGGTCAACGCGCTGGAAGTGAACGGCAAGGACATCTCGAAGGTAAGGATTGTGGTTAACGGAGCAGGCGCCGCCGCCATATCATGCACCAAGCTCTACGTAGCTATGGGTGCAAGTATCGGGAACATCGTGATGCTCGACTCCAAGGGTGTGATAACATCCGACAGGGAAGACCTCAACGAACAGAAGAAAATGTTCGCGACAGAGCGCCGTGATGTGCACACCCTTGCAGAGGCCATCAAGGATGCGGACGTATTCGTCGGCCTCTCCAAGGGCAATGTGCTCACCCAGGAGATGGTCCGCTCCATGGCAAAGGACCCTATAGTCTTCGCGCTCGCCAATCCCGTCCCTGAAATCAGCTATGAAGACGCCATGGCCAGCCGCCCAGACGTACTGATGGCAACAGGCCGTTCTGACTATCCAAACCAGATCAACAACGTAATCGGTTTCCCATACATATTCAGAGGCGCACTCGATGTAAGCGCCACCGAAATCAACGAGGATATGAAACTGGCTGCGGCAAAGGCCATCGCCTCGCTTGCGAAGCAGCCTGTTCCGGAGGTTGTCCATGCAGTATACCACATGGACAAGTTCTCTTTCGGAAAGGATTACTTCATCCCCAAGCCAGTCGACCCGAGACTCATCACGGAGGTTGCGTCGGCAGTCGCAAAGGCTGCGATGGACAGCGGAGTGGCGCGCAAGCCGATCAGCGACTGGGCCGCTTACCGCAACCGCCTCCGCACCCTGCTCGGCCATGAGAGCAAACTCACCCAGCGTCTCATAGAACTCGCCCGCAAGACTCCGAGGAGAGTCGTATTTGCGGAAGGCACCCACCCTACCATGCTCAAGGCCGCAATCCAGGCAAAGAACGAGGGTATCTGCCATCCTATCGTGCTTGGTAACGATGAAAGGATAGAGAAACTTGCCAAGGAACTCGGCCTCAGTCTTGAAGGAGTGGAAGTGGTCAACCTCAGGCACGACAAGGAGGCAGAGCGCAGAAGCCGCTACGCTCAGATTCTTACCCAGAAACGCCAGCGTCAGGGCTATACGGTCAACGAGGCGGAGGACAAGATGAACGAGCGCAACTACTTCGGCATGATGATGGTGGAGACAGGAGAGGCCGATGCATTCATAACGGGTCTGTACACCAAGTACTCCAATACCATCAAGGTGGCAAAGGAGGTGGTGGGCGTGCGTCCGGAGTACAAGGTATTCGGCGCCATGCACATTCTCAACACCAAGAAGGGGCCTCTCTTCCTGGCTGACACCCTTATCAACCGCCACCCTGACAGGGATGCCCTCATAGACATAGCAAGACTCAGCATGAATTCGGCGCGTCTGTTCCTGGATGACGAGCCTGTTGCCGCAATGGTCAGCTACTCGAATTTCGGAACTGACGAAGGCGGCTCTCCAGCCCAGGTCCACAGCGCAGTTTCATACCTGCACGAGCATTACCCCGAGCTCACCATAGACGGAGAGATGCAGGTCAATTTTGCCATCAACCGCGAGATGCGAGACACAAAGTTCCCGTTCTCAAAGCTTTACGGCAAGGATGTGAACACTCTCATCTTCCCTAATCTCTCGTCTGCCAACATATCCTACAAACTGATTCAGACCCTCAACCCTGATGAAGAAATCATAGGCCCCATACAGATGGGACTGCGCAAGCCTATACACTTCACCGACTTTGAGAGCTCCGTTCACGACGTCGTGACACTTACGGCAATCGCCGTGCTGGATGCCGTGGTCTGCACAAAGAATGCCCCGGAGGAATAGTCTCCGGTATAACATACGACGAAGGGGGTGGCCGGTTTTCCGGTCACCCCCCTTCGTTTTCATGACAAGTGGCATTTAAACCAAGCCTATTTCCTCAAGCGTCCTGCGGACTAAAGCTTCGGTGGCAGAAGAAGCCGGGCAGAGAGGCAGACGTAGAGTGTTTTCCATAAGCCCCATCTGGGCAAGGGCAGCCTTAGCCGGTATTGGATTGCTCTCTGCGAAACATGACTTGAAAAGAGGCATCAACTTGTAATGGAGCTCGCGAGCCGTCTTCATGTCGTCTTTCTGGAGAGCTTCCACAAGTTGCACCATCCTTGCCGGATCCACATTGGAAGCCACGCTTATCACTCCGTCGGCGCCGGTAGCCATCAGGGAAAGAACCTCGTCATCGTTGCCGCTGAGCACTGAGAACCCGGCCGGGCGGTTGCGTATTATCTGGGCAATCTGGTTGTACCTTCCGGAAGCCTCCTTCACAGCCACGATGTTCTCCACCTCCTCTGCAAGGCGGAGGGTAGTTTCCGCCTCGATGTTGGCTCCCGTCCTGCCCGGCACGTTATAGAGGACTATATCCTTGTCAGTCGAGCCGGCAACAGCCTTGAAGTATTCCAAGAGGCCTTTCTGGGTGGGTTTGTTGTAGTAAGGAACCACTACGAGGAAGGCGTCCGGGCCATAGGGTTCCAGAGTCTTTATGCTGGCGAGGGTCTGGGCGAGGGAATTGGTACCTCCGCCCACAAGTACCTTCCTGCCTGCGGCATGTTCCCTGGTTATCTGCAGTATGGTGATTCTTTCCTGTTCCGTGAGACAAGGGGTTTCTCCCGTGGTGCCGAGAGGTACGAGGAAGTGCATGCCAGCAGCGACCTGCCTGTCAACGAGGGAGGCAACTGCGTCATAGTCGACCTCAGCGCCTCCGTTCTTGAACGGGGTGAGCAGCGCAGTGCCGCATCCCTTGAAACAGATGTGCTCTATCATGGTCATAACAATATAATATCCTTGAAATCATATACACCTCTGAGAGATTCGGTGCGTATGGCAGCCTCGACCGCACCCGCAGCGAAACCCTCGCGCGAGAAAGCCTCGTGGGTAAGGGTAATACGGTCGTTGACGCCCTCAAAGCCCGCCGTATGTATGCCGGGTATCTCACCCGCACGTATGGCGGCAATATCAGGTGCTACACCCATATTGGACTCAACTATGGATGCGAGAGTCTTGGCCGTGCCGGAAGGACGGTCCAACTTGTGGCAGTGGTGCTTTTCCTCGACATAGGCCTGATAGCCACCCGCATCCGCGACAAGTTTCGAGAGGCGCTCCGCAGCCGCGAAGAACACGTTCACTCCTATGGAGAAGTTGGATGCATAAATCATGGTCGTCCCGCACTCCTCAAAGCCTGCTATCACCTCGTCCTTTATGTCGTCCCATCCCGTAGTTCCTATCACCACGGCCTTGAAGTTTTCGGCAAGGAAACGCCAGTTGGCATGTATTGCCGATGGTATCGTAAAGTCTATGCAGACACATTCCTTTGCGAGCTCCGGGTCGGTGGCAGTGATGTCCTCGCTGGCACCGGCGCACTCTATGCCACGCAGAGCGAGATATTTCTCGACCATGTGGCCCATCTTTCCGTAACCTGATATAATGACTTTCATGATTATGCGAAAAGTGAGTCGTGAATCTTGTTCACGGTTTCGTTGAGAAGTTCCCTGTCCACGACGAAGCTGAAGTTGATATGGGACGCGTCCTGTGAAATCAGGTACAGTCTGATGCCTCTCATCGGGAGGGCAATCCTCTGCATCACGTCTTTCTGACTCACGAGATTCTTGCCTATGACGGAAATCTGGCTCTTGTCGCGGACGAGTTCAACTTTGGCGAAATCGGACAGGTCGGCAACAACACGGTCTATGTTCTTGGTGGAAGAGTCACAGGTAACCGATATGCTTGCCTCGGAAGTGCTTACCAGATCCACACTTACCCCGTTATTGCTGAAAATGTCAAAGACCTTGCTCAGAAAGCCGGAGGCATTAATCATCTTGGTTGAGAAGATATTGATTACCAAAATATTCTCCTTGAAAGAAACCGACTTCACGCCGTCCTCGATCTGGTTGCTCTGAAGAATCAGCGTGCCTTCGCAGGATGGATTCATGGAATTGAGCACATAGATCGGGATGTTCTTGCGGACTGCAGGCTCTATGGTGAGAGGATGAAGGACCTTAGCCCCGAAATGAGCCATCTCGGCCGCCTCCTCAAAGGAAAGCCGGGCAAGACGCTTCGCCCCGTTCACCCTGCGCGGGTCGGCAGTAAGCACACCGTCCACATCCGTCCATATCTCTATGGCCTTCGCGTCTATGGCCATGCCTATGAGCGAGGCGGAATAATCACTTCCTCCCCTGCCGAGCACGGTCTGCACGCCGTCCGCATTGCTGGCGATAAAGCCCTGGGTAATTATGGCATCCATACCTTCATAGGCCTCTGCCACGGCACCGGGAACCCTTGCGCATATTTCCGACATGTCAGGTTCGCCCTGCATATAGCATGAATCCGTCACCATAACCTTCCTCGCGTCCATCCATGTTGTCCTGATGCCTTTGGAATTCATGACATGGCATATTATGGTCGAGGAAAGAAGTTCTCCGTTGGAGACTATCTTCGCCTTGCTGCGGTCGGACAGTTCTCCGAGTGCGCAGACGGCAAGCACATAATGCTCGAGTTCGTCACATATCTCGTTCACGCGCGAAATCGCCGGCAACAGATTAGCCGCATCGTTTTCGAGCAGCTGCTCCGCCGTTGCGATATGGCGCTCGCGAAGGTCCCTTACGTTTTCCTCAACGCCACGAAGATCCTTTGATGCAGCCGCATCCGCTATCCTGTAAAGCAGGTCCGTTATTTTTGTCATGGCGGACACCACGACCACAGGTTTCTTCCCGAGTCGTCCTCTTATTATCTCTACCGTCCTTGCAATGGCCTCGCTTCCGCCAACGGAAGTTCCGCCAAATTTCATCACAATCATGTACTACTAACTATTCTGTTAATCTGCGAGTTCATAACCGGGGAAAGCCCCCATGCGGCGGTTCACCTAATCCGGCAATCAAAGGTAAAAAATTTTCGGATAGCAGAGACTTTTTTGCCGGAAAAATGGATATTGCGGCCCTTAAAGACTATCTTGCCGGCCTTGACGCAGCCGGCCTTGCACCTGAACCCGCTGCGGGTGTCCTTGATGCGGCGGCCCCGGAATTGGCGACCGTCCTTGCTCCCGCTGCAGTCCTCGCCCCGGTCTGGCCTCCTGCGAATCTGTTCCCGAAACGGTAAACGGCGGAGAAAAGCACATAACGGCCGAGAGTGTTGGTCACAGACTCAGTGTGCTGGCTGGCATATAAAGTACTGGTCGACTGGGCATT
>JABUTS010000048.1 GCA_021443565.1 Bacteroidales bacterium | reverse complement strand
CGACAAGCTCGTCAAGAAGATCGACGAGGATATCGAGAAAGTCCTCGACGAAATACTGCCTGTGGCTTTCGCCGTGATGAAGTCCACCGCCCGCAGGTTCAAGGAGAACAAGGACATAGTCGTGACTGCAACCCAGTTCGACCGCGACCTCTCGGTCAACCACGATTTCGTGGACATAGAAGGGGACAAGGCAATATGGCACAACCACTGGAAGGCCGGCGGAAACGAGCAGGTATGGGATATGGTCCACTACGACGTCCAGATCATTGGCGGCATAGTCCTTCATCAGGGCAAGATAGCCGAGATGGCGACAGGCGAGGGCAAGACCCTCGTGGCAACCTTCCCGGTTTTCCTCAACGCTCTCGCAGGCAAGGGCGTCCATGTCGTCACGGTCAACGACTACCTCTCGAAGCGTGACTCCGAGTGGATGGGCCCTCTCTACCAGTTCCATGGGCTTTCAGTGGACTGCATAGACAAGCACAGTCCAAACAGCGAGGCAAGGCGCAGCGCATACGCCTGCGACGTGACCTTCGGTACCAACAACGAATTCGGCTTCGACTATCTCCGCGACAACATGGCGACCTCGATGAAGGACCTTGTCCAGAGGAAGCACCACTTTGCAATTGTCGATGAGGTCGATTCTGTCCTCATAGACGACGCACGTACCCCTCTCATCATCTCCGGCCCCGTTCCGAAGGGCGATGACCAGCAGTTCGCAGAGTACCGCCCTTATGTCGAGAAACTCTACAATACCCAGAGGGCACTCGTCACCAATGTGCTCAATGAGGCCAAGAAGCTCATAGCCGAAGGCGACGAGAAAGAGGGAGGCAAACTCCTTCTCAGGGCGTACAAGGGTCTCCCTAAGTACAAGCCTCTCATCAAGTTCCTCAGCGAACCGGGCATGAAGCAGCTCCTGCAGAAAACGGAGAATTTCTACATGCAGGACAACGAACGCGAGATGCACATAGTCACCGACGAAC
Organism: Bacteroidales bacterium; assembly: GCA_021443565.1. GTDB lineage: Bacteria > Bacteroidota > Bacteroidia > Bacteroidales > UBA932 > Cryptobacteroides. The sequence goes on along the minus strand of JABUTS010000048.1, from coordinate 15,354 downwards.
TTTTCTTCGTGATTGACGAGAAACAGCGTTCGGTGGACATGACGGACAAGGGACATGGCATACTTGCGGATGCGATTTCAGACCCTCGCTTCTTCGTGCTTCCAGACGTGGGCTCAGCAATCGCCGAGATAGAGAAGAGCGAGCTTTCCTTCGCGGAGAAGGAGGAAAGGAAGGATGCGGTCAGGACGGACTTCGCGCTCAAGAGCGAACGCGTCCATACCGTGATTCAGCTTCTCAAGGCATACGCGATGTTCGAGAAGGACATCGACTACATCATAGTGGAAAACAAGGTGAAGATCGTGGACGAGCAGACAGGCCGTGTGATGGAAGGCCGTCGCTGGTCGGACGGGTTGCACCAGGCTGTGGAGGCAAAGGAGAACGTGAAGGTGGAGGCTGCCACCCAGACCTTCGCGACCATCACCCTGCAGAACTACTTCAGGATGTATCACAAGCTTTCCGGCATGACGGGTACTGCAGAGACCGAGGCCGGAGAGTTTTGGGAAATATACAAGCTCGACGTTGTGGTGATTCCTACCAACAGGCCTATCGCCCGCACTGACAACGACGACCTCATCTACAAAACCAAGAAGGCCAAGTACGACGCGGTGATTGCAAGGATAGTCGAGCTCACGAAGGAAGGACGTCCCGTTCTTGTCGGCACGACCGATGTGGAAACTTCTGAACTTCTCAGCCGCATGCTCCGTCTGCGCGGAATCAATCACCAGGTCCTCAATGCGAAGCAGCATGAAAGAGAGGCCGAGGTCGTTGCGCACGCAGGTCAGACCAGCACCGTCACCATCGCCACCAACATGGCTGGCCGAGGAACCGACATCAAGCTGTCGGAGGACGTGAGGGAGGCCGGCGGTCTCGCCATCATAGGCACAGAACGCCACGACAGCCGCCGTGTCGACCGCCAGCTCAGGGGACGTGCCGGACGTCAGGGCGACCCGGGTTCATCCACCTTCTACGTGTCTCTCGAGGACAAACTCATGCGTCTTTTCGCTGCGGAGAGGATAGCTTCGGTTGTGGACAAGCTCGGAATGCAGGATGACGAGGCGCTCGAGAGCGGAATGCTTTCAAGCGCGGTGGAAAGGGCTCAGAAGAAGGTCGAGGAGAATAACTTCGGTGTCCGTAAGCGCCTGCTTGAATATGACGACGTGATGAACTCCCAGAGAGAGGTCATCTATACCCGCCGCCGCAACGCTCTCTCTGGCGAGAGGGTGGAAATAGACGTGCTCAACGTCATGCAGGACATGTCGGAGATTGTCGCTGAGAATGCCCAGAACTATGATTACCAGAGTTTCTGCGAATATCTAATGAGCCTTCTCTCCATCGATCCCGGCTTTGACGAGGACTTCTTCAACTCTGCCAAGAGAGACGACATCGCCGACTCGATCTTCGAGCAGATGCAGAAGGTGTTCGACCGCAGGATGGAGGCCATGACCACCAAGGCATATCCTATCATCAAGCAGGTTTACGAGAACCAGGGCGAGATGTACACCAACATCGCCATCCCTGTGAGCGACGGCCGCAAGATGGCCACCATCTCAATAAACCTTAAGAAGGCCTACGAGTCTGAAGGAAAGGAGATTTCCCGCGGGCTCAGCAAGTCCATCACCCTCTTCCAGATCGACGAGCACTGGAAAGAGCATCTCCGTGAGATGGACGACCTCAAGCAGAGCGTGCGCAACGCCCAGTACGAACAGAAAGATCCGCTTCTCATATACAAGATAGAGAGCTTCAATCTCTTCAGGGATATGCTCGAGAATCTGAACAGGGATATTCTTTCCTTCCTCTTCAGGGCCCAGATTCCTCTCAGGGACGCATCGGAGGCCAAGACTCCGGCACCTGCTCCGGAAAGGCGCCCAGACCCAAGGCTCCAGACCAGCCGCAGCGACCTTGTCACCAACGGCGGCGCTCCAAAGCCTCCTATGCCGGTCAGGGTGGAAAAGACCGTGGGACGCAACGAGCCGTGCCCATGCGGATCGGGAAAGAAGTACAAGAATTGTCACGGAAAGGGACTTTAACAAATGAAACAGATAACAAATCCAAAAATGGAAGCACCTGTAAACGTAAACTCAGTAAGCCGCATTTCAGCTGGCACCATCATCAAGGGTGACATCATCTCTCCATGCGACATCAGGATAGACGGTGAATTCGAAGGCAAGATACTCTGCGAGGGCCGCGTGGTAATCGGAGAAACCGCCATCATCAAGGGCAACATCGTATGCACCAACCTCGACCTCTGGGGAAAGACCATAGGCGACCTCTTCGTCAAAGACTCACTTTCCCTCAAGGCTGGAAGCGTGATTGACGGCAATCTCAACATCAGAAAGCTCTATGTCGAGCTTGGATCGATATTCAACGGCAACTGCAAGATGATTTCTGAGGAAGAATTCGAAAGACTTACCTCTTCAGACACCTCAGATGCAGAGTAGGAGATGAACAGGGAAGAACTCTTTGCAAACATCTGCAAGAAGAGGTCCATGCTCTGCGTGGGCCTGGATGTTGACTGCAACAAACTGCCCGCCCACCTGAAGCCGCTCGGCACCTTCGGATCCATAACAGACTTCAACAAGGCCATAGTCGACGCCACGGCTGAACACTGCGTTGCATACAAGCCCAATCTGGCTTTCTACGAGGCATATGGTCTTGAAGGGATGAGGGCTCTAGATAGCACGGTGGCATATATAAAGGACAAGTATCCCGACATCTTCCTCATCGCTGACGCGAAGAGGGGAGACATAGGCAACACCGCAAAAATGTATGCCAAGTCTTTCTTCGAGACCATGGATTTCGATGCTGTGACCGTTGCTCCGTACATGGGCGCTGACAGCGTGACTCCTTTCCTTGAATACAAGGGGAAATGGGCCATAGTGCTTGCCCTGACTTCCAACCCTTCCGCGTACCAGTTCCAGAGCGCGGTCAAGGACGGGAAGCCTCTATACAGGGCTGTGATGGAAGAAATGATGGAAATCGGCACGCCAGATAACATGATGTTCGTGGTAGGGGCCACAAAGGCGGACAAACTAAAGGAACTCAGAAGTTTCTGTCCCGACAATTTCTTTCTGGTACCGGGAGTCGGCGCCCAGGGAGGTTCTGCCGAGGAAGTTATGGCCAACGGATCAAACGACCACGGCGGTCTGCTCATAAATTCCTCACGAGGCATATTGTACGCATCGGGAGGAGAGGACTTCGCCGCTGCTGCCGGTATAGCTGCCGCCAATACCGCGTCTTTATAGATATTTTATCTGCTTTTGGCTGGCCTCAGGCGCCTGTGCGAGGTAAATCAGGCGCATAAAAAAGAATTTTGGTTTTTTAATAGAGAATTGATAAATTTGCAACGCGGTTTGAATGTACCGCGTAACACCTTTTTCACAACACACAGTTCTAATTATATTAGACGACTTGCGCACATCATTGGGAAATGATGTGCGTATTGTTTTTATGTTCCCACCGCCCTTTTCGCTGCCCTCCGTTGACACCATTGGTGATGTTGCCTGATACGATGAGACGGCGGGTGGACTTTGCATAAACAATTGCCTCGGAGAAACCATTTTCTGTGGTCTTTCCGAGCATTTCCCCTTCGAATATGTTCCCGCATACGCATATCTTTCCATGCACCGGCATTTTCTTGTCCAGGACGGTATTTGACGGGTCTATCGTGATTGGCGACTGATGGCTGTTGTAACAGCAGTCTATGAAGCGGTTACCCTTGATATGCACATTTCTTACCGGTCCCGATTCAAACCAATCCCTGGCATCACCGGCAACCAGCACAGCCGCCATTCCGGTTTTCAGGAAGGTGTTGTCCGCAATGACTGATTTCCTTGGGGTGGTCAGGAGCACGCCCCGGGTGCTGGTTCGGGTGAAATGATTGCCCCTGATTTCCACTCGAGGTGTCCAGGTCATGTTCTCTACAACATCGGAGTCAAGGATGATATCTTTGGGCAGATATCTGTTCAGGGTAATTTCCACTTCGCGGTCACTGAGCCTTCGTACACTCTTCACTCGGGCATAACTGTAACGCTGCAATGTCTCTGCGTGCACCAGCGCCACCTTGTCACCGGAATGAAAAGCGGACAAACCGTATGTCTGATGGTGCATGAACCTGAGCTTCAATAACCTGGAAGAAGGGTCTGCGGCAACAATTCTAAGGTTGGTCCCATGCACGTTGATGGGATCGTCATGGGCTCCGCTGAATCTGCAGTCAAGCACCCTGACATGGCCCCGGCATCCGCTGAAATGCATGAAATCAGCCGAAGAAGCCAACACACGCCCGCTCTCTTCTCGTGGTGTGCAGTACACCCTGCGCATCGTGACGTCTTTGCTGAACTGGCTCACGATTCCCAGCCCGTGCATATAATGGATATTGCAATCCTCGAAGTTTACGCCATTGTTTTCCATGTTCAGGATGCCGACCTGATCGCGTATCCTGTCACGGACGGTCAGAGTGTTTCCTATTGTCGGGACAAAACCTTCCGGAGTCTCGAATCTCACCAGCCCGGGCCCAATCTCCACAGCCTTGCTTGAATGCAGCACCTCCCAGCCTTTACTGTAAACGAAGTGTCCGTTCGTGGCATTCAGTTCTATGCAGTGGGGGTACTCTGTCTTCCAGCCCTCGCCAACAAGTTCCAGCACTCCATCATCGTCTATTGAGTACCAGCTGTCCTTGTGGAATCTCACGTCCGTATATGGGGGCCTTCCTTCGCCTCCCGGATTGAAACCGATATATGTAAGTTCCGAGCCCCCCGGTCTTTCGCAATCTATATGAAGATTCTTCAGAGTCACGTTTTCTGACCCTATGATGGCAATCATGGTCTGCTTCCCATGGAATACCAGAGTGGCGCCATGACCATCAACCGTCAGCCCATTCTGGCCTTCTATCAATACTCCAATAACCTTCTCCTTCGACGGGCATTCCACCTCGGAACTGGTGTTGGAAATGAATATGTCCCTACGCACGGCATCTTCCGGCCAGAAATCATATCGGCCTGGTTCAAAGGTCACCACTTTGCGACCGCTTCCCTTGCAGGACTCAAGAACCTCGCGAAAAGGAACCGTACAATCAATACCAGTATCGGGTGATATCCCATACTCTGCCACACGGACGGTGTCCGGGGACGATAAAGCCAAGGCAACAATGAGAGAAATCATCACAATCACTTCCTTGAAATCAGGACCATCTGCCCGGGAGCGAGGGTCAGTGAGACCTGACGGCCCCTGATCTTGAAATCTGTAAACGCGCTCCTGCCGTTTTGGTCAATAGTCCAAGCCTTGGCATTGCGGGGGAGTTTGATACCTTCCGGCAGAGTCCAGGTCTTGCCGGTGTATCCGTTTTCAGAGAAAGCGACAATGTTGTCATTCCCGAGCCATACGGCAGGAATGAATACATCTCCATCGGCGGCAAGGATAATCCCGTCTTTCGCCACCGACATCCTGTCCTCTTCCTCTTCATATTTAGTCCTTACGCCATTCTCGAAAATACCTATGATGTTGTCGTTCTCCCCCTTTATCAAAGCCTTGCGCCCGAAAGTGTTAAGATACTGACAGATAAGCGATTTCTGGCAGAAGCCTTTCTTGAATGCATCAAACCCGTCATCGATGCTGCCTGCCTTCTGGAACGCCTGCTCACCATTTACGTTCGTCCCGAATGCGCGCACCCCGCAATTGACTCCATTAGCCTGCGACGCAGTCAGGGAGAGGCTCATCTGCTCGGAATTGAAATGGTAGTACATGGGGAAATATCCCTCGTCGATATTACCTATCCCCATATTCCATACACCTTCCGTAGTGACATCTATTCCCTTGGAATCAAAGTACCTGACTATGTTGGCTCTGGCTTCCATGTCCTGCTCTGCCGTATAACCGTGCCCCGGACTGATTGGAGAGATGAACCCTACTTGATATTTGCCCTCTTCATTGATGAAAGGGACCGGGGCGGTCTGATGGAATGCGTCAATATGGATTGTGCCCGCTTCCGCGATTGGGAGGAGACTGCAAAGCTTGTCTATTCTCTCCTGCGCCAGACCCTTCTCCCATTCAGCAGCATAGCATACCTTGTACCCCCATTCCGAATTCATAAGGGAACCGTCTGTGTTTCTGGCAAGTACATCTGCATCCCTGTACTTTTCAAACAGAGGGCTGTCGTCGAATGCGTCGAACATGTTGATATGCAAACTGACGGTAGTATTGAATTCCTTCGCAGCCTCCATAATCCAGCGTATGCTCTGCAGCGCGTTCTCATCTTCGGGACGCTTGAGCGCCTCGTTCCCCTCAAAGAAAGCGGGATATTTTGAATCGTGGCCGTTGTACTGCCAGCCTACCAGATATGCGACCTTCGGTATGCCCAATGTAATCTGATCCATACCCTTGATGACCTCGTATGCCTGGTTTATCGTAAGATAGACTGTCTGTCTGCCATTGTCTCGTATCTTGCATTTCCCAAGGAAATCGCCATCGTATTCGGCCTGGCAGAGGAATATCTTGGTAGTGAACATCTTGGAATAGTCGTACCTCGGGCTCACCTTCCACTCGAACGGGACCTGTTCGAACAGGAGTGTGTCCGCTTTCTCCTGCAATGAGAACACATCGGGATCTGCTGCCGGAGGATTCTGGCCGCAGGACACTGCTGCAGTCACTGACGCGATTAGTATTGATATGCGTTTCATCATATGTTGTATTTTGATTTCCTATTCGAATATCATGGTGAAGTCGTCGAACTTTGCACACCCCTCGTCTTTTAGCGTGTTGTAGCAGAAGAGAGCAGGGCGTATGCCCTTCCAGAATCCGTTGCGTATGCTGAACCTGTTGCCCAATGCCCTGAATTCCTTTCCGTCCGCAGAGTATTCGAGCACGAATTCATCATTTCGGAGATTGAAACTGAAACGCAACCACACAGCCTTGCCGCTGAATGGTTCCGAGACATCCTCTGCGGGCTCCCCGCCGAAAGAAGTGCGGAATATCTCCTTCTTTCCGTCTGCGCAGCGTATGCCGATAGTATGGTTGACATTCCCCATCACCGCAAGGCCGCTGTATTGACCTTCGGCTATGTTCGTGACATCCATCCTTACGGTGGCATTGCCGACAAATCCCATCAGCTTCTGGCTGATCGTGTTTCTTGCTTCCCGGAAGCCCTCTGACTTGAGCGCGTGTATGGTCAGCTTACCCGGGTTTTCGTTCAGAGACCACCCGCTGTCCACCGGATTATGGTTGAACTGCCATTGCGGCTGGAGTTCCCGCGACTCGAAATCATCAGATGATGCCGGCTTGGAAGGGGTGGTGCCACTGACGGGCATCTTCCAGCAATAGACGGGCTCTCCTATTCCGTTCCGGTCAATGTCGACGCCTATTACAGGCCATCCGTCCGACCAGTGAACGGGCTGGAGGTGCACCACTCGTCCGAGAGTCCCGGTATCCTGGAAATGATAGAACCACCATATCCCTTCGGGCGTATCCACGAGAGCACCCTGGTGGGGGCCGTTGATGTCGGTAGAGCCCCGTTCCAGCACGACCTTCTTCTCAAAAGGACCGTACAGGCTGCCGGATCTCAGGACAACCTGGTTGCCCTGGGCGACGCCTCCTTCGGGAATGCTGAAATAATATGTGCCGTCTATCTTGTGAATCTTTGTGCCTTCTGCGACAGGTCCCCTGTAGATTTCCTTCCCTTCATCCAGGAGTCTGGTCCCGTCAGGGCTCATCTTATGCAGGATTATGGGTCCAGCACCCACCATGCTGTGCCCGAGATATGCCTGGCCGTCATCATCCCAGAACGGGCAAGGGTCTTCCCATCCGCGGCCCGTGCCTTCATGTACGAGAAGAAGTTTGCTCCAAGGCCCCTCTGGTTTTGGGGCGCAAGTCATGAACAAGCCTTCACCGGGGGTACAGAAGAAGACAAAGAACTTCCCGTCGTGGTATCTTAGGGACGGAGCCCAGGACCCGCCGCCGTAGCGTTCGTTGCCGTCATATCCCGGCATGTCTATCCTGTCGTAGATGCGGGTTATGAGTTCCCAGTTCACAAGGTCTGCAGACTTGAGTATCTGTATCCCCATGAAGTGAAAATCAGATGCCACCATGTAATAGGTGTCCCCGAATCTTATGACGTCCGGATCCGAATAGTCCGCTGCCAGTATGGGGTTGATGAATGTTCCGTTGCCCTGGTCTCCCCAAGACGCAGTTGCGCAGTCTTCCGTAGCCGGAGTCGGAGTCCTTGTGCATGAAGCTGCCGTTACGGCAAGCATGGCATAAATAATAGTCCAATTGATTTTCATCAGTGTCAATTCAAAAGATTCATTTATCTGCAAACAGGACCATCTGGCCCGGGGCGAGTGACAGAGTAAGCTGCCGCCCTTTGATTTCGAAATACGTGAACTCTTTCCTTCCGTCAGGAGTGAGGGTCCAGGCCTTCACATTGCGGGAGAGCTTCACTCCTGCAGGTATGGTCCATGACTTCCCGATGCAGCCTTTTCCCGAGTATGCGATGATGCTCCCGTTCCCCAGCCAGACTGCCGGGATGAATACGTCAGAACCGTCAGCCAGTATGTTCCCGTCCTTGGCCACGCGCATATTACCATCCTTGTAATGGGTTCGGATACCTTTCCCGAAAACTCCGATGACATCATTTCTGTCACGGTCTTTATCAGTGATGAGAGCCGTTCTGGCAAAGGTGTTCAGATACTGGCATATAAGAGAGGATGTGCAGAACCTTGCCTTGAACTCCGCGAATGCCTCGTCCATTGCAGCGGAGATGTCTCCGGGATAGTGGTTTTTCAAATGCCCTCTGAATACTTCCTCAAAAGGATAATTATCTCCGAAGGCATGGAGGAGTGCGCCGTAGTCTCCGAAGTGTGGGGAAGCATCTCCGCATGCTGCCTGACTGGCCGACAAGGAGAGCGCATGAACTATGTCGCCGAAGTGATAGTACATAGGGAAATAGCCGTCGAAGGCTTTCCCGTCCGCTCCTTCCTGAATAAACTCTGTGGTCACATCAATGCCTTTCCGGTCAAGGTATTTGATGATTTTCTGCTGGGCTTCGATGTCTTGTTCGTGAGTGTAATTATGGCCCGGGCTCATCGGCCCGCCGGGCTCTTGTCCCGGGATATAACTGAGGAAAGCATCAACATGCACAGTTCCGGCTTCCGCAATCGGCAGGATGCGGCACAGGCTGTCCAGCCTCTGCTGCACCAGTCCCTTGTCCCACTCCGCCGGATAACATATCTTGTTGCCCCACTTGCATAGATACAGTTCCCCGTCTGAATCTTTGCACAGGACATCCTCTTTTACATATTCATCATATAACGGACTGTCAAGATATACGTCAATCAGGTTGATATGCAGACTGACAGTCGTGTTGTATTTCTTAGCCTCTGACATGACCCATCGCACACTCTCGAGGGCATCTTTGTCGCATGGGCGCTTAAGGGTTTCGTTCCCTTCAAAAAATGCGGGGTATTTTGAGTCATGGCCGGTGTACTGCCATCCGACCAGGTATACAATCTTGTGAAGGCCCGGAGTCAGGGCATCTGTCTTCCGGATTATTTCCATTGCCTGCTCGAAGTCGATGACTATATCCTGTTCGCCGGAGTCGGCATATCTGAAACCCCTTTCATCCGTCAATTTCTTTGAATCGGACAGAAATAGCTTCATTACCAAGGTCTTTGAATAGTCGAAGCGTGGGGAAATATGCCATTCGAACGGAGCCTGCCTGAATAATAGTGTGTCGGAAGGGGCTTCTATGGAAAAGATGTCCGCATCCTTTTTGGGGGAATTGCAGCATCCATATACAAGGAGTATCAATACTGACAGCGTATGAATGGGAAGTTTCACTTTCATTGGAGATTTCGTTTTATAATACCTACGCTTGCAGATGATGACATAATCATAATCTGCAATTCCTTATAAAGATACCGCTTTGAAAGCAAACTGCAATAGATGCCCAAATATAATCTATGCCTGCAATGTCCTTAATCCGTGGGGACTGCTTGATAGACGAGTAGTTATCGGGTGATGACGAGTTCCTGGCCTTCGTAGGTGGCGAGAGTGCTTGAGCCGTCAGGGAACAGTACCTCGATCTCACGGGTAAGCTCCATGCCCGGATAAGATCCTTCGCGGGCAGAGATTGTGAGTGCGCCGCATGCATCGTCCCAAACAACGCTGACAATCGCATGCTCGCCGTTCAGGTAATTCATGCCGTCGCCTGAATCCTCGTAAAGCTCAAACGAACCGTCGCAGCCAGGATAAACCTTAAGGGTCAACCTCCTGTTTTTATACTCTCCGGTGTACTGGATGTCGTCAACCACAGGAATGATGCTGCCGGCTTTTGTGTACAAAGGTATTCTGTCATAAGGTGCCTGGGCATAAATCGTCTGTCCACCTTCAATTTCCTCTCCGCTCCACCAGTCATACCACTTGCCTTCCGGAAGATATACCATGCGGGCAGTAGCGGGTTCTATGACAGGAGCAACAAGCAGCGACGAACCGAACATGAATTCATCTTCCGTATTGCAAGCCACCGCATCTCCCGGCCAATCCATCATCAAGGCCCTCATCAGCGTAGCCGAATGAGCGTGAATGGCCCAGGCGGTGCTGTATATGTAAGGTATGAGATTGTACCTAAGCTTTATGGCCTCCTTTATGGCGTCAAACCAGTAATCTCCCGGCTCGGCAAAGTTGTAAATCTCTCTCGGAGTCCTTGTGCCGTGCGAACGCATCATACCGGTGAAAACACCGAACTGAGCCCATCTCAGATAAAGTTCGCGATAGTCAGGATCCTTGCAGCCTTCAGCGAATTTGTCCGCTGGGAAAAATCCTCCCAGGTCAGAATTCCAGTAAGGCAGACCGCTGAGGGAATAGTTAAGGGCAGCAGGAATCTGATATGCGAGAACGTCCCAGTCACCATCTATGTCGCCTGACCAGCAAAAGCCGTAACGCTGCAGACCAAGCGCGCTTGAACGGGTGAGAATGAAAGGTCTCCTTGTGGAATCGTAGTTCACCTGGCTTTCATAAACCCCCTTCACGCTTTGCAGAGAATAAACGTTTCTTATCTTGCGGAAAGGTCCCGCGGCAGTCATCCAGTCCGGATCGCTGTCGGCCGTCAGCTCTATTTCTGGTTCGGTGGCATCCAGCCACCACGCATCCACTCCGAGGCTGTAAAGATTGTCCCGCATGTGATTCCAGTAAATCTCGCGTGCCTTCGCATTGAACGGGTCATAGTTGCGGGCGCCGCTGTTCCAAGGGAAAGTGTTATATGGCAGCAGTGCACCGATAGCCTCCATCTCGGCATATACGTCGGTCTCAGAGCCGAACGTCGGCCATACGGAAAGCATACAATGGGCATTCAGCGAATGAATCTCATCGAACATGCCCTTGGGGTCGGGAAAGCGCGGATTGTTGAACTTAAGGGCATTCCATTGATGATTGTCCTCTCCCCAATACTGCCAGTCCTGCACAATGCAGTCTATGGGAACCTCGAGTTCGCGGTACTTCCTCAACACTCCCAGAGTCTCCTCCTGAGATATATATCTCTCTTTTGACTGATGGAAACCGTAAGTCCACAGAGGGAACATAGGCACCTGACCGCTGAGTTCGCGAATGCCGGCAATCACCTCGTCGGCAGACTCTCCCGAAATCAGAAAATAATCCACGCCGTCGCCCGCCTCTGAACTGAAAGACATGCCTTCGGGCGAATCACTGAAAACCGTTGCCGAAGCATTGTTCCAGTAGATTGCGTAACCCTTGGAAGAATGAACCATAGGTATGGCAATCTCCATATTCACGTTCACAAGCTTTATCTCCTGACCGCGCAGGTTGAGCGGGAGGTTCCTGTGCTGCCCCAGTCCGAAGATTGCCTCGTCGCGTTCGAGGGCAAAACTCTGGGCCAGAGGCTTGTAACTTGATTTCTCCTCCACGATCGCCTTCCCCTTCCTGCTGAAGCTGAGACTTGCGTCAGAAAGGCGAACGCACACTTCAAGGGCATCGGTAGAAAGGATGAAGGTCGAGTCGGTCTTCTCTTTCCTGACCCTGACCTTCCCGGGAGTCATGACAACGGAAAGCCCCGCGTCGTCGGAAAAACTTTCGCCGGGTGCGCATTTCTCAACCCTTATCGTGGTCGGACTGTAGGCGGTCAGCCTGACCAAGGTGCTGTCGGTGACGATTTCTGCGGAGTCAGAACATGACGCCAGAAGCAGTACAGCAGGGAATATAACTGCCAAGAATCTCTTTTTCATAATAATGATTTCAGTATGTGGAACAGGAGTTCAGTGTGCTTGTTATCAGTTGTTCCTAAAGATAATCCCCGAAGTAGAGGCTGACCTTGTCCATAAGGTGTATCCTGTCTTTACCCAGCACGTTATGCTCCGCGCAAGGGTAAGGGAAGTAGTCCACCTGGACGTTATTTTTCACGCATTCGCGTATGAAGCTCAGGCTATGCTCCCAGACGACCGTGTTGTCTATCGCGCCCTGGCATATCAGCAGCTTGCCCTTCAGGTCCTTCGCCTTGTTGATAAGGGAGGTCTTGGAATAGCCCTCCGGATTGCTCTGCGGAGTTTCCATATACCTTTCTCCGTACATCACCTCATACCACTTCCAGTCTATCACCGGTCCACCCGCAACAGCCACCTTGAAGGTCTCAGGATAGTTGGTAATCAGCGATATGGTCATGAATCCGCCGTAGCTCCAGCCATGCACGCCTATCCTTTCGCTGTCGACATAAGGCAGACTCTTCAGCATCTTCACGCCCTCCATCTGGTCCGCCATCTCTGCCTGACCGCACTGGCGGTGTATGGCCTTTTCGAACTCCGCTCCGCGATAGTCCGTACCCCTGTTATCCTGAACATAAACCAGATAGCCCCTCTGGGCCATGTACATCTCCCACCTCCTGAGTTGGCCGAGGTAACTGTTGTTCACCATCTGCGAATGGGGCCCACCATAAACATAGACTATCACCGGATATTTTTTCGATGGGTCGAAATCCTTTGGCTTGATCAGCCTGTACCAGTTGTCATACTTCCCGTCGGCGCTTTTTACCGTGCCCAGGTCAATCTCGCAGTACGCATAGTCCATGGTAGGGTCCTCGGCCTGCCAGAGCATCATGCCCCTCTTGCCGTCAGTGCTTCTGACCATGGCAGTGCCCGGATTGCCAAGGCTGCTGAAAATGTCTATGAACCACTTGAAATCCTTGCTCAAGGCAACTTGATGCATGCCCTCGCCATGGGTAAGCCTCATGGTCCTGCCAGTCTTCAGGTCTGCTTTGAAAAGATGGGATTCCACCGGGGAAACCTCGCGTGACATGTAGTACACATGGCGTCCGTCGTTGCCCACATACTCCACGTCCGCATCGCATGGGGTAATCCTCCTTACATGTCCGTCGTTGTCGACGAGATACAGGTTGGTGTAGCCGTCGCGGTTGTCAGTGCAGTAAATCATGCTCTCACTGCCCTCGAGACAGCGGAGAGGGGAGTTCGGCTCGACATAGCGGCTGTTCTCCTCAGTCAGTATGGTCTTCTCGAAACTGCCGTCCGCCGCGCTGTACATATTCAGATGTACGTGCTTCTGCGCGCGGTCCAGCACCTGTATGTATATGTGGCGGCTGTCAGCGCTCCAGCTGATGTTGGTGAGGTAGCGGTCCTTGTCAAAGTCGTCGACCTGCGCCCAAACCGTGCTGCCGCTTTCGTAGTCATATATCCCGAGGCTGATTTCTTCGGAGTCCATGCCAGCCATAGGGTATCTTATCTCCTTAAGGCTGCCCGTGCGTGTGGTTATGTCGAGCAGCGGAAAGAGGGTAACCCTGGATTCGTCCTTGCGGTAGAATGCGAGTTTCTTCCCGTCTGGGGAAGGGAATATGCCCCCATCGATTCCGAATTCGTTGCGGCTCACCGTCTGCCCGTATACTATCCCGTCCCTCTCGCTTGCGGCCACAGTCAGTGTGTCTCCCTCGGGGGAAACTGCCCGCAGGCTGCTGCCGCTGCAGAACGGCCTCCACTTCTTGACTTCCTCGTCGGCCACGGTCTTCTGCCACTTGCTCTCAATTGTCCTGCCATTCTTCAGCGCCATGGTCCAGGTGCCTTCAGCGCTTGAAAATTCAACGGAATCACAACCCTTGAAGCGTATCGGGTACCTGCGCGGGGAGAGGCTGCCGTTGAGTATGGCGTCTTCCATTGTGAGCATCTTCCCCGAAGGGTCGTTGGCGGGCCTTACGGATACGACTCCGCTCTGGGAGAAGGCCGGGCAGCATGCTGCCGCGAGAACTGCTATAGTGAGTATGTTTCTGTTCATGGGCTATTTCAATGAATTTGACCAAATTGCGTTTTTTGCGTCTGATGGCATTCTCCAATCTCCCCTCGGCGAGAGCGACACCGAGCCGACCTTCGGACCGTCGGGAAGGCATGAACGCTTGAACTGCTGGGTGAAGAAGCGGCGGACGAAGGTTTCCAGCCACTTCTCTATCGTAGCGTCATCGTAGCTCCCGCTGAAAGCCTTCCTGGCGAGGAAGAACAGCTTCTCCGGAGAATAGCCGAAGCGGAAGAAGTTGTAGAGGAAGAAATCGTGGAGTTCGTACGGGCCTACGAGATCTTCTGTCACCTGGCTGATGTTTCCGTCCTTGTCGGCTGGCAGCAGTTCGGGGCTCACCGGAGTGTCCACTATGTCGAGAAGTATATCCCTTGTGCTCCGGCCGTCGAATGAACCTCCGGTGCTGAAGCGCTTGTCGGCGGCCCATTTGACAAGATGCCTTACGAGTGTCTTGGGTATGCTTGCGTTGACTCCGTACATTGACATGTGGTCGCCGTTGTATGTCGCCCAGCCGAGCGCGAGTTCGGAGAGGTCTCCGGTGCCAACGACTATACCTCCCTCCTGGTTGGCTATGTCCATCAGCAGCTGGGTCCTTTCGCGGGCCTGGGTGTTCTCGTAGGTGACGTCGTGGGTCCTGCCGTCATGTCCGAGGTCCCTGAGATGCTGGTCGCTTGCCGGTACTATGCTTATTTCCCTGCATGTCACCCCGAGGGCCTTCATCAGGCCAGTCGCGTTGGCATAGGTCCTGCCAGTCGTGCCGTAGCCCGGCATGGTCACGCCTATTACCCTCTTCCTGTCCCATCCGAGGCTGTCTGCGGCGAGCACGGTTACAAGCAAGGCGAGGGTGCTGTCAAGTCCTCCGGAAATACCCACCACGGCGCTTCTGCAGCCTATGTGGGCAAGTCTGGATGCGAGGCCGTCCACCTGAATCGAGTTTATCTCGCGGCAGCGGGCGTCCATCTCCTCTCCCTTGTCTGAAGGAACGAAAGGATGGGCCTCCACCTTCCGGAGCAGGGATGCCTCGAAGTCGGTGTCGGCAGGGGAGCCGGCACGCACGCTTTCGAAGCA
>JABUTS010000073.1 GCA_021443565.1 Bacteroidales bacterium | reverse complement strand
GAGTTTTAATAAATTCGCTTGGCTTTAACAGGTGAACAGCCTTGTAATATCTGTGTAACGCTTTCTGAGAGAATTAAATAGCATGAAAAGAGTCATAACGCTTGCAGCGGCGGCAATGCTGCTTTCAATTCAGGCTCCGGCCCTTGACATAGTGCCGGCACCCTCGATGATCAGGGAAGGAGACAACACCGGCATTGTCAGTGAAAGGGCTTCCATATGGTGTGCGGACAAGGGCCTCAAAGTCCAGGCCTCCAACTTCCTGCGCAACACGCTGGCATCCAGAGCCTATCCGGCAGGCATGGCGAAGAGCGAGGCAGAGGCGGCTCTCGTGCTCAGGACGGACGGCAATCTCGCCGCCGAGCAATACAGGCTATCAGTCAGCGACGGGCGCACCATCATCATCGGAGGTTCCCCATCCGGCGTATGGTGGGGGCTCCAGACCCTGGAGCAGATACTCTCCCAGTCCCAGACAGGCACGGAGCGCTTTGCCATAAGGGACGTGGATATTGACGACTGCCCGCGCTTCGGCTACCGCGGTGTGCACATGGACTGTGGCCGCCACTTCTTCAGCGTGGATGAGGTCAAGGACTTCATAGACCTCGCATCGCTCCACAAGCTCAACACCCTCCACTGGCATCTCACCGAGGACCAGGGCTGGAGGCTGGAGATAAAGAAGTACCCCAAGCTTACGGAGATAGGCTCAAAGAGGGCGGAATCCCGCGTCGGCCACCACTACAAGAGCGCCGAGCAATACGACGGGATCCCCCACGAGGGTTTCTACACCCAGAAGCAGGTGAAGGAAATAGTGGCGTACGCCGCTGAGAGAGGTATGACCATCATACCTGAAATCGAGATGCCGGGCCATGCCAGCGCCGCTCTTGCAAGCTACCCTGAACTGGGCTGCGCGGGAGAGGGATACCAGGTGCAGAGAAACTGGGGAGTATTCCCGGAGATTTTCTGCGCGGGGAAAGAGAGCACCTTCGAGTTCATAGAGAACGTGCTTGACGAGGTATGCAGGTTATTCCCGGGCGAGTACATACACATAGGCGGTGACGAGTCGCCGAGGACCGCATGGCAGAACTGCCCTCACTGCCAAAAGAGGATAGCCGACGAAGGCCTTGCCAGCGAGGCCGAGCTTCAGAGCTATCTGGTGCGCCGCGTGGAGAAATATCTCCAGTCAAAGGGAAGAAAACTGATAGGCTGGGACGAGGTTCTTGAAGGGGGTGTGAGCACCAGCTCGACCATCATGTCCTGGCGGGGGACCGAAGGCGGGCAGGCCGCAGCGAAGGCCGGCAACGACGTCATCATGTGCCCTTACCAGTATTTCTACCTCGACTACTACCAGAGTTTCGACCCGGAAGGCAACGGTGAGCCTCTCACCTACATAGGCACCAACACCCTTGAGCGCTGCCACTCGTTTGTCCCTTACGAAGGCATACCGGAAGCCGACAGGGTGCATATTCTGGGCGTACAGGGCAACAACTGGACTGAATACACTCCAGACTATGCCCACCTCCAGCAGATGGCTCTTCCGCGCCTGGCTGCGATAGCCGAAGTGGGCTGGTCGGAAAAGCAGGCCGCCTATGCCGACTTCAAGGGCAGGCTTGACCATTCCCTCAGGAAAGTATGGGACAACAGGGGCTACAACTACTGGCATTTCGAGTTCGGAGACCTTCTCAAGCCTGCCGCCCTCGCACAGCTTGCGGAAAGCACCACCGCCGCCAGCGAGCACCATGTGGGCAGGATAAACCTGTTCAGACGCATGGGTGCCGGCAGGAATGAGATTGTGTTCTTCGGTGACAGCATAACCGAACGCGGACAGTGGAGCGAATGGTTCCCCGGCGCGAACGTGGTAAACCGCGGCATAGGCGGCGACGGCATTCCGGGATTGATTGATGCCCTGCCTCTGATACTGGAGGGCAAGCCGGAGGCCATCTTCATCATGATTGGAGTCAATGACCTGATATTCAGCAGGAGAAGCGAGGAAAACCTTGTTGCTCTCTATAGTGAGATGCTGGACATGATAGAAAAAGTCAGCCCGGAGACCAAGGTATATGTCGAAAGCTGTCTGCCTGTGCTGGAAAGCCTCAACACAGAGTGGCTCGTTGGCAAGAACCAGAGAATAGTCAAGTACAACCGGCTGCTCAGAAGTTTTGCCGCAAAGCGCGGGATCACCTATATCGACAGTTGGAGCGCGCTACAGCAGGACGGCTCGCTTCAGCGCCTCTACACCGGAGACGGCATACACCTGACTCCTGCCGGGTATCAGAAAGTTGTGGAGGTGCTCAGCCCCTACATAAAGGGCGGAAGCCGCTTCAAGTCTCCCGTAAAGCCGGCGAAGCCCGGCGTGGTTGCGCATGGTGGTTACTGGCAGAAAGACGGAGGGGTATTCAATCCCCTGTAGTCCCTGAGACAGAGCGCGGCAGCCGGTCTTGACGGCATAGACTACTGGATAGAGAAGTATCACGACAACCCGCAGTGGGTGGAAGAAGCCCACGCCAATGGCCTGCTCGTCAACATCTGGCTGGCGGAAAATCCGGAGCGCGTCTTCAGGATGTGCCAGCTCGGGGTCGACTTCATGACCACCGACAAGCCGGAATATGTCAGGTCCCTTATAGAGTCTTACTGATTATCTTTTCTATCTCCATGACATAGATGCGATGCATGTCGCAGCCAGTAGGGCATGACGGATCGTACCATCTCTTCAGCACTGCCGGGTCGAGGAAGTTTTCCTCCTTCATGTCAGTGACGAACAGTTTGCGTCCCACAAGGGTGAGGCGGGACTCGTTGAACATTACCGCATCGGCCTCCGAAGCCCTCGAAAAGGCACCGGCAAGCGCGCTTTCGGAAACCCCCGAGTAGACAAGGTCAGACTCACCGCCAGATACGGAGACACCTACCGGCGTCAGACCCTCTATATGCATCTTGTCAATCACCCTTCCGGATTTCGAGCCCAGCAGTCCATATATCTTTCTCATTTCCTTGTCCATGCCGAGGAAACTCAGGCTGAGCCTTTCGTGCTGCTCGATAAATTCATAGGTTCTGCGTGAATGGCGTACAAATACGAATGCGACAGGCTTGTCCCAGAGGTAGCCCAGGCCTCCCCAGGATGCGGTCATCATGTTGAAACTGCCGGGAGTTCCGGCTGTCACGAGCATCCATTCCTTCCCGACGGAAGTGAAGATGTTCTCATTCAGTTCACTTGGTTTGATCTCCTTCATATCTGTCCTGATTTAGAGTGTAGGTTAACAAGACCGCAGTCCATATGCGGTCTGAAGGTAAATATAACAATAAAATCAGAATTATGCCCTATTTTGAGATTCCATGGTAGCCTGCATACCAGCGGGCGAAGCTGCGGAGTCCGTCACGCAGGCTGGTGGAAGGCTTGAAGCCGAAGTCGCGTTCAAGGGCCGAAGTGTCGGCGAAGGTGACGGGCACATCTCCGGGCTGCATGGGCACGAGCTCCTTGTGAGCATCGAAATCATAGTCTGCGGGCAGAACCCCGGCGGCAATCAGTTCCTCCTGGAGTATGGTCACGAAATCGAGGAGATTCTCCGGAGAATTGTTGCCAATGTTATAGACCATGTATGGAGGTACCGGCAGACCGTCATCCCCCGTGCGCTTCTCCGGCGCATGCTGCATCACCCTCACCACTCCTTCGACTATGTCGTCGACATAGGTGAAGTCGCGCATGCAGTTGCCGTAGTTGAAGATTTTTATAGTCTCCCCCTTTCTGAGCTTGTCGGTGAAGCCGAAGTAGGCCATGTCGGGACGGCCGGCAGGACCGTAGACCGTGAAGAAGCGGAGGCCCGTGCAGGGAATATTGTAGAGCTTGCTGTAGGCGTGGGCCATCAGCTCGTTGCTTTTCTTGGTGGCGGCGTAGAGGCTGACGGGATTGTCCACCTTGTCTTCGGTCGAATAGGGTACCTTGGTGTTGGAGCCGTAAACTGAGCTGGACGACGCATACACAAGGTGCTCCACCTCATGGTGACGACAGGCCTCCAGTATGTTGTAAAAGCCTATGATGTTGCTTTCAATATATGAGTCGGGGTTGGTGATGCTGTAGCGCACGCCTGCCTGTGCCGCGAGATTCACTACCACGGATATGTCGTGTTCCTTGAAGATGCGCTCCACCTCGTCCCTGTCGGCTATGTTTCCCCTGACGAAGGTCCAGTTCCCGCCGTAAGCCTCTATGGATGCCAGGCGTTCATGCTTGATGCCCAAGTCGTAGTAGTCGGAGATGCAGTCCATGCCTATGATTGCGATGTCGGGAAATCCGGCGAACAGCCTCCTGACAAGGCTGGCTCCGATGAAGCCGGCGGCTCCCGTGACGAGTACGGTCCTGCCGTTGAGATTTATGTTGTTCTCAAGCATGGTTTTCTAACCTATCACCACCTGTTCAGGGCAGAGCGATGCTGCGGGGCCCCTGTGGGTTATGATTATGAGTGTGCGGCCGGAAAGGTTGGCAGAGAGCCTTGTCAGCAGTTCGGCTTCCGTTTCCGAGTCGAGAGATGAAGTCGGTTCGTCAAGCAGGAGGACAGACCCCGGACGGAGAAGGCCCCGGGCTATTGCTATGCGCTGTGCCTGACCTTCGCTGAGGCCTGTTCCGAGTTCCGCACATACGGTGTCAAGCCCGTCGGGCAGGCTGTACACGAAGTCGGCGCAGGCTGTATGCAGGGCTTCGCGCATCTGCTCTTCGCCTGCATCGGGATTGCTTATGCGGAGATTGTCGCGTATAGTGCCGCTGAGCAGGGTGTTTCCCTGCGGAACATATACGAAGTTGCAGCGGGTGCGGGGAGAAGCCTTCACCGCCATGGCGGGAGCTCCGCCTTTGGCCTCGGCATATACCGTGACCTCACCCGTGTCAGGCAGCAGGAGTGCCAGAAGCAGTCTTGCAAGCGTGCTCTTGCCCACACCGGTTTCTCCGAGTATGGCAGTCATCGAGCCCGGCTTGAAATCGTGCGTAAAGCCGTCTATAACCACGCCGCCGCCGTCGGGGTAGGTGAATGAAACGTCGGAAAGCCTGACTCCCACACTTTTGCCGAGACTGATTGCCGAGCCTCTTTCTTCAAGAGGAATGTCTGTGATCTCCGCCAGTCTCTCTGCGGAAACCGATGCATGGATGAACTGGGGCAGCTGACGGGTAAGTTCCACCACCGGGCGCTGGATCTGGGAAACCAGCTGGAGGAAGGCCGTCATCACACCGAAGCTCACGGTACCGCTCCTGAGGCCGAGAATGCCCCAGATGAAGGCTGTCAGGTAGCCGAGTGAGAAACCGCACTGAATGGCAATGCGCCACAGAAGAGAATAGTCGGCCCGGCGCATGGTTTTCCTTTCGAGGCTGGACTGAAGCGAATCCAGCACGTCGGATGCGTGGGCCGTGTGCCCCATGGACGAAACCACCGAGCGGCGCTGTATGTTTTCCTGCAGATGCGCCTGAACCTGACTGTCGGTTTCCCTGAGATCCCTGGTCATGCGTCTCATCCTTATGGCGAAGCCGCTGCCGCAAAGTATCATCACCGGCATTATGGCGAGACATATCAGAGCAAGTTTCCAGTCCAGTATGAGCAGGAAAACAAAGGAGCCCGAGAGCCGGACTAAAGATGAGAAGGTAGCCGGAAGGACGGCGCAGATCAGGGAGGAAACAGTCTGCACATCCGATTCCATCCTATTCAGAAGGTCCCCGGTATGAAGGCTGTCCCGTCCGCCCAGACGGCTGTCCATGAGGTGGGTGAACAGATTGAAGCGGATACGGTTCCGGAGCAGCACTTCGCCCTTCACCTCCAGTCTGGCTGAAACGGCGGAACTGATAAGCTGGACCAGCACGCAGGTGCCCATCAGCAGGGCGAAGCCTGTCAGAGTGCCTGCGGCGCGGCCTGTGGCTATGTCAATCATCCTCTTGCTCGCATACACGAACACGAGAGAGAAGAACACGTTTCCGAAGAGGGCGAAGCTACTGCACATGACATACCTGCGGACTCCCTTGGAACCCTTCCAGAACCATTGTATCGCTGCACGCACCTTCATATCTACAAAAATACTATTAACCCATCGAAAAATCAAATGACCGGTCCTGTTCCCGGAAGGGTCAGTCGGAGAAGATTGTGCGTGGGGCGGAAGAGTTGGCGCGATAGTGGTCGGCATAGGTACAGACCGCCTCGCAGGCCTTCGCCGAATACTGGCCGGCCTGAGTCACCAGGAACTCCTCCGACAATATCACATGCTCTTCAGGCAGAACCGTGCACCAGTGCAGGACAGCCTCTCGCGTAAGTTCCCGGTAGCTGCCGAAGAAGCGGCCCGACGGGCCGGAAAGTTGGTTCACAGGCAGGAAACATGCAGGATGCGGTATTGTGACAAGTCCGAAACTGCGGTTTTCCTGACTCCACACGTCCGCCGCCACCTTTACCCTGTCTCCGGCCTTGAGCAGCAGGCTGCCGTCAGGGGCGTCCGCCAGACTTGCCGCCTCCACCCATTTCCCGTCGCGGAAAACACTGAGATTGCAGTTTATGCTGATGCCGTTGGAAGCCGCCTTAATTTCAGAAAGAGGCTTTTGATAAGTCTTGCGGGCCATGATGACCTTGGTATCCAGCAATTCGCGCGAACCTTCATATACCGCAGCCACCGCCTCCACTGCAGCAGCGTCCGAATCCCACTTCTGGGTTTCCTTCTGAAGCATGAGCCACAGTCTGATGCCTTCGGCCTGCCCGACGGCGAGGCTGTCTCCCTCGAGGGATGAAAGCACATGGCATAGCAGCGTGTGGGCATATAGTTCGCCGTCCAGCAAGCCTCTGAAAGGCATCACGAGATTAGGGCAGTACCAGCCTCCCGAAGGATGGCGCACGACATATTCATGCAATGAAGCCGCGTCCGAGGCGAGACTTTTCCGCAGAGCGTTCATATTCCTGACGCCCAGGGCTGCCGCCAGTTTCCCTCCCTTGTCGGACCTGCAGAGTTCGACCAGGGTGGAGAGCCTGAGGGTCTTTGAGAAGACCAGACCTGCAAGCCCGCGTCCTTCCTTCTTTCCCGGAACCAGATAGCCGGCAACAGCCTCCTTGGTCTCCTTGTCAAGTTTCGTTTCCAGAGGCACTTCAGCATACTGAGCCCTTGCGTGCAGGTATCTGTCCAGCGGCAGACTGTTCCACGAATATCTTTTCGCCTTTTCTTCATCTGAAGGGAACTGTCTGTCATCCAGGTATCTGACTGCTGCCGGAAGGCTTGCCGCCAGCTTTTCCGGGAGCAGGCCGAACCTGTCCAGACGTGTCGCCCTTTCAAGAAGCAAGGCTGTCATATACGTGCTCGACTCCATGCCCGGGAACCATGAGAAACCTCCGTCCAGGCAACGGCAATCAAGCAGTTTTTCGACCAGTTCCGCACAGAATTCATCCGTTTCCCCCGCACCGGAGAGCCGCCTCGAAATGCTCCTTACAATCAAGGCTCCGCTCAGTTCCACAAGGTTGTCATGGGCTGGCACAGCCTTTCCGTCCAACACCTCGGCAAGCATATCGCCGACCTTCCTCTCGTACCACCTTGCCCCGTATGGGCTGGTTCCGGTGAAGGACCTGGCTATGCTGTCCTCCAGAGCCTTCCTGTCAGCACCCGCAGGCAGCACGGCCGAATGAGCCTCCGACAGAGTCTGCGACGCCTCATACAGAGGTATTTCCACCTTTATTCCGTCGGTGATTTTCGCTCCGGCAGAAGTCACGCCCTCAAACACGGCCTTGACGCTGAGGCTTTCAGCCTTCCCCGCTTGGTCCGGAGCCGGAATCTCTCCGAAATCCAGCCTGAACACACTCTCGCCGTCTGCCTCTGCAATAGCCTCCACGTTCCTTTGGGCAATCAGGGCATCCCCCTTGTAAAGTCCGGCTGAAAGCATGCCGGCAACAGCTTCTGAAGATCCGTTGGAAAGAGTCACGCCCGCCACATACCTGTCTCCGGCATAGAGGAAACGAGGCTGTGAAATTCCTATCTGGACAGGCAGGGTAACCATCATAGTATCCCTGAGCGTGCCGTTGTTCATCTCCCCGTCGTGGGCAAAAACCTGCACCACATAGCTTGCAAGCCTGTCGGAAGTCCTGAACGAGAACGAAGCTTCCCCGGCAGCGCCGGCAGCGATTTCAGGAATGAAGGCAAGGATGTCGGAAAAATCCTCGCGCATGACAATCTCTCCGGCTATGTTTTCGGCAGTTTCCGATTCGGTCCTCACCATCTGGAAAGGTATCGCATCTTGCGAATCGGAGGCAACGGCTGCCATGTTCTTCGACATCATCATGGTCCCGGCCGACTTCAGCACAGGACGTCCGAAACCCTGCATCCCGTCACTGCCCGGGAACATGCCAAGGTCAGGACTGATGAAATGCATGGCCGGGTACTTGACTCCCGTCAACCTGTTTGGAGCATAATTCTCGGCAGCCATATTGAACACGGCAGCGGCCATTTCCGCCCCCGTCCAGCATTTAACGCAGTAAGAGCATTGTTCTCCCGGAGCAGCCTTGTCAGTGAACCGGCTGAACTCCAGAGGCTTCACCAGCTGGCGCACCGGCCTGTCCCATTTCGTGGTCCAGGTCCTGCTCCGGCCTTCAAGGAAGTAGAAAACCTTCATCTGGAGGGCTTCCCCTTCCCCGCAGTGATGCGGAGCGCAACTGAAGCGGAAACTTTCGTGGGGCCTGAGAGCCACCACCCGGCTTTCGACTATCCTTCCCAAACGATCCGACAGTACCGCAGCCATATAAACTGCCTTCCCGCCTGCGCCCACGAATACCGAAGGAGCCAGGGTTCCGGCAGCGGCGTCAAGGCCGCTTCCTCCCCATATTGCAAAGGCTTCAGCACAGCCGTTGAACTTCTCCCCCTCGTGGGGAAGACGCACGCATCGCAGTGACGCCCGGCCCTTATGGAGCTTTCCGCCCTGGTCCGCCATCCGGCCCTCGAATTCCAGGTCATACACGCCCTGACCGGCAAGCGGCAGGGCATATTCATCCCCGTACGCCTCTCCAGTCTGGATTTCACCCTCTGAAACCTTGGCGCCATCCTTTCTGATTACATATCCGATTTTGAGATTCAATTTCTCCGAGCCGTTGCCCTGACATCTGAGACTGAACTTCAGTGTGTCACGGTCCACTATCGTGCCGTGCTCGCTGCAGCCTCCATTCAGTCCCTCCGCCGACGCATGTATGTAAAGGTCGTCCTGCAGACTGATATGTACGGACTGTTCCTGAGTCTCCCCCGTCCCGTCAATAGCCCTTACCTTCAATACCAGCTGGTTCTTGTCGTCCGGAGCCTTGAAGGAGATTTTGAAGTTGCCGTCGGCTTCTGACTTGAGCGAAGCCTCGGGCCCCGTGCCGTCCCAGTCCCAGCTGAGCCGGACGGAGGACAGGGGCCTGCCGGAATATGAAACCAAACGGCCGCAGATGGTTATGCTGTCCCCCTTGAAATGGCAACCGGCAGGAGAATCGAGCACGAGCCCGAAAGACGGCAATTCCATTTCCTCCACCCTGAAGTTGCCCGAGCCTGCAAAATCCTTGTCCTGCCCCTTCATGTGATAACACAGCAGGCGCCATCTTCCATGCTTGCAGTCCCTCGGGATTTCAAAGCGTCCGCTGACGGCTCCGAGCCTGCCCGTAGTGAGTTCCTCGCTGAATATCAGCTTGTTGTCAACGTTCCTTATTTCCACAAGTATCTTCTCTCCGGCAGGGAGGGTGCGGTAAGCGTCCCCTTCCGTTCCGCAGTAAAGCACTGCCTTGTATTCGAGACAGTCACCGGGCTTGAACAGCTTGCTGTTGAATATGAGCACAGCCTTGGCAGAAAGGTCAATTCCCCGCTCCTTGAAGACGGGATTCTCAAGATATATGCGGGTGGATTTCAACTGCCTTTCTCCCGGCTGCGCCGTACATTCCAGCCAGCAGTAGTCATCTTTTTCGACCTTGAGAGCTTCAGGAAGCGGTCCGAATCCGTCAATGGCAGTCCATTCGGCTTCAGCCCTGGTTCCCTTTGAATTGCAGAGTTTCAGACGGGCCTTCTCAACGGGCTTGCCGGAAGCGGTCTCGGTGAGATAGAGCATGGGGCCACCGTTTGCCGAAATCAAGGCTGCTGACAGGCTGAACCTGGAATACGGCGACTCGAAAGCCTCCTGCGACTCCTTTATCCTGGCCTTCACAACATATTCCCCGTCTTCCAGTTCCGGTATGGAAACAATGACCGTGTCAAGCACATGAAAACTGTTCTTCGCGTTCGTGCATGAACCTTCGAACACCTTCTTCCCGCCTGCCGTGATGCTGAACTCCGCCCTCGCGCTGTTGCGCAGGTATATCCTCATGATATTGCCGGCAATCTCGCACGAAACCTCCGACATGTTGAGCTGGCGGCTTATGGCCTCACCCCTGTCGCAATAGTCCGAAATGACCTTCTCGCTGCCGGCGAAAGCCTTGCGAGCCCTGTCGAAGGCCCTGCAGTCGGCGTCAAGTTCCCTGTAACTCTCCTGGTCGGCATTCGCTTTCGCATGAAGTTCCTGCAGACGCAGGTCCAGAATCTCCTGTCTGAAAAGAAGTTCCGCAGCCTTGCCCCTGTATTTGTCAGCCAGTTCCTCTGCCTTGGAGCGTTTTGCACGCCGATAAGCAGCCTGCTCATCCACATCCTCGGACGGCGCAGATTCCAAAAGCACGAAATTGGAGAAGGACCGGCCTCCGGAAAATTCGAAATAATCGAAAAGGGCCTCCTTGGGATAATGTCCGGCAACAGCCTCGCGAAGTCCGGAGGCATCCCAGTCCCAACGTATTCTGTAGCAAAGCCACTGCCAGAATTCCCAGTCGTTTTCAATCAGTCCGGGCAGGGCGGCATCGAGAGAGGAATCGAAAGCGTCCCCGTAAAACTCCGGAGTTCTCCCCTTCATGAGCGCAGAGCGCTGTGCGGAGGCGTATTCGTCCATCCATGAATAATGTTCGTTCGCCTGATGGTAAAGGAACATGATAGGGCTGCCGTACTCCTCAACCTCTTTCGCGAAAGCATTTCCAGCCCCCTGGCGCTTCTTCCAGTCCTGTCTGCCCGTCGTGCTGACGAACTGCCTTCCGGCATCGTAGAAATCCCAGGCGTATCCACTTTTGCGCGCCTCTGATTTTATCTTCCCAAGGATTTCCAGCTCGGTTTCCGGCCTGTCGGCCTTGCGGGCATCATCAAGGGATTTCCAGAGGCTCACAAGGGAATGTCCCTTCCCGTCTCTCCTGTCAATTTTCATATCCGTCTGTATATCAATGCTAAACGCGAAGGCCGCCCCTGCCATCAGGAGCCCGGCACATGCGGTAATGAGAGCTGGCTTCATGAATTAAATTTCTATGTATTTACCGTCTGAAAACAGAGGCACGGCTTCGCTCACCACATAGGTGCTGCCACCTACGTATATAAGCGGTCTCCGTCCGTCCGCCCTTTTCTGCAAGAGGCGTGCCCTTTTCATCGCCTCCGCCACAGCCCCTGCCACGGTCCCGCAGCATACAGGCGCGACATCCGGCTCTGACCACACCGCCGCGAGATATCTTTCCATCACCTCCTCCGCCGGCATCGCCCTGTGACTGTCAGGGTTGGTGAATATCATTTCGGCCCGCTCGGGCACTAGGGCCATTATCTTCGTCACGTCCTTGTCAGCCACCGCACCATAGACCATTATCAAGGCGCTGTACGAGCCTGTCTGCATCATAGTCATGAGTTGGGCGAAATTGTATTCCAGACCATGGGAATTGTGCCCTATGTCGCAGATGACGCAAGGGTCGTCGCAGAGTTTCTCCCACCTGCCATGGAAGTGCGTGCGTGCGGCGGTGTGAATTATGGCGTCTATGACCTCGTCGTCGCCCGTCCCGGAGATCACGCCGCTTTCCCGGAGCATGTCCACTGCCGAGAGCACGGTGCGGAGGTTCTTGCGCTGATAGCTGCCCTGAAGGTCCATGGCCGGGAGAATTTCCTCGTGAGAGTGCCAGAGCCTGGGCACGCGTCCATCGGAGAAGAGAACCCACGGAGCAGCGGCACGGAAGACGCGTCCCACCTCTCCGTCGCTCTCGCCGACCAGTGCGGGGATTTCATGTCCTTCGGCATTGCGCTTGAAAATGCCGGCCTTCTCGCCCGCAATCAGGGCCCTGGTGTTCCCGAGTATGTCTGTATGGTCCATGCCTATGTTGGTCACGACAGAGAGCACGGGAGTTATGATGTTGGTGCTGTCCAGACGGCCGCCCAGTCCGCATTCAATGACGGCAATGTCTATCTTCTCGTCTGCGAACCACCTGAAAGCCAGGGTCGTGGTTATCTCAAAGAAACTCATGCCTATGCGGTCGAAGTCTTCTTCATGGGAGGTCAGGAAGTTCCGGGCATATTCCCGCGGGATAAGAGTGACCGAAGTGCCTTCCCCGCGGGTCTCGATGATTCTCGCCCTCTCCCTGAAATCAACTATGTGCGGGGATGTGTACAGGCCTACCCTGAGCCCTTCTGCGGCGAGCACCGAGGCTATCATGTTGGACACGGAGCCCTTGCCGTTGGTACCTGCCACATGAATGCTGCGCCACTGCCGGTGAGGGTGGCCGTCGAGTTCGTCAAACTCCTCCATGTTGGCGAGTCCGGGCTTGTATGCTTCCGCTCCCGCCTTCTGGAATGAGGGGAAACGCCGGAAAATAGATTGAACGAGGGCTTCGTACGCCTCGTCGCTGAAAGCGGCTTCAGGATTTCTTTTCATCACACCTTGTCTTTTGTCCTGTAAAATCGAAGTTTGTGGCCTTCTTCATGCAAAGGTAGCCGAAAAACCACGGAAATGATGCAAGATATTTTTCAAGAGTTCCTAAATTAGCGGTGTCGTATTGCATATACCAAACTATTCCATAAAATGAAACTTTCAACCATCACAGCAGTCGCAGCCGGCCTCGTCATGGCAGCTTGCGCACCAAAGACTCCTGACGTGGAGCTGATTCCTGCAGAAAACTTCGCGGGTGAAGTTGACGGAAAGCCTTGTGCACTCTACACCCTCAAAAGCGACCAGATTGTAGTCCAGGCCACAAATTTCGGAGCACGAGTCGTTTCCATCTTCGCTCCGGGCAAGGATGGCAGCTATGCTGACGTGGTGGCGGGCCGCAACACCCTTGACGGATACGTTCATCCTGCAGGCGAGCGCTTCCTCGGCGCATGCGTGGGTCCCGTTGCCAACCGTATAGGAGGCGCCGGCTTCGTGATTGACGGCGTACGCTACAACACTCCGGCCAACGACAACAAGGTCAACACCCTCCACGGAGGCTACATAGGCCTTGACAACGTGGTGTGGAACGTGAAGGAGGCCACCGACACCAGACTCGTGCTTGAATTCATGCACCCTGACGGACTTGAGGGCTATCCGGGCAATGTTGAGATAGAGATGACATACAGTGTGGAAGGCGGAGACTTCCGCATCGACTACAAGGCGACCACCGACAAGCCTACCCCTGTCAACATCTCCAACCATCCTTTCTTCAACCTCCGCGGCGAGGGCATAGGCACTGTGGAGGACTATGTGATGTACATTAACGCCGACCTCTATGTTCCTATCGATTCACTCAGCATTCCTCTCGGAACGCTCGATCCGGTTGAAGGCACCCCGTTCGACTTCCGCGAGCCCCACACCATAGGCCAGATGATTAACACACCTGACAATCAGCAGCTTATCAACGCAAGGGGCTACGACCACAACTGGTGCATCGCAAAGAAGGCTCCGGGCGAAATCGAGCTCGCTTGTTCAGTTTGGGACGAGCAGACCGGCCGTTTCCTCGAGGTCCTCACCGACCAGCCTGGCATGCAGTTCTACAGCGGCAACTTCTTCAACGGCAAGCACAGCGGCAAGAACGGCAATCCTTTCACCTTCCGTTCATCCCTCGCGCTTGAAACCCAGATGTATCCCGACACTCCTAACCAGCCGGCATTCGGTGACTGCACCCTCCGTCCGGGCGACGTTTACACCCAGACCTGCATCTATCGTTTCTCAGTGAAGTAGGTATCCGTAACAGAGATAAATCAAGAAGGGGGTGAGCAGTTCTGCTTACCCCCTTCTCTTGCCTTGCGGCGAAAAATTGTGACTAAAGCTGTACCCGGAGCCGGGATCGAACCGGCACGCCTCGCGGCATTGGTGTTTGAGACCAACGCGTCTACCGATTCCGCCATCCGGGCCTCTCAAACATGGTCGCAAATTTACCGCAAATTTCGTAATCTCCAAAAAGAAGTATCATTCCGGAAGGGCGAAAGGGGAAGTATGTTGCGGAATTTCTATCTTTGTGGTTTATGGCAAAGATGAGCAGACAGATAGACATTGAAAGCGAAGGGTCGGTAATCGGAAGGATTTTTGCCGGCGGGAGCCTTGAGGGGGTGGCGGAACTGCTTGCAGACTGCGCCCGCCCGCTCTTCCTCGTGTATGACGCCAATGTCGGGGAACTCGCGGCGCGGCTGCTTGAGGCAGTGCCGGGCTTGAGGGCGGCGTTGCCTGTGGAGGCGACTGAGCTGAAAAAGGACATGACCACCGTCATGGACATCAACCGCTGGCTGCTGGAGCAGGGAGCCGACAGGAATGCTCTGCTTCTCGCCCTGGGAGGGGGCATCACCACCGATATGGCCGGCTTCGCGGCGTCAGTCTACAAGAGAGGCATAGCCTTCGCGTTCATCCCCACCACCCTGCTTTCGCAGGTGGACGCTGCCATAGGAGGCAAGAACGGGGTCAATTTCATGTCTTACAAGAACATGGTGGGTGTCATACGCCAGCCGGAATTCACCTGGCTGAGCGCCGACGCGCTCGAATCCCTCCCGCACAAGGAATTTCTGGGAGGGGCGGCAGAGATGCTCAAGACCTTCATGATAGAGGACAACGGATGGTACGAAAGGGCCGTCGGACTGCTTGGAAAGATGGAGAGCGAGGCGGAAAGCTGGGACGGGAATCCCGAGACTCACGCATCGGACGGCCCACGCTTCGGGGAACTGAATGAGCTGATAGCCGCAGCGGCTGCAGTGAAAGCGGGAATAGTCGGCAGGGACCAGTTCGAGAAGGGCGAGAGACGCAAGCTGAACCTTGGGCACACCTTCGCCCATGCTATAGAGCATATCAGCCGGGACGGGGAGCCGGTTTCCCACGGAGAAGCGGTTGCGATGGGCATAGTGCTCGCGGCCAAACTTTCCGAAAAGATCGGAATGTGCGCGGAAGGCCTTGCCGACAGGGTACGCAACGACTTCGTCAACTGCGGTCTGCAGACCTCGTGCCCTTACACCATAGCCCGGATGGCTGAGGCTATGGGCATGGACAAGAAGGCCGAGGACGGCAGGGTGCGCTTCGTGCTTCTGCGCGGGATAGGAGATGTCGACACCTGCACTCTGGATGTTGCAGATGTGGTGAAAATTATGGAAAAATGATTTGCACAACCATACAGAACAAGGACCTGCAAGGCATACTCGATGCCCTCGAGCAGTGCGAGATGGCCGAGATCAGGCTTGACCGCTGCCTGCTGAGCAACAAGGACATAGATCTGGTATTCTCCAGCGACGTCCCACTCGTAGCCACCTGCAGGATAGACGAAGTGATGCGTAACGGCACTCTGCAGGCCTTTCAGGGCAGCGGGGCGACTGCCGGGAGCATGCGCTACAAGGCGGCGGCAATCGCCGAGAAAAGGCTGATAAGGGCCATAGAGGCGGGTGCGGGCTTTGTCGACGTGGAAATCGAGGCGCCGAAGGAAATGTCGAAGAGGGTGAGGCAGGCTGCGCATGAAAACGGAGCCGTGTTCATACGTTCGTTCCATGACTTCAAGGGCACCCCTTCTGATGCGGAACTGCTTGAGACTATAGCGAAATGCAGACGTCACGGTGCGGATGTGGTGAAACTGGTCACAAGCGCCTCCAGCAGCGAAGACGCCGTGAGGGTGGCGGCCCTCTATGGCAGGCTGGGAGAAATTGCCGGCAGCACCGCGAATGCCGTGAAGCCGGGTGAACTGATAGCCTTCGCGATGGGCGAGGCGGGAAAGGCCAGCCGGGTGGATTGCCTGAGGATGGGCGCTCCTTACACCTATGCCGCCCTCACGGAAGAGGAGGCTGCCGCTCCGGGCCAGTGGCCGATGAAGGAGATGATGGAGGCTGTATATGGGAATTTCCGATTCATAGGAACCGGTTTCGGGCAGGGCTCTGCGTTCTGCGGGCAAGCCGTAGGTGGAGCCACCGGAACTCAGGAGGAGACGGGAGAATGCCGTGCCTTGATGATGCCTGCATCGAAAAGTTTCGCCCAAAGAGCCATCATCGCAGCCGCGCTTGCAGACGGAGAGTCAAGGCTTTCGGGCTATTCTCCCTGCTCAGACAGCGAGGGTGCAATCAAGGTTGCCGAGGAACTCGGAGCAAAGATTGTAAGGGAAGATGACTGCCTTGTTATCAATGGCATATCCGCCGCGGCAGCTTCACTCGAAAAGGATAGCATACATGTCGGGGAGTCCGGCCTGCTTACCAGGCTTATGATTCCTCTCTCTGCCCAGCTGGGCAGGGGCAAGGTGCGGATTACGGGCGAAAAGACCCTGCTGAGGCGTCCCCTTGACGGG
>JABUTS010000106.1 GCA_021443565.1 Bacteroidales bacterium | reverse complement strand
TTTTTTTTGACATAACAAAACCCCGAAAGTTTTGTGTCTAACTTTCGGGGTTCATGTCACGCAGAGCATCCTTCTTTTTTAGAATCTGTCTTCAGATGAAACTGTAAGCTTCTTGCGTCCGTGACGGCGACGGGCAGCGAGAACGCGGCGTCCGTTAGGAGTGCTCATTCTCTCACGGAACCCGTGCTTGTTGACACGCTTGCGGCGTGATGGCTGGAATGTTCTTTTCATTATCTTGTGTTTTTATATTTTCCCGTTGACTATAGCCCACAAAAGGGAGTGCAAAGGTAAGAGTTTTCGGGAAAACAACAAAATAATTTTTATAAAACTGCTAACGGATAGACTCCTGAACGTAACTTGCTTTCTCAGCCACACCCGTGACTTCGTAATCCTTGCAGTCGTTGAGACCGCTGAGGTTGGTGGCGAGCCACTTGTACTTGATGGCGCAGACAATTTTTTTCTTCTGGCTGTCAATGTATTTCTCTATAGGAATGGAGATGAGGCTGGCCTTGCTGGAAAGCTCGGAGGTCTTGAGGTCGTTTTCGCCTTGTGAATTGTGACGGATTACCAGGGCGAGAGTGTCGGACGAGGTCCTTGTCTCGTCAATCTCGACGTCCAGGTAGTGCGTGGCAGGGCTTTCGCTCTTTTCGAAGGTGATGATGGAAAGGTTGGCGTATCCGCCTGAGAACCAACCGCTCTCCACGTAAACGGGATCTTTGCCCGGGTCATGGCTGAGAGAGAGGATCTCGTCATGAGTGAGCGCTTTGGCTACGCTGACTTCTGCCCATGAAAGCAGGCTATAATCATATTCGTTGTCTTGTCCCCCCACGGTCTTGTTGAGCACGTCTCCGAGTATGTATACTCGTCCGCTCGAAGGGAGTGCCTTTTCCGAGTTGAGGGTTGTCACGTTGTATATGTTGCCCATGTCCGTCACAAGACGTCCGTTCTGGATTTCCGCTATTGAGGTTTCTCCGCGGAGTATTGCGTCGTCGCTTTCAAGGCAGGAAACCAGTGATGCGGCGGCAAGCGCGATTGCAAGTGTTCTGATCAGGTTCTTCATGTTTTCTGTGCTTGTTTGTGCGGGCAAAGTTACAATATCCTTGCGATTTTCAAAAATCGCCCGATTTTTCAACAATTGGTGTGTTTGTGCATTGATATTTGCTATCTTTGTCGGTCATATAGAAAAGCGAATACTTAACATGTACACTCTACTGATCAGCATTGCAGCCCTTCTCCTGGGCTACTTTGTTTACGGTGCCTTTGTGGAAAAGGTTATCGGGCCCGACCCGAAAAAACCCACCCCGGCTTATTCCAGTAACGACGGCATAGACTTCGTGCCCCTGCCGACCTGGAAGGTCTTCATGATCCAGCTCCTGAACATTGCAGGAACCGGTCCCATCTTCGGCGCAATCGCCGGCGCACTCTTCGGCCCCGCATGCTACCTGTGGATAGTTCTGGGATGCATTTTTGCGGGGGCTGTACATGACTATCTTGCCGGCATGCTGTCCCTCAACCATGGCGGTGCGAATCTCCCGGAACTCATCGGAGAGTATCTGGGACGGCCATCCAAGGCCATCATGCTCTGTTTCTCCGTGCTCCTGCTCCTGCTTGTGGGAGCGGTTTTCGTGTATTCTCCCGCAGTCATTCTCGGTGGAATGTTCAAGGATGGATTCTTTGCAAACGACATGGTATGGGTGGGAGTTGTGCTCATATATTATATTATAGCGACCCTGGTACCTGTGGACAAAATCATAGGAAGAATATACCCTATTTTTGCGATATCCATCATTTTTATGGCAGTTTCAATGCTGGTATTCCTGATAATCAAGTGGCCTGTTGAAACTCCCGAAATCTGGGACGGACTCCATAATCTCGCTCCGGAGAAGGGCAGGATATTCCCTTGCCTCTTCATCACCATAGCCTGCGGAGCAATCAGCGGCTTCCATGCAACCCAGTCGCCTATCATGGCCCGCTGCATCAAGAATGAGAAACTTGGCAGACCCATATTCTACGGATCCATGATTACAGAAGGCGCGATAGCCCTGATATGGGCAGCTGTGGCTTCATACTTCTTCCATGGCGGTGGCGCAGAGGCCATGGGCGCAGTCGACCCTGCCACCGGTGCCATAAGTGTGACGGCTGCTCCGGCTGTTGTCACCCTTGTCTCAAAGAAATGGCTCGGAGTGGCCGGAAGCATTCTCGCCATGCTGGGTGTGGTCGCCGCTCCCATCACGTCCGGAGATACAGCTTTGAGGTCCTGCCGTCTCATCATTGCGGACGCGCTGAAGGTTGACCAGAAACCCATACTCAAAAGACTGCTTGTAAGCATCCCGATTTTCCTTGTCTGCGCACGCCTGTTGCAGATTTACATAGGCGAGCCTGACGGCTTTGACATTATCTGGAGATATTTCGGCTGGTCTAACCAGACCCTCGCAGTTTTCACTCTCTGGGCCTTGACTGTCTACCTTTCAGGAAAGAAAGGGCTTTATTATCTCATAACCCTTATCCCGGCGTGTTTCATGACCTCAGTCTGCCTGACCTTCATACTTACGGCGAAGATAGGCTTCGGCATCACGGATCTCTATGCCCCTTCATTCGGAGTGGCTATCTTCCTGATATCTCTGGGAGTTTTCTACCTTGTCAAATTCAGCATCAAGAAAACCGGTGAAAGCAATTAAGTCCTTTTTTCCGCTTCTTGTGGTGGTTCTTTCTGCCTCGTGCTCCGGAAACGGAGAAGGCAATGCCCTTCCCGACTGGGCGATAGGTCCTTTTGTGCGCCCGGAAGGTGTGAATCCCGTAATCAGCCCCGACACTGCAGCCACTTTCTTCTGCCCGATGAACCAGGGCCCGATGAAATGGCGTGAAAGCGACACCTTCAATCCTGCCGCGACTCTTGCGGGGGACAGGATAGCCGTGCTTTTCCGTTCCGAGGACAATACTGCCCGGGGCATAGGATCCCGCACTTCAAGGATAGGCTATGCGGAGAGTGAGGACGGATTTCACATGACTTTTGCTGCCGAGCCGGTGCTTTATCCGGCAGAGGATTGCAACAAGGCCTACGAGTGGCCGGGCGGCTGTGAGGATCCGAGGGTGGCGGTTACAGAGGACGGTCTCTATGTGATGATGTACACTTCGTGGAACCGGGATATGCCCCGCCTCTGCGTGGCGACTTCCCGTGACCTCAAGAACTGGGACAAGCACGGCTATGCCTTCGAGGATGCCTTGGGAGACAGGAATTTCGGAGGCTGCAAGTCGGCGTCCGTTGTCACCGAGATCAGGGACGGGAGGCTGGTGATTGCGAAGCCGGGTGGAAAGTACCTGATGTACTGGGGTGAGCGTTTCGTGAACCTCGCCACCTCCGACGACCTCATACACTGGGTTCCCCAGACCGATGCGGAGGGCAATCTGGTGCCCGTAATGTCTCCACGCGACGGACATTTCGACAGCATGCTGACCGAATGCGGTCCTCCCGCAATACTCACGGACAAGGGCATAGTCCTTATGTACAACGGCAAGAACCGTGACGACGAGCGCCGCGACGAACGCTATACCGCCGCGACCTACTCTGCAGGCCAGGCTCTTTTCGACAGGAACGACCCTTATAAACTCATCACCCGTCTCGACGAACCTTTCTTCAAGCCTGAAGCCGACTTTGAGAAGACGGGCCAGTATCCCGCGGGCACGGTCTTCATAGAGGGCCTTGTCCTCAAGAACGGCAGATGGTTCCTGTATTACGGCTGCGCCGATTCCTTCGTGGGCGTGGCTGTGTGCGACAAGTCTTGTAAATAAGTTGCGCTCTTGCTGCGCAAGCTGCTTTGCCTCCGTCCCGGACCTGTCTGTGGGCGGAGGCAAAGCGCATATTCGGGGTTTCCACCAGGGAATACGTCCGAAAATTATTAAAAAAATCGCACGGATTTAATGTTATATTATGTATATTTGTAGGAACTGGAACTGCGCGAAATCCCAATTCGCCTCAATCCGTGACACAGAAACACTAAACCAATTATATTAACCCGTATTTATCCAAAATCATGGAAAAAGAAATCTCAAGAAGGTCTTTCCTCAAGACCGGAGCCGTGGCTGCAGCCGGAATGGCTGTAATGCCTGATGCTGTTCTCTCGGCAGCTACAAAGAAAAAGAAGCCAGCCTTTGTTCCAAAGGAGAAGCTCAATATCCTCGGTGTCGGTGTCGGCGGCCGCGGTGCAGCAGACCTTGCCAACATGGAGACTGAGAACATCATCGGCCTCTGTGACGTTGACTGGAAGTATGCACAGCACGTATTTGACAAGTATCCTGACGCAAAGAGGTACAAGGATTGGAGAGTCATGTTTGATGAACTTCTCGATCAGGCAGACGCGGTGGTGATTGCAACTTCTGACCACACTCACGCGATCATCGCAGCCGAGGCTATCAAGGCCGGAAAGCATGTATATTGCGAGAAGCCTCTCACCCACTCCGTATACGAGTCACGTCTTCTCACCAAGCTTGCAAAGAAATACAACGTGGCAACCCAGATGGGTAACCAGGGCGCTTCAGGCGAGGGCGTAAGAAAGATCTGCAGGTGGATATGGCAGGGCGAAATCGGCGAGGTTCGCAAGGTGGAGACCTTCACTGACCGTCCGATCTGGCCTCAGGGTCTTCCTCATCCTGAGAAGGTTCAACCAGTTCCTCCAACCCTCGATTGGGATCTTTTCGTAGGGCCTGCACCTATGCGTGACTACAATGAGATTTACACTCCATGGAATTTCCGCGGCTGGTGGGACTTCGGTACAGGCGCACTCGGAGACATGGCATGCCACATCCTCCATCCTGTATTCAAGGCTCTCAAGCTCGGCTATCCTACAAAGGTTCAGGCAAGCTCGACTCTTCTTCTTGACGAGTGCGCTCCTAACGCAGAGGCTGTAAAACTTGTGTTCCCTGCACGTGAGAACCTCCCTAAGGTTGCCATGCCTGAGGTTGAAGTGTGGTGGTATGACGGCGGTATCCTCCCTGAGAGGCCTGCAGGTCTTCCTGCCGGTGTCAATCTCAACCATGCGGGCGGCTGCGTTATCTTCCACGGAACCAAGGACACCCTTATCTGCGGATGCTACGGCGAAAGGCCTTACCTCGTTTCAGGCCGCAACCCTGAAGGCCCTGAGGTTCTCCGCGAGATTACAGTTTCCCACCAGCAGGATTGGATCCGTGCCTGCAAGGAAGACCCTGCAACACGTGTCCCTTCGGCATCTGACTTCTCAGAGGCTGGTCCTTTCAACGAGATGGTTGTCATGGGAGCAGTCGCAGTACGTCTCCAGGGTCTCAACCAGGAACTCGAGTGGGACGGCGAGAATATGCGCTTCACCAACATCCCTGCAGGTGCGAAGATCAAGGTCTGCAAGAAGGACGGCTTCTCGATTCATGACGGTCACCCTACCTTCGAGAAGGAATGGACAGACCCTATCGACGCGAACAAGTTCGCTGCTGAGCTCATCAAGCACACTTACCGCGAGGGCTGGGTACTTCCTGAGATGCCGGAAGAATAATCTGAAAACAAATAATTGAATAAACTATGAAGAAATCAATCATGCTTGCTGCAGCTGCAGTGGTTTGTCTTTCAGCTGTTTCATGCAAGAATAACAAGAAGGCTGCGGAGCCTGTGGCTGAAGGTCCTCAGTACACTGTGGTCAGCAACGATGAAGTGGACCTCTCAACCCTTCCAAAGGATGAGCAGGGCCGTTACATCATCTTCAACGGCAAGGATTTCACCGGTTGGAGAGGATATGGAAAGGATCATGTCCCTTCAAAGTGGACAATTGAGGACGGTTGCCTCAAGTTCAACGGAAACGGCGGCGGCGAAGCGCAGCAGGGCGATGGTGGCGACATCATCTTCTGCCATCAGTTCCAGAACTTCGAGCTCGAGTTCGAATGGTGCGTGGAGAAGGGTGCCAATTCAGGCGTCTTTTACCTCGCAAAGGAGGTTACCTACAAGAACGACAATGGCGAGGAAGAGTGGGCCCATATCTATGTTTCCGCTCCTGAGTACCAGATTCTTGACAATGAGAACCATCCTGACGCAAAACTCGGCGTTGACGGCAACCGCAAGTCTGCTTCCCTCTATGACATGATTCCTGCCGTTCCTCAGAACCAGAACCCTTACGGAGAGTGGAATACCGGCAAAATCATGGTATATCAGGGCACAGTTGTACACGGCCAGAACGGCGCGAACGTGCTTGAATATCACTTGTGGACTCCTGAATGGACCGCTCTTCTCCAGAACAGCAAGTTCAGCGAGGAGAAGTGGCCTCTTGCTTTCGCTCTCCTTAACAACTGCGGCGGCGACGAGCATAAGGGTTATATCGGTTTCCAGGACCATGGAGACGTTGTGAGATACCGCAACATTACCGTAAAGGTTTACGAATAGCCCATGAAAAAGACATTAGTCATTGTGTCTGCACTCCTGGCTCTCGCATCCTGCGGTACTGCTGAAAAGGCTCAGGACAAGGAGATAGGACTCCAGCTTTATTCGCTTAGAAATGAATTCAAGGCGGATAACTATGCGGAAGTTCATGAGTCCATATTCCAGACTCTCCAGGAATCTGGCTACAAGACTCTCGAGACCGCTTCCTACAACGACGGCAAGTTCTACGGCGTGGCTCCGGAGGTGCTTCGTGACGATGCCGCAAAGTTCGGACTGAAGATCCTTTCTGCCCACACCTCGCACAATCCATCCACAGAGGACCTTGCTGCGGGGAACTATGATGAGGCTCTTGCCTGGTGGGACAAGGCCATAGAGGACCACAAGACCGCAGGCATGGAGTATATTGTTACTCCGGGCATGCCTCATGTGGAGAATCTTGCCCAGCTCAAGGTCTATTGCGACTTCCTTAACGCCGTGGGTGAGAAGTGCAAGGCTGCAGGCCTTGCTTTCGGCTATCACAACCACTCCCATGAGATGCGGAAGGTCGAGGATGTCAGGGTTTATGACTTCATGCTCGAGAATACCGATCCTGAGAAGGTCTTCTTCCAGATGGACGTGTATTGGGCGGTGATGGGTCAGGTTGCTCCTGTTGAGTACTTTGAAAAGTATCCTGGCAGGTTCAAACTCCTCCACATCAAGGACCACTTTACCATAGGAAAGAGTGGGATGGTAGGCTTTGACGCCATTTTCGGCAACTTCGACAAGTCGGGTACAGAGCACATCATAGTCGAGATCGAAGGCGTTGTGGAGGGTGACAACATCCTCAACAGTTGCAAGGAGAGCGCAGACTACCTCAATGCTCTCGAGTCTTTCAAATAGACTCCTGACCATACAGTATAATCGGAGAGGGGGTGACCAGCCATTTGGTCACCCCCTCTCTTGATTGAATAATACTGAATAATTGTTATTTTTGCAGTTTACTAGGAATTTAAGCACTATCCGATATGGAGAAAACAAGATGTCTCATAATTGGCGGCGGCCCCGCGGGCTATACCGCGGCAATCTATGCTTCAAGGGCGGCTCTCTCGCCTATACTCTACGAAGGCATGCAACCTGGCGGCCAGCTCACAACCACAACGGTAATTGAAAATTATCCCGGATTCAAGGACGGTATAGACGGCAATGAACTTATGAACGCCATGAGGGCGCAGGCGGTCCGTCTCGGTGCAGACGTACGCCCGGGAATGGCAGTCAAGGCGGACCTTTCTTCCAGGCCTTTTCACCTGAGTTTCGACTCGGGAGCGGAGATTGAGGCTGATGCCCTCATAATCGCTACGGGGGCCACTGCGAAGTATCTCGGACTTCCGTCAGAGGATAAGTACCGCGGAATGGGTGTGTCTGCCTGCGCGACCTGCGACGGCTTCTTCTACAGGAAGAAGGATGTGGCGGTCGTCGGAGGAGGTGACACCGCATGTGAGGAAGCCACCTATCTTGCCACCCTCTGCCGCAAGGTCTACATGATAGTCCGCAGGGACGAACTGAGGGCTTCAAAAGCAATGAGGGAGAGAGTGCTTTCCACTCCTAATATCGAAATGCTCTGGAATACTTCCACTCAGGAAGTGCTTGGAGATGAATATGGTGTCACTGGAGCGCGTCTTCTCAGAAAGAACGGCGAGATTTTTGATATAGAGATTGACGGCTTTTTCCTCGCCATCGGACACCATCCGGTATCGGAACTGTTCAGCCAGTGGGTGGAGTGCGATGAGAGTGGATATATAGTAACCAGGGGGAAGGGCACTGAAACTAATGTGGAGGGCGTCTTTGCGGCTGGTGACGTGCAGGACCCAAGATACCGCCAGGCTGTGAATGCAGCTGCTTCGGGTTGCCGTGCAGCCCTCGATGCCGAGCGTTTCCTCAAGGAACAGAAATAGATACAAGATGAAAGTTTTAAGGACATTGATCGTGGCTTGCGCCATGATGACCGCATTGTCAGGCTGCAAGTCGCAGTACGAATTGCTGCTTTCGAGCAACGACGTGGATGCCAAGTACAACGGGGCCTTCGATTATTTCAATCTGGGCAAGTATTCCAAGGCTGCTGCTCTCTTCGAGTCCCTCGGTGTGTACACGTCTGGAACGGAAAGGGATGATACCGTGAGATATTACTGTGGTCTTGCCAACTACCGTTCCAAGGATTTTTATACTGCAGACACCAAGTTCGAGGAGTTTGCTACCACATACCCGCGCAGTCCTTTCACCGAAGACGCGCGCTTTCTCCGTCTGGACTGCCTCTACCGCCAGACCCTCCGATACGAGCTTGACCAGTCTCCGACATATACTGCCCTGACAGCCATGAGCGAGTATATCATGGACTATCCCGAATCCGAGAAGATTCCTCAGGTCAGGACAATGATAGATGAACTCGGAGTCCGTTTGGACACCAAGGCTTTCGAGGCGGCAAGGCTCTACTATCACACGGAAGATTATCTTGCGGCCAGGGTGGCGTTCAAGAACGTGATCAAGGACGATGCAGACAATGTCCACAGGGAGGAGATACTTTATTATATCGCTATGTCCTCATACAAATACGCCGCAAACAGCGTACATTCGAAGCAGCGCGAGCGTTATCTCTCCTTCATAGACGACTATTACAATTTTGTGGGAGAACTCCCGGAGTCAAAGTACCGCAGGGAACTTGATTCCATCTACAAGAGGGCGCAGAAGGCTACCGGAAAGGATGTCGTGACCGACGACCTCAAGGACAAGGAATTCGAGAAGGAGAGGAAACTCCTTGAGAAGGCAGCAAAAAAATTGCAGAAAAATGAAACTGAGCCCGAAAGTGCCAGTATAACAGAGTAGAAGCAAAACATTACAAGATATGGAAAAGGTAAAGACACCAGGAAACACCATTACCCGCGACCTCGTTGAGCTCGCGCAGCCTACGGGCAACATATACGAAACGGTGGTTCTCCTCTCGAAGAGGGCAAACCAGATTGCCATGGCCGAAAAGAGGGAGCTCATGCGCAAGCTTGAGGATTTCAAGAACGACCGCGACACCATGGAGGAAGTCTTTGAGAACAGAGAGCAGATCGAAATCTCAAAGTATTACGAGCGTCAGCCAAAGCCGGCTCTCGTTGCGATAACTGAGTTTCAGAACGACGAGATCGCTTTCCGCAAGGCTAACTCAGAAGAATAATTTTTCCGGCCATGCTTGAAAGGCTTCAGGTCAGAAATTACGTGCTGATAGACTCTCTGGACATTGATTTTCCGGAGGGTCTTCTTATCATTACGGGCCAGACCGGAGCCGGAAAGTCCATTCTGCTCGGAGCATTGAATCTTGTGCTCGGCGCGAAGGCGGATGCCTCCATGATAGGAGAGGGTGCCGACAACTGCGTCGTCGAGGCTGAGTTCATAGTTGACCCGGCAGACGAAGAACTCCGTGCCCTGCTTGAAGAGAGTGAGGCGGAGTGGGACGGAGGCCACCTCATTGTCAGGAGGGTGGTTTCCCGCAGCGGACGTTCCCGCAGTTTCGTGAACGATTCTCCAGTACCGGTGGGCGTGCTCCAGCAGGCTGCACCGCACATGCTGGACATACATTCACAGCACCAGACCCTCATCTTGACTGACCGCCGCTTCCAGCTCTCCATACTCGATTCCTATGCGGGTAATCAGGCGCTGTTGGACGAGTGCTCTGCCTCATACAGGGAAAGAGTAGCATTAAAAAGCAGGCTTTCCGCAATTGAGGAGCAATTGCGTCTCCTCCAGAGGGACAGGGATTATAACCAGGCCCGGTTCGAGAAACTT
The DNA here is from genome assembly GCA_021443565.1 of Bacteroidales bacterium. Taxonomy (GTDB): domain Bacteria; phylum Bacteroidota; class Bacteroidia; order Bacteroidales; family UBA932; genus Cryptobacteroides. Next base: position 7,264 of record JABUTS010000106.1, on the reverse strand, counting down.
GACTCTGCCAAGCTTAGGGACGGAGAACTTGCCGCCCTTGATGAAGAACAGAAGGTCCTTGCCAATGCGGAGCAGGTCAAGTCGCAACTGGAGGCTGCCATGAGGCTGATGGAGCCGGAAGATGACTTGGCCCAGCCTTTGGGAAACACACTCAGGGAGGTTGGGAAATACCTCTCCCGGCTTGCATCCATAATTCCTTCTGCCTCCGCTCTGGCAAATAGAATTGAGTCTGCGAAACTTGAACTTGACGACATCTATTCTGAAATTGAGAGTCTGGATTCCAAAGTTGAGGTTTCGGAGGACAGACTTGCTCTGGTGGAGGACAGGATGGGGCTTATTTACGGGCTCTTCCAAAAGTTCGGTTGTCGTACGGAAGTTGAACTCATAGCTCTCAGGGAGGAACTCTCGGGCAAGCTTTTCGATTCAACCCGCCTTGAACAGGAGAAGTCTGAACTGGAAAGTCGGATTTCTGCCGCAGAATCCCGTCTGGCCGGCCTTTCATCAAGGCTGCACGAAAGCCGTTTGAAGGCCGCCCCTGATTTCGCAAAGGATATAGAAAAAGGCATACGCTCGCTTGAGCTGCCCTCGGCGGTGTTCTCTGTCGTGCTTTCCGAAACTGAAACCACGGCCACAGGCTCTGACGATGTCCATTTCCTTTTTTCATCCACAGGCAGAAATGCCGTGGACGTGGCAAGATGTGCGTCGGGAGGAGAAATGTCCCGCATCATGCTTGCTCTCAAGGACCTGATGGCCAGGTTCCGAAATATGCCTACCATGATTTTCGACGAGATCGATACGGGCGTTTCAGGAAGCGTCGCCGACAGCATGGGTAGCATGATATGTTCAATGGGCTGCCGGATGCAGGTTTTTGCCATTACCCATCTCCCTCAGGTTGCTGCCAAGGGAAGTGCCCACTATGTAGTCACCAAGTCATCGGCAGAGGACGGGAGAATGGTGTCGACCATCAAAAAACTCTCCCCGGAGGAGAGAGTTCTTGAACTTGCCCGTATGTTGAGCGGCGCTTCTCTTACAGATGCCGCCGTGGCTAATGCCAAGTCGCTGCTTGGCATATAGAGCCGCCTATCTGACAATCTTGACGGAATAATCCTTGCCGTAGACAACCCTTCTGACACCGTTGTTTATGAACCCTTCACCGTCTTCGCGGGCGAAGTTGAAGTCGCTCTGGAGCAGTCTTTCAGTGCCGAAACTGAGCGTTTCGCGCCATCCTCTGCCGTATCTGGCAACCCTCTCGCAGAAATATACCGTGAGGTCATGTCCCTGGAATGCAAAAGGAGAAGGCTCGGCCTTGCAAATCGCCCTATACTGCAGAAGGAAGTCGCTCACCTCTATGCTGGTGTAATCCACGAAATATGACATTGATGCGTGAAGGGTGAGCTGATGGAGAGCTTCGGTTTCTATGGTTTCATACGAACTTATCTTTGAAGGACCATAGAGAACCACTTCGCATCCGTTGTCCTGAAGGGTCCTGAGTTCCCGGATTACTGAGCTTATGAACGCCTCGCTTTCTGATACCAGGAGTATTCGATTGGTCCCCCCCGCGGTCATTAGATTGCCCAGCCCGGATTCGAGACTGGTTCCCGCAGCATGGCTGTAACTCCTGTGCTGCAGCCCGCTGTTCTCAATGAAGGCAAGAGCCTCGGCAATGGTGGGATTCTGCTTGGGATTCCTCTCACTCACGACTATAACCCTGTCTTCTCCGGTCATGTCGCCGTCCAGCCATCTGACCAGTTCCTTATACTGTGCGAGATGAGGCGCGGGCGCCTGAATCAGTCTCTGGTTTGAATGCGCTATGCTCTCTGCCTTCTGGTCAAGAGGAGAGATGACGGGATAGCGGTAGTCACCCCTGTCCATAAGGTTCTGGAGCATGGCGGCTGAAACCGGGCCTATCACGATGTCTGCCTCCGACAACTTTTCGTCATCTGCGCCGAGGCTGCCGGATGCCACGTCATAAGTGCTGATCTCCACGCTTATGCCTTTCTCAGCCATCCTCTTTGCTCCTATGAGAGCCCCGCTATAAAAGTCCATGTAGTTCTCCTGCCCGCCGGCGCTGCTCGCCTTCAGCGGAAGCATGAGAACCATCTTCACCCTATCCTTGGGACCGTAGTCAAGGGAGTCGTCATCTTCTTCATCCCCTTCCTGTCCTGTCCCTTCGGCAATTTCGGTTTCTTCCGTTTCTGCTGCGGGGCTTTCCTCACTTTCATTCTGCAAAGCTCCGGAAAATCTCGGGATGAGGAGCACCTGCCTTGCGCTGAGCTTGCGCCCGCTGAGCTTGTTTGCGGCTATGATGTCCTCTTCACTGACCTTATATTTGGATGCAATGGTCTTAAGATCCTCGTACCATCTTACAGTATGCCTGATGAACAGGCTGTCGTGAGCCGCGACCTTTACGGGTGTCACCGACACTTCCGTCGGAGCGGGGCTTGTCTCTGCGGCGGGTCTGCATTCTGCCACCGGAACAAGAATGATGGCGTTTTTCTTAAGCCCGTTCTCCTTCAGCCCTTCGTTGGCGGCATAAAGGTCACTTTCGCTTATGCCGTAGGCCTTGCATATCGAGTATATGGTCTGCCTTTCCAGAACCACGTGTGAATAATACTGCCTCCCGTCTATCTTGACCTTGTCTTTCGAGATGGAGACGGGCTCCATGTTGTAGTCCTGGGCAGAAAGCGCTGCCGGGCACAGCAGCAAGGCGAGGCCAAGCAGCAGGTAAGTCAGTAGCTTCATCTTCCCGGCAGTTTAAGGCTTTTTCTAGTTCTTCTTGCTTGCAGCGTACTCCTCGTTGAGACCTGCAATTACGGCGTCGGTGATGTCCTTGTCAGGGTCGGCAACCATCACCGGGGTGCTGAGAAGACCGGTGGTCTGGCTGGTGGCAAGAATCATGGCGAACTTCTTCTCCGCGTTGAAGCGGGTGAGGAAGGAGTTGATTTCGTCGGTAATCTGGTTGAGAGTCACCACCTGCTCCTCGCTGAACTCCTGGTTCTTTGTGTATGCATACTGGTCTGCAGCTGCCGCCTTCTTCTGAAGAGCCTCCGCCTTCACCTGATATGAAGATTGGGTGATGGTGCCCTTCTGAGCCCTGCTGTTGAGGTCGTTGGCCTCTGACTGGAGGGCGTTCTGCTTCCGTACGAGCTCGGCCTGGATGGTTTCACCCTTCGCGTTGAGCGCCTCGGTGAGGTCCTTTGCCATGTTGTATTCCTGCATTACTCTGTCCATGTTGACGTATACAACGTCACCGGCCTCAGCCTTGATCTCGGTGTCTGCTGCACCTGCGGCCTCGCCTGTCTCTGTTCCGTCGATTGCGGCACCGGTGGTGCCGTTGTTGCAGCTGGCTGCGAGGAACATGCCTGCGAGGACACCTGCGAAGATTGTAATCTTTTTCATTGTATTGATGTTTTTAATTTTTCAGTTGCCACGAATTGAAAAGCAAAGATAATCAAAACTCTGGAAAAATCAGCCTCGCGCGCCCGCTTCGTGTCAAAATCTCCGATTTATTGTGTATTTTTGCCCTTCCATGAAGGTTGCAATCTATATCAAGAACGAAAGGCTCTCGGGCGACCCGCGCCTGGAGCAATTCATCTCCGCCCTCGACGGGGCAGGAGTGGAAAACTATATGCTCCGGGGAGGTTATATCGAGGAAGGTACCAGTCTCTCGGTCGCTCTCGGCGGCGACGGAACCTTCCTCTCCTGTGCGGACCTCACGTGCAGAAGCGGAGTCCCGGTGCTGGGAGTGAATCTGGGCCGTGTGGGCTTTCTTACAGAGAACAACCCCGAGGATGCCGTCAAGGCGATAGCGGAGGGAACATGGTTCGTCGAGGACCTGAGCATACTGGATGTGAGGGCTCCGGAAGTTCCTCACAAGGAGCATTTTGCCATCAATGAGGTTAGCGTCCACAGAGACGGGGCGGCAATGCTCGGGGTGGAGGTTTCCGTCAATTCATGTACCCTCCCGACCTATTGGGCGGACGGTCTCATAGTGGCCACCAGCTCCGGATCCACAGCCTATGCCCTCAGCGCCGGAGGCCCCATCATAGTACCCGGCTCGCGAGTTCTGGAGATAGTCCCGATAGCGCCTCACAACCTCAATGTGCGTCCTCTCGTGGTTCCGGACAATTCGATCGTTGAACTCCGTTTCCATTCCCGCGACGGCAAGGTCAGGCTGGGCATGGACAACAGGGGGTATGAACTTGATGCCGATTCCGTGGTCAAAGTCTCGCTGGCACAGTATTCGCTTAAACGGGCTCGGCTTGAAGGCGCCAATTTCGTGAAGGCCCTTACAGGCAAGCTTTTCTGGGGAGAGGATCTCCGCAATTCCGGGAGGGGAGGGGAGTGACCCTTTCTGTCCGGGCCTAACAAAGATTAGTAGAATGAATATACCAAGCCATGTGTCCATCATCATGGACGGAAACGGCCGCTGGGCCAGGGAAAGGGGACTGGAGCGCACTGCGGGCCATGCCCACGGAGTCGACAGCGTGAGAGCGTGCACGGAAGCTGCGGCCAGGGCCGGGGTGAAATATCTTTCGCTCTACGCTTTCTCGGAGGAAAACTGGAACCGTCCGAAAGAGGAGGTGGACACTCTTATGAGTCTTATGGTCAAAGCTATGGAGAACGAGGTGGAAACCCTGAAAAAGAATCATGTCCACTTCAAGGTTGTGGGCAACCGCGCGAGACTTTCAGGACTTCTGAATTCTATGATAGATTCGCTTGACGAGGCTACCGTTCGGGATGCTCGCATGACTCTGGTGGTGATGCTCAGTTACAGCGGCAGGTGGGATGTGCTTCAGGCGGCGAAAAGGCTGGCTGAGGAGGCGAGACGGAATCCGTCCCTTGATCTTGAAAGCATTGATACAGAGAGTTTCAGTTCATATCTTGCCACAGACGGTATTCCTGATCCCGACCTCATCATACGCACTTCCGGGGAGCAGAGGATAAGCAACTTTTTCCTGTGGCAGGGGGCCTACTCGGAGCTGCTTTTCGTGGACAAGCTCTGGCCGGATTTCGGGCAGGAGGACTTTGCGGCAGCCCTGGAGGCTTATGCAAAACGGGACCGCAGATATGGAAAAGTGAAATAAATGGTTATATTTGCACATTTGTTTGGCACAAGTATACATAAGATGAAATATATCCGAAAAATCCTAACCGCGTTGGCTTTCATGATGCCTGTCGTCATGAGTGCCCAGAGTGGTGACGGGTCAGTTACGGTCGATTATAACAATCCCAGGAAATATGTTGTCGGAGGCGTCCATGTGGCCGGAAACCACTACTTCGGCGAGGAGCAGATAATTTCGCTCACGGGTCTCCAGAAGGGCATGGAGGTGACTGTCCCGGGTGAGCAGCTTTCCAACATAGTCACCAGGTTGTGGATGCAGAGGTATTTCGAGGACGTCTCAGTGGGTATAGATTCCTTGGGCGTAAACGACTCCATCTACCTCAAAATCAATCTTAAGGAACGCCCGAGGATGTCTCGTTGGACTTTCACGGGCGTCAAGTCCGGAGAGCAGAAGGAAATAGAGGAAAGAATCAATTTCCGCCGCGCCGGTGAGTTTTCCGATTACGTTTCGAAGACGGCCAGTGACATAATCATACGTTACTACAAGGAAAAAGGATTTCTGCAGACCAAGGTGGACGTCCAGACCAAGACCGATCCCAAGGTACCGGGTGCTATAATAGTCAATTTCGCTGTGAATCGCGGTGAAAAGATCCGCATCAAGACCATCACCTTCGACGGCAACGACGAAATCAAGGAGTTCAAACTTGCCAAGAGCATGAAGAAGACCAAGTCGGCAAAGTGGTACAACTTCTTCAGCAGCAAGAAATTCAACGAGAAGGAATATCCTACCGACAAGAGCAGTCTCATCAGCGCCTTCAACGAAGAGGGCTACAGGGACGCCCGTATAGTCAAGGACACCATGTACTACATCGAGCCTAACAGGCTGCAGATAGATTTCCAGTTCGACAAGGGCAGGAAGTACTATTTCAGGGACATTACATGGACTGGCAACTCCGTCTATCCTACCGAGGTCCTGAACAATGTGCTCAAAATAAACAAGGGCGACGTATACGACATGGTAACCATGCAGAAGCGCCTTTTTGGCGGCGGCAAGCAGAGCGACTACGACGTTTCCAAACTATATCGTGACAATGGCTATCTCTTCTTCAGTCTCCAGCCTGTCGAACTCAACATTGACGGCGACTCGGTCGATGTGGAGATGAGAATAGCGGAGGGCAAGCAGGCAACGCTCAACAACATCATAATCAACGGCAACGACCTCACCAACGAAAGGGTGGTCCGCCGTCAGGTGTTCACAAGGCCTGGCTATCTCTTCCGTCAGACGGACTTCGAGAGGTCAATCCGTGAAATCGCTTCCCTCGGACAGTTCGACCAGGAGGCCATTTCGGATCCGGAAAAGGGCTGGTCCATCATGCCTAACCAGGCCGACAATACCGTGGACGTGGTCTACAACGTGACCGAGAAGCCGTCCAGCCAGCTCGAGCTCTCAGGCGGCTGGGGTGGCAATACCTTTGTGGCGACTCTCGGCGTAAGCTTCAACAATTTCTCTACAAGACGCTTATTTGACAAGACCGCCTGGAGGCCCGTTCCGCTCGGAGACGCCCAGAATCTGGCCCTCCGCTTCCAGACCAACGGCACCTACTATACCAGCCTTTCGGCAAGTTTCATGGAGCCGTGGCTCTTCGGAAAGAAGCCTACCTCGCTCAGCATGTCCCTCTACTATACCCGCCAGACCAACTCGTATCTCGCTCTTGGTATTCTCAACAACGACGAGTACATGGAGGTATATGGCTTCGCATCGGGCATAGGCAAGAGGCTCAAATGGCCTGACAACTACTTCGTGCTTTACAACCAGCTCAGCTGGCAGACATACAAGCTCCAGAACTGGAACTACAACTTCCTCTACAGCACCGGTCTCTCCCATAACCTCAGCTACACGCTGAGCCTCCAGAGAAACTCGACAGACCAGCAGATATACCCAAGGCAGGGTTCCGACTTTTCGGCTTCGGTGCAGGTAACGCCTCCGTACTCCCTGCTTCGCCGCAAGGACTGGGGCAACATAGATGAGGACGGCAATTTCTACTACACGAAGGTGTCCGATCCCAAGTCCATAGACTATGCAAAGCAGGACGCACGCCACAGATACAAGTGGATAGAGTATCATAAATGGACCTTCAAGGGAGATGTCTACCAGAAGCTTGCAGGCGACCTCGTCCTGATGGCAAGGGCTCATTTCGG
>JABUTS010000099.1 GCA_021443565.1 Bacteroidales bacterium | reverse complement strand
GAAGCAGATCAGCTACTATCACGGATGCTATGCCAACTATAATTATCCGCAGCTTGGCAAGGATTTTGTTGCACTCATGAACGCTCTCGGTTACGGCGTGCAGCTTCTGGACGAAAAGTGCTGCGGAGTGGCGAAGATTTCTGCGGGAATGGTGGATTCCGCCCGCAGGGATGCCGTCCACAACGTGGAAGTCTTCAGGGAGTCACTTGCAAAGGGACTGCCGGTGGTGACGGTGTCGACTTCATGTACTCTTACCGTCAGGGAGGAATATCCCCACCTGCTCGGAGTGGAGAATGCGGACGTGAAGGAGGGAATCAACCTGGTTGAGAGATTTGTATACGAACTGCTGTGTTCGGGAAAGGTGAAACTGGTTTTCAAGAGCGGTTACAAGGCCAAGGCTGCATATCATACCCCGTGCCATCAGGAAAGGCTGGGATGGAGCATATACACTCTCGGCCTGCTCAGGATGATACCTGGATTGGAACTCCATGTGTTGGAAAGCCATTGCTGCGGCATAGCCGGTACTTATGGCTTCAAGAAGGAGAACTACGAGACCTCACAGAAGGTGGGCAAGCCTCTTTTCGACAGCATAGAGAAGGTGAATCCGGAGTTCGTGGCGTGTGAGTGCGAGACCTGCAAATGGCAGATAGAGATGAGTACGGGTTATGCCGTGAAGAATCCTGTGAGTGTGCTTGCGGAGGCTCTCGACCTTGAGGCAACTGCGCGCGAAAACCTTTAGAAATCCCTCTTCGAGCGGCACCAGCGGGCTATTCCGCATACGCTGCATTCGGGCTTTAGGGATTTGCATACATATCTTCCGTGGAGAATGAGCCAGTGGTGGGCTATGGGCCTGTCCTCTGGCTTTATGTTTTCAGTGAGGTCCTTCTCCACGCCATCGACCGTGAGGGCATCTGACAGTCCCAGGCGGCGGGAAACCCTGAATACATGGGTGTCCACCGCTATCACCGGTCTGTCATAAACTATGGAAGCCACCACGTTCGCGGTTTTGCGTCCCACTCCAGGCAGTTTCACCAGTTCGTCAACGTCGGACGGCACGGCAGAGCCGTATCTCTCCACCAGCATCCTGGCCATGCCCAGCAGGTGCTTTGCCTTGTTGTTGGGGAAGGAGATGGACTTTATGAGTCCGTAAACCTCGTCGAAATCAGAGGCTGCGAGGTCTTCAGGTGTCGGGAAACGCTTGAATATCACCGGAGTATACATATTTACCCTCTTGTCGGTGCACTGAGCCGATAGTATCACGGCTATGAGGAGGTGGAAGGGGGAGTCGAAGTCCAGCTCTGATTCAGCCACCGGGACGTTCGCCTTGAACCATTCCAGTATCCCTTCGTAGAGTTTCTTTCTTGCCGCGGGCTTGAGGGCGGCACCGCAATCTTCTACCTTCATCCTGAAGCAGTTATGAGACTATTCGGCAGCGGGGATTTCCTCGCAGCTTTCGTTTATGCAGTGGAAGACCCTGCCCGGGAAGCTTTCGCAGAGGCTCCTGTTGTGGGTGACCATAATCACGGCCGTACCCCTCTTTTCATTCAGCTGCCTGAGCAGTTCCATGATTCCCGTTGCTGTCTCGCCGTCAAGGTTGCCGGTTGGCTCGTCCGCGAGAATGAGCTCGGGCTCGTTCAGCAGCGCCCTTGCTATCGCAATTCTCTGCTGTTCGCCGCCGGAAAGCTGGTGGGGCATCTTGTGGGATTTGTCGGACATCCCTACAAGGTTGAGCACCTGGTTGATGCGCGCGAGTATCTCTATGTTGTCGCGCCAGCCTGTGGAGCGGAGGACGAAGGCGAGATTGTCTTCGACGCTTCGGTCCATAAGCAGCTGGAAGTCCTGGAAGACGACGCCCGTCTTTCGCCTGAGATAGGGGATGTCCCTGCTCCTGATGGTGGAGAGGTCGTAGCCGCAGACTATGCCTCTGCCGCTTCCGAGGCGGTTTTCGGCTATCATGGTACGGATTATGGATGTCTTGCCCGTGCCTACCTTGCCGACTATGTAGACAAAGTCGCCCTTGGCGACCGTCATGTTGAAATTGTAGACGACCTGGTTCTCGCCGTTAAGTATGCTTGCGTCCCTGAACTCTATGAGTGTCTCCATGACTTTTAATATGGTTGGTAGGCAAAAGTAGTGATAAAAATGCTTAAATTTGTCAAAATTTGCGCAATGATGAAATGTTACCGTAAACTGTCCCTTTCGGCGGTGCTGATGCTGGGCATCTCCGGCTCTTTCTGCCTTTTTGCGGGCGTGCCTGAAAACAAGGCCCTCCGGCAGATTGCAGATTACTACGAACGGGGAATGTACTCGAGGGCGCTGGCTGAAATCGAGGCCATGGACAGCCCTGAGGACGATGCAGAGGCGGCTGGCTACCGCGCTCTCTGCGCGATAAGGCTCCAGAGCCCCGGATATGAAGTGCTTGAAAGCGAATTCTCATCACGCTTTCCTTCTTCCAGACTCGCTGACGAAATCCACTACAGATATGCCCTGAACGTATTCGACCTGCCTGACTATGCGAGGGCATCCGGAGAATTCGCAAAGGTGAACAGGAAGGCCCTTTCAAGGAAGGACCTCCCGGAATTCCTGTACAAGAGAGCTTATTGCGATTTCGAGAACGGGATGACTGCGAGGGCTTTCGAGAGGTTCGCTGAGGTGGAGAAACTCCCTCTCTCGAGCTTCACCGCTCCTTCAAGGTACTGCCTTGGCTACATGAATTACGAGAAGAGCGATTTCGCGGAGGCTCTGAAGTGGTTCGAGAAGTCGGTGAAGGACCAGCGTTTCAAGGATATTTCAAGTTGCTACATACTTGAGTGCCGCTTCATGCTGAAGGATTATGACTATGTCCGCAGCAACGGCCCGGAGACCGTGGAGTCTGCTCCGCTTGAGAGGAAGCAGCACATGGCCCGCTTCGTGTCCGAAGCCTTCCTGCTTGACGGCAGGCTGGAGGAAGCGGAGAAATACTACCAGCTTGCGGACATAAAGGCCGGCTCAAAGTCTGATGCCGACCTCTTCTATGCCGGAAGCCTCCTTTACGGAATAAAGGACTGGCAGGGCGCCGTGGACAACTATTCCCTCATCAGGGAAAGGAACAATTCGAACGGACAGGTCGCCGCCTACAATTCCGGCTTCGCATACGTCCAGCTGAAGAACAAGACAGCTGCCCTGAATGCCTTCCAGGAGGCCTCGAAGACCAGTTTCGATCCGGCCATAGCTGAAGACGCGATGTTCAATCATGCAAAACTCGCATTCGACCTTAACAGTGACGGCGGCATATTCCGTGAATTCCTCCGGAAATATCCGAAGCCGGGAAGGGACGAGCAGATATGGAGCTACATTGCCGTCGCGTGCCTGCGCAACAGGGATTACGATGGTGCCATACAGGCTTACGACGAAATTGACGAGCTGGACGGCAACATGAAGGGCAACTACATGAAAGCCAATTATCTGCGGGCAGCAGAACTCATAGGCTCAGAGTCATACACTCTTGCCATTCCTTATCTCAAGACGGCGACATATTTCTCCGACAAGTCGGACAACATCAACCAGCTCGCAAGGCTCTGGCTAGCGGAATCATACTTCAACACAGGCAGTTATGCCCAAGCCAGGGAACTTTACAGGGAACTTGACAATATGCTTGCGCTGAACGGTCTCCCGGAGGGCAAGGTCTATCCTTACGGCATAGCCTACACCTATTTCAAGGAAGGCGATTACGAGAAGGCTGCCGAGTGGTTCGATACCTATCTCCGGAACGGCAATCCGGCCTACGGCAAGGACGCGATGACCCGCCGGGCGGACTGCAGTTTCATGAGCAGGGATTATGCCGCCGCAGCTTCGGAGTACACCCGCGTGGCTGAGCAGTGGGCTGACCCTCAGGACGCATATCCATATTATCAGGCCGGCCTTTCATACGGGCTTGACGGAAAGGAGGCACTGAAAATAGAGGTGCTTGAAAAGGCCGCAGCAGGTCCCGTGAAGGCTCTCTACTATCCTGAAGCCATGCTGGAGCTCGGCCGTGCGTATGTGAAGGCGGGCAGGACGGCGAAGGCTGCGGAAACCTTCGAGGCCCTTTCGGTGGATTCGGCCGATGAGACCTATGTGGCCAAGGCGCTTATGGAACTCGCCATGCTCGCGCGAAACAGCAAGCATGAGGATGAGGCGCTGGATTATTACAAGCAGGTTGCATGCATGCCCAAGTCGGGATATTCAGAGGACGCCCTTCTGGCAGTGGAGACCATTTACAAGTCACGCGGTGAGGCCAAGGCCTACCTGGAGTGGCTTGAAGGCATAGGCAAGGCTTCTTCAAAGACCTCTTTCGAGAAGGAGGACCTGATATTCAACTCGGCTGAACAGACCTACATAGGCGGCAACTGGAGCAAGGCTTTCACTGCCTTTGCGGATTTCATGGACACATATCCTTCATCCTCGAGGCTCGCTGACGCACTCTTCTACGAGGGCGAGTGCTGCCGCATGATGGGCAGGAAGGAAGATGCATGCAACTATTACAGGCGCTCGGTCGAGACTGAAGGCGGCTCATACAGGGAGCAGGCTTTCTCCAGCCTCTCATCCCTCGAGTATTCGCTCCAGATGTGGGACCGTGCCTTCGAGGCCTATTCGTCACTTTACGACGAGGCGAGGATGGACCAGAACAAGAGCGCAGCCGTCTTGGGAATGGTGCGTTCGGCATACGCGGCGAAGCGCTGGGACGACGTGATAGCGAAGGCTGTCGTGGCGGAAGGGGAAAAGGCTGCCGGTGCGGCCGTTAAGCGCGAGACTTCGTTCAGGAGGGCTAAGGCCCATCTCAGCCTGAGCCAGAGGGAACAGGCTTATGACATCTTTTCGAAACTCGCCCAGGATCCTTCTTCGCAAGAGGGCTCAGAGTCTGCATATCTCGTGATTCTCAATGAGTTTGACAGCGCGAACTACAAGAAGGTGGAAAGCCTTGTATACACCCTTTCCGACAAGGGTACCGCCGACGTCTACTGGCTTGCGAAGTCTTTCATAGTCCTTGGCGACAGTTTTGCCGAGAGGGGCGAGCTGGAACAGGCTCAGGCCACCTTCCAGAGCGTGAAGGACGGATACAAGCCTCAAAGCGAAGACGATGACGTGCTTGAAAGCGTGGAATTCAGGCTGAACCGTCTCAATGAAATGAAGAATTAACCTGTTTAACCTGCATTGATGATGAAAAACAGGATTTTGATGACGGCAGCGGCCCTGGTTCTGGGGCATGCCGGCCTTTCCGCCCAGAATCTCAACCCTACGGTGGAGGTCACGCGCCAGTTTGAAGGCAAACTTTCGGAAATCGTGAAGCAGTCGCCACAGGTCTGCATACCTGATACTCTGCGCCGCTTCAATCTGGATTTTGACTATTCGGTATTCTCAAAGCCGTATTCCGGATCCTACGATTTCAACCCTTATCTGCTTGACAACAGGCCTCTGCCGGAAAAGCTTGAGGAAACAAGTCTCTGGCTGCGTGCCGGAGCCGGCTATTCGATTTATCCAACCCTGGATTTCGTGTGGAATCCGAAGAAGCTGAGAAACGATTTCAGGATGGATATCTACGGCAGCCACCACTCATACGTGGGCAAATACAGGGCTGTCGGTTATACAGACCAGGTACTTGACAAGACCGGATCGCTTTGGGACGGATATGACATGGATTCAAGGCTCGGAGTTGACGGCAGGTATGACTGGAGCGGAGGTTACCTGAGCTTCGACCTTGCCTATCAGGGATTTCACTCAATGGAGGAAATGCTCCGCCAGGTAGGGAAAAGCAATTACAACTCTGCCGAGGCCAGCCTGAGGATAGTCCAGAAAGACGATAGCAGAAACCATGTTGTTTACGGTGGAAGCCTTTCCTACCGTTTCGTAAATGACAAGTTGGATTGCTCCCCGGATCCTGTGGCGGGAAACGAGTTCGAATTCGACATCACCGGCGGATACAGCCTTAACCGCCGCCATGCCTTCCTCGCCGAGCTGAAGAATGAAAATGCCTTCTACAGCTATCTGAACTGCCCATATGCGGGCTCCGTTTCCATAAATCCGAAGTATGTCTTCAGCTACGACAGGTGGCATATAAACCTCGGCGCAAAATTCTCAAACACCTATTCCGGTGACCAGGAAATGCCCGCTGAGAGGACAGGTGGCCGCCACATCTATCCTGACCTGAAAGTCAGTTTCGCGGCTGTATGGGACGGGATGGAGATTTATGCGAAAGCAGGCGGGGGGGACAATATCAACTCTTACAGCTCCATAAAGAAGAACAACCATTTTGCAGCCAGCTGGCTGGATCCGGAGATGTATATGGACAACAGCTTCGACCTGCTGGATTCGAGGCTGGGAATTGCCGGAAGCATGTTCTCACGCCGTCTGAGCTACGATATAGGAGGTGGTTACAGGAAGGTTGAGAACCATCTGTTCATGCCGGTTTATTTCAATGGGGAACATACTTCTGCTGGCCTGCCATGCTACGGTGACATGTCTGCATACAATGCTTCCGCAAGGCTTTCCTGGAAGTCTGAGAGGCTCGCTGCGACTGCCGGATTCGAGTGGGAGGCGGCAACTCCCGCGCAGCCTGAACTTCCCGTTCTCCTTCCATCCGAGTATAAGGCGGACGCATCATTCAGCTACCGCTGGGGCGCAAGGGTGACTGCCGGTCTGAAGGTTGAGTACGCATCTGCCATGAAGGGCCTGATCTGTGGCCCGGAAGTGCTTCTGACCGGCGATGAAGAGTCAGAACTGCCGGAGGAGCCAGGGGAGGTGCCTGTGCTTGATGCGAGGGTGCCTTATTTTGTGGATCTGGGCTTTGATTTCGATTTCAAGGTCAACAGCAGGCTCAGCCTCTGGGTTAGCGGGGGAAATCTTCTCAACATGACCATACAGAGAACTCCGCTGGTGGCGGAGAGGGGAATAAATTTCACGATAGGAGCCACATTACGCCTGTAGAAAATTTCCGTTTTTCCCCATTTTTCCGTACATTTGTCCGTTTGGATTCCGTTGGCCCGAAGCCATCGTTTCCAGACGGACAAATTTGATAAACAACAACACGGAAATGAGCGAAAACATAGAGAATCAGACAGTGGAAAATTCCTATTCGGCCGACAGCATCACCGTCCTCGAAGGACTTGAGGCTGTCAGGAAAAGACCTTCGATGTATATCGGAGACATAGGCGAAAGGGGATTCCATCATCTTGTATATGAGGTTGTGGACAACAGTATCGACGAGGCGCTTGCGGGTTTCTGCTCCCACATCGAGGTTTTCATCAACCAGGACAATTCCATCACCGTCAAGGATAACGGACGCGGCATCCCTACGGGCATGCACGAGAAGGAGCACCGCTCAGCCCTCGAGGTCGTGCTCACCGTACTTCATGCGGGCGGCAAGTTCAACAAGGACAGCTACAAGGTTTCCGGCGGTCTCCATGGTGTGGGTGTATCCTGCGTGAACGCGCTTTCCGACCGACTTCGCGCGGAGATTCATCGTGAAGGCAAGATTTTCGTCCAGGATTATTCAAAGGGCAAGCCTCTCGGTGACGTTGCCGTGGCTGGCGAAACCGAGGATACCGGAACCATCATAAGTTTTCATCCGGACCCGGAAATCTTCACCGTTTCAGTCTACAAATACGAGACTCTCGCGGCCCGTTTGCGTGAGCTTGCATACCTTAACAAGGGCATAACCATAATCCTCACCGATCTCAGGGAGAAACTTGTCGACGAGAATGGCCAGGAAACGGGAGAATACCGCAGCGAAGTGTTCCACTCTGACGCCGGCCTGAAGGAGTTTGTCCAGTATCTCGACGCCGGATGCGCAACTCTTACTCCCGAGCCCATCTGTCTCGAAACGGATAAGATCATTCCAATCGAGATCGCACTGGAGTACAACGACGGCTACAGCGAGAAGATTTACTCATACGTGAACAATATCCACACGATAGAGGGCGGAACCCATCTTGACGGCTTCAAGAGGGGACTTTCTTCTGCTCTCAAGGCTTACGCCGAGAAGAACAACCTGCTTTCGAAGCTCAAGTGCGAGCTCTCACCGGAGGATTACCGCGAGGGCCTCACGGCAGTGATTTCCGTCAAGGTTGCAGAGCCCCAGTTCGAAGGCCAGACCAAGACCAAACTCGGAAACGGAGAGGTGCGTCCGGCGGTTTCACAGGCCATCACCGCGGCGCTTGAGATTTACCTTGAGGAGAATCCTGCACAGGCGAGGGCGATTGTGGACAAGATTGTTCTTGCCGCTGCAGCCAGGGAGGCTGCGAGAAAGGCCCGTGCGATGGTTCAGCGCAAGACCTACACCAGCGGAGCCGGCATGCCCGGCAAGCTTGCCGACTGCTCGCTTTCCGATCCGGAGCAGTGCGAGATTTTCCTCGTAGAGGGTGATTCCGCAGGCGGTACGGCAAAGCAGGGGCGTGACCGTATGACCCAGGCCATACTTCCTCTCAGAGGAAAGATCCTCAATGTGGAGAAGGCCATGGAGCACAGGGTTTTCGACAGCGAGGAAATCAGGAACATATATACTGCGCTGGGCGTGACGGTGGGCACGGAGGAGGATCCCAAGGCTCTGAACCTCAGCAAGCTTCGCTACCATAAGGTCATAATCATGACCGATGCCGACGTGGACGGAAGCCATATCGCGACCCTCATCCTCACCTTTTTCTTCCGCTACATGTTCGACCTCATCAAGAACGGATACGTATATCTGGCGACTCCTCCACTCTATCTCGTGAAGAAGGGAAAGGAAGAAGAATACTGCTGGACTGACGAACAGAGGAAAGAAGCTACGAACCGTCTCGGAAAGGGCTCGGAGAAGGGTGTGACCGTTCAGAGGTACAAGGGTCTCGGCGAAATGAGCGACGTTCAGCTCTGGGACACCACAATGGACCCTTCAAGGCGTCTGCTCCGCCAGATTACGATAGACAACGCGGCTGCGGCTGAGAGAACCTTCTCGATGCTCATGGGCGACGACGTGCCGCCTCGCCGCGAATTCATAGAAAAGAATGCACATTACGCAAATATCGATGCTTAACTAAACCAGACCTTTTATGGACATTTTTGAAAGAATAGCGAAGGACTCAGGCGGTCCTATCGGACAGTATTTCGAGAAGGCTTTCGGTTACTACATGTATCCCCGCCTCGAAGGAGAACTTGGACCTCACATGATTTTCAACGGCAAGGAAGTTCTCAACTGGAGCCTTAACAACTATCTCGGCCTCGCCAACCATCCAGAGGTGCGCAAGGCTGATGCCCAGGGCGCTGCAGACTGGGGTCTTGCATATCCCATGGGTGCCCGAATGATGTCCGGACATACCAGATATCACGAGAAGCTCGAGCAGATGTTCGCCGAGTTCGAGAAGAAGGAGGACGCTTTCCTCTTCAACTTCGGATACCAGGGCATTTTCTCGACCATAGACGCACTCACAACCCGTCATGACGTGATAGTTTATGACGCAGAGTGCCACGCATGCCTCATGGACGGCATACGTCTCCATATCGGCAGCAAGTACAAGTATCGCCACAACAACATTGCAGACTGCGAGAAGGTGCTTGCAAAGGCATGCGCAGAGGCTGAGCAGAACGGCGGTGGCGTGCTCCTCATCACCGAGGGTGTTTATGGCATGACCGGTGCGCTCGGCAAGCTTGACGAGATATGCGCGCTCAAGAAGAAGTACAAGTTCCGCATCATGATTGACGACGCCCACGGCTTCGGCCTCCTCGGTGAACACGGACGCGGCACTTCCGAGCACT
Source organism: Bacteroidales bacterium (assembly GCA_021443565.1). GTDB lineage: Bacteria > Bacteroidota > Bacteroidia > Bacteroidales > UBA932 > Cryptobacteroides. Next base: position 7,987 of record JABUTS010000099.1, on the reverse strand, counting down.
TCGGCGTGATGGATGAGGTTGATCTCTATATCGGCGCCTTCGCCAAGTCAATGGCTTCAATAGGCGGTTTCGTAGCCGGCCCTCGCCACATCATCAACTATCTCCGCGCCAACCTCCGCTCGCAGATGTACGCCAAGAGTCTGCCTATGCCTCTCGTCATCGGCAATATCAAACGAATGGAAATCATCGACTCTCCGGAGGGTGACGAACTTCGCGCGAAGTGTTGGAAGATCACCCACGCAATCCAGAAGGGTTTCACTGAAATGGGCCTCGACATCGGAGAGGCGGAGGCATGCGTTACTCCTGTCCATATCAAGGGTGGTGTAGGTCAGGCTTCACAGATGGCGAAGGATCTCCGCGAGAACTATCGCGTCTTCTGTTCAATCGTGGTTTACCCTGTCATCCCCAAGGGCATGATTATCTTCAGAATAGTTTCAACTGCAGCTCATACCATGGAAGACGTGGAGTACACACTCAATGCATTCCGCGAGATCAAGGCAAAACTTGACAGGGGAGAATATGATGTAGACGAGGTGGCAGCAATGACTATCAAATAATTTGAATAAACAACTTGTTTTCACCGATTTACAGATGAAGACCGATTACTTTAAGGGTAAAGTAATAATTGTGACAGGAGCCAGCTCGGGAATCGGGTTGGCTTCTGCCAAATTATTCGGCAGCCTCGGAGCAAGAGTCGTGGCGGCGGCCAGAAGCATTGACAAACTCGAGGCCCTCGTTCCCGAGATAGCTCCGGACCCGCAGAACGTGCTTTGCGTGAAGGCTGACGTGTCGCTTGAGGAAGACTGCCGCAACCTTGTGGAAAAGACCGTGGAAAAGTGGGGCGGAATAGACATCCTCGTGAACAACGCGGGACTCTCCATGAGGGCAATGTTCAGGGACCTCGAATTAGGAGTCATCAAGAGACTGATGGACGTAAACTTCTGGGGGACAGTGTTCTGCACGAAGTATGCCCTTCCTTATCTTCTTGAGTCAAAGGGTTCCGTAGTGGGAGTGATCTCCATTGCCGGCTTTGCAGGACTCCCGGCCCGTACAGGCTATTCGTCCTCGAAATACGCAATACGCGGCTTTCTGGACACTCTCAGGATGGAACACCTTTACGACGGACTGCATGTCATGATTTTCGCACCGGGCTTCACCGCATCCAACGTCAGGAACGTGGCGCTTACCGCCGACGGCTCGCAGCAGGGCAGCACCCCTCGCGACGAGGGCAAGATGATGAGCGCCGAGAAGTGCGCCGAATACCTTGCGAAGGGTCTCGCACGGAGAAAGGCCCAGATGGTACTTACCCCTATAGGCAAGGCTACCGTGCTGCTGCACAACCTATTCCCGAGACTGCTCGACAGAGTTGAACTCTCATATATGGCAAAGGAGCCCGATAGCCCTTTCCGCAGCAAATAACTTTTTATGAAGCTTTTCCCGCAAACTCTCAAGCTTTACATATTCGGTCCTTTGGCCGTGCTGTTCGTTTTCTTTCTGCTCGGGATACCGGGTAGTTCCAAGTTCAAGTATGAATACAGGAAGGGGGCGCCGTGGATGTATGAAACCCTTGTAGCCGATTTCGATTTCCCGCTTCTCAAGCCTCAGGACCAGCTTCAGGCAGAGAGGGCGGCTGCACTTGAAGACAGCCGTCCGTGCTACCAATATTCTTCCCGGGAGGTGGAGCGCATCGTGGGTTGGCTGAGGTCTGGAGAAGTCAATGAAAGTGTGGCGGAAACCATTATTCCGCAGATCTACAAATATTACGAAAGGGGCGTGCTGTCCGGAGACCTCTCGGAGGATGTGGAGGAAATATGCATAGTTCGCAACAGGGCGATCAAAAGGGTTCCTGTGTCGGAACTTCGTGATTGCCAGGATGTTATTTATGCAATCAACAATACTGTATCGAGTCTTTACGGCAAGGATGCGGCAGATTCCGTAACCAGGGACCTGTCCGGAAAGATTGTCGCAAACCTCAGTTACGACTCAAAGCGCACAGCCCTCGAGAAGGAGAGGCTGCTGGATAAAATCTCCACTACGACAGGCTTCGTGAACGCGGGCGCCACCATAGTGGAAGAAGGTGAGAGCATCACGGTTGAGATTCAGCAGATGCTGGATTCGTACAAGACCGAATATGAGGAAAACTACGGATATGACGGCCCGCGCGCCATGCTCTGGCTTTCCCACATATTGCTGGCCCTCGCCTTCGTCGCCATACTCTATTTCACCATCAAGTGCGGAAACCCTCAGATTTTCGAGACTAGGAACAAGTACCTCTATATGCTTGTGATAGTGGCACTTGCGGCACTTATGGCCCTTATTCCCGAAAGGAGCAACGCCCGTCTGCTCTACCTTATGCCATTCCCTCTGATAGCCGTCTATCTCAACGCCTTCTTCAAGAGGTGGGTCGTGCTTTCGGTTTATGTTGTAAGCATGCTTCCTCTGATGGTTTTCGCCCATGGGGGAGTGGAACTGTTCATGATATTCATGATAGGAGGCATTGCGGAGATGCACACTATAGGCCGCTTCGGCAAGGGCTGGCTGCAGTTCGTGAGTGCGCTGGTGGCCTTCGTTGCGGAGTTCATAGTGTTCGTGGGCTTCAGGCTGATGGAAGGAGGAGGCATATTCGCAAATCCGGAACTCATACTGCTGCTTTTCCTCGGAGCCATGCTGACTGTGGCATGCTACTCTCTTGTCTACCTCTTCGAGAGGGTGTTCGACCTTGTTTCCGTGTCCAGGCTGAATGATCTCGCCGACACCGACAATGCCTTGCTCAGGGAACTTGCAGAAAAGGCCCCCGGTACATACCAGCACTGCCTGCAGGTGATGAACATGGCGAGCGCTGTGGCTGGTGCCATAGGTGCGGACGTGCCTCTGATCAAGGTCGGTGCGCTCTATCATGATATAGGAAAAATCATGAATCCGGAGTGCTTCATTGAGAACGAGACGGATTCGCACTATCATCTCAACCTCTCCGTGAAGGAAAGTGCGAGGGATATAATACGCCATGTCAAGGACGGAGTGGCTCTGTCGCAGTCTCACAAGCTCCCTGAAGTGGTGAAGAATTTCATACTTACCCACCACGGAACCAGTTGTACCGCATATTTTTACAACCGTTATCTCAATGAAGGGGGCGATCCCGGGAACGTTTCGGATTTCTTCTACAAGGGACATAAGCCGGGCACCAAGGAAGAGGTCGTGCTCATGATATGCGACAGTGTGGAGGCCGCTTCCCGCACCCTTCAGGAGTACACCCCCGAAAGCATTTCGGCACTGGTTGAGAACATCATCAAGTCCAAGGAAAGTGCGGGTCAGTTCGAGGAAGCTGACATCAGTCTCAGGGAGATAGCGATAGTCAAGAACAGACTGAAGGATTACATCAGGCAGGCCCATCATACCAGGGTTGATTATCCGAAAAGAAATGCGTAAATTTGCCCGATTTCGGGCTGCGTAAAAGCCTGAATGAAACGAAAATATAGTAAACGAAAGATAAGATGAACATTTCACAGAACAAGGTAGACGAGCTCAATCTTGAGCTTTCGCTCTCCATCGCGGCTGCAGACTATGCTGCAAGCAAGAAGAAAAGACTCTCAGAAATGAGGAGGAAGGCCGAGATCAAGGGCTTCCGCAAAGGCATGGTTCCTATGGGCCTAATCGAGAAAATGTATGGCTCTCAGGCACTTTACGAGGCTGTAAACGAAGTGATTTCGGAGAGCCTCAATTCATACATACGCGAGAATGGTCTCCATGTTCTCGGTGAGCCTCTCCCAAGCGAGGATGAGCCTCAGAACGAATGGAAGGACGGCGCAGACTTCAACTTCAAGTTCGATGTCGCCCTTTATCCGGAGATTGACTTCGAGGTAAGCAAGGATGACGTCATCCCACAGTACAACATCAACGTGACTGAAGAGGCCAAGAAGGAGATGAAGGCCAACCTGCTCAAGCAGTACGGCAAGCTTGACGACGGTGAGGCTGCCGGTGCCGATGACTTCATCATAGCGGACTTCAGCCATGGCGAGACCTCTGTCCAGGGCGCATACGTAGCCCTCCGCAATGTTGCGGAGTCAGTCAAGCCTCAGTTCATAGGCCTCAAGTCGGGCGACAGCATCGACGTGGACGTGAACGTAGCATTCGAGAACGAGACTGACCGTTCATCCCTGCTCAAGACTCCAAAGGAGGAACTTGCCGCTATGGATCCTATATGGAACATGACAGTCATCAACGTGAAGACCTTCGTGTCAGCTGCTTCAAACCAGGAGACCTGGGACAAGATGTTCGGAGAGGGCAACGTGAAGAGCGAGGAGGAGTTCGATGCCAAGGTTGCCGAGAATCTTGCTTCCGAATATAAGAATGAGGCTGATTACAGGTTTAATCAGGATGCCCGCAACTATTTCGTCGGGAAGTCTGGAATTTCCCTTCCGGAGAAGTTCCTCAAGAGATGGCTCACGCTTTCAAACGAGGGCAAGTTCACCGCAGAGGATATCGAGAGGGAGTTCCCTGCATTCTGCGAGGACTACAAGTGGCAGCTCGTCAGGGGCTACCTGATGGAGAAGTTCGACCTCAAGGTGGAGGAAAGTGACCTTCTCGACGCTGCAAAGGGCTATGCTTCTTACCAGTATGCGATGTACGGCATCAACAATGTTCCCGAGGACCAGCTCACAGCCTTCGCGCAGAGTCTGCTCCAACAGGAGAAGGAGAGCCACAGGATCGAGGAGATGGTATATGACAGGAAGGCTCTCACAGCAGTCAGGGAGAACGTGACGGCAAAGTCAAAGAAGATTAGCGTCGAAAAATTCCGCGAACTGAAGTAATTGTTTATGTACAAGGAGTTTGAAAAATACGCCAGGCTTGATAGGGGCATCAGCTCAATGACGCTGCATCGTTACAACAATGCATACGATGCCTATATCAATCCCATGGTGATAGAGGAAAGAAGGCTGAATGCGACAAGCATAGACGTGTTCTCCCGCCTGCTGATGGACCGCATCATCTTTCTCGGAGTTCCGGTGGACGACGACGTTGCCAACATCATCCAGGCCCAACTGCTCTTCCTCGAGAATACCGACTCCTCTACAGACATCTCGCTATATCTCAACACTCCGGGAGGTCAGGTAAGTTCAGGTCTGGGAATACTTGACACCATGGAACTTGTTCAGCCCGACGTCGCAACAATTTGTACGGGAATGGCTGCAAGCATGGGAGCGGTTCTGCTATGTGCGGGGGCCAAGGGCAAGCGTTCGGCTCTCAGGCATAGCCGGGTGATGATACACCAGCCTCTCGGCGGGGCGCGCGGTCAGGCTTCAGAGATTGAAATCGCAGCCAGGGAGATACTCAAGACCAAGGAGGAACTCTACAGGATACTGGCCGAGAACAGCGGACAGCCTTACGAGAAGATAGTGGCAGATGCCGACAGGGATTACTGGATGAGTGCCGCCGAGGCGAAGGATTACGGCATGATTGACGAAATCCTCACGAAGAGAGGGGCTGCGGGGCATTAGAAATTTTTACGGATGGCAAAAAAGAACGAAAAACATCACTGTATGTTCTGCGGCAGGAGCGAGGATCAGGTCCCGCTCCTGCTTCGTGGTTTGGACAGTTTCATCTGCAGTGACTGCGTCGAGAACGCACACGATTACCTCCAGGAGGCCATGGGCAGGAACAAGCGGAGGAAGGATGCGGGGCTCAAGCCTCTCAAGAAGCTGAAGCCCAAGGAGATACACGATTTCCTCGACCAGTATGTGATCGGTCAGGAAAGGGCGAAGAAACTGCTCAGCGTGGCTGTTTACAACCATTACAAGAGACTGGAATACAATGCTTCCACGTCAGAGGGTGAAAAGGTGGAAATCGAGAAGTCCAACATCCTGATTGTAGGGCCGACCGGTACGGGAAAAACCTTGATGGCCAGGAGTATAGCGAAGTTGCTTGACGTTCCGTTCACCATAGTCGATGCCACGGTGCTGACCCAGGCGGGCTATGTGGGAGAAGATGTGGAGAGCTTGCTCACAAGGCTGCTGCAGGTTGCCGACTACAATCTTGAAAGGGCTGAAAGGGGTATAGTGTTCATAGACGAGATAGACAAGATTGCCCGCAAAGGGGACAATCCATCAATAACCAGGGACGTGTCCGGAGAGGGTGTCCAGCAGGCTCTGCTGAAGATACTCGAGGGCAATATCGTGAACGTTCCGCCTCAGGGAGGTCGCAAACACCCCGAGCAGGAGTTCATCCATGTCAATACGGAGAACATACTCTTCATCTGCGGAGGCGCTTTCGAGGGCATAGAAAGGACTATAGCCAACAGGATGAATACCAGCGTGATGGGCTTTGCCACTTCGCAGAAGCAGCAGGTTGACAAGGATAATCTGCTTCAGTACGTGTCGGCAGAGGACCTGCGTGCGTACGGACTCATACCTGAGATCATAGGCCGTCTTCCGGTGCTTACCCATCTCGACCATCTTGACAGGTCGGCGCTTCTGAAGATACTGACCGAGCCTAAGAACGCCATTATCAAGCAGTACGAAGAACTGTTCAGACTTGACGGGATGAAGCTGGAAATCGAGCCCGGAGTACTTGAACTGATAGTTGATACCGCAATAGAGAAGAAGTTGGGAGCCAGGGGATTGCGCACAATATGCGAGACCATCATGAATGATGCGATGTATGATGCGCCGTCCACCAGCAAAAAGACTTTCAAACTGACTCTCGAGTATGCGGGGAAGAAACTTGGCAAACAATGAAGATAGATAAAAACAAGGTAGCCCGTTTCAGCTACGAACTTACTGTGGACGGCGAAATCGTCGACAGATCTCCAGAGGATGCGCCTCTCGGCTACATACACGGAGACGGAACCCTCCTGCCTAAGTTCGAAGAGAAACTTGAAGGGCTGGTGGCCGGAGACGGTTTTGAATTTTCGCTATCGCCTGAAGAGGCATACGGCGAACATGATCCCAATAAGGTGATAGAACTTCCAATGGCTGTTTTCACCAATCCTGACGGCACTCTCATGGAAGAGTTCCTCCGGGTCGGCGCTGTGGTTCCGCTTTCAAACGGCAGGGGCCAGGTCATTCCGGGCAAGGTAATCGAGGTGGGAACTGAGGCCGTGACGGTGGACCTGAACTCTGACAAGGCTGGCAAGACGCTGAATTTCAAAGGCGTAATCATAGATGTACGTGAGGCTACCGAGCAGGAACTTGCCGACGGCCTTTACGGAGAAAAGAAGCACAGGGGCGGTTGCGGAGCTTGTCACGGAGGCAACGGAGGCTGCGGAGGAGGCTGTCACCACGAAGAGGGCGGATGCCACGGCGAAGGCGGCTGCAACGGGGGCTGCCACCACTCATAGCTTCACCATATTTCAATGCGTACAGCCATAGTCATACTCAACTGGAACGGAAGGAAACTGCTTGAGCAGTTCCTCCCGCCTCTGCTTGAGTCCGTCGACGGAGTGCGGGACGTCGTCATGGTGGCCGACAACGGCTCGAGTGACGATTCTCTCCCAATGATGGCGGAGCGCTTTCCCCGGGTTCCTGTAATCAGTATGGACAGGAACTACGGTTTTGCAGAAGGCTATGACAAGGCTCTGGAAGGCCTGGATGCCGATTATTATCTGCTTCTCAATTCAGATATAGAGGTGGCCGACGGGTGGCTGGAGCCTCTGACAGAGTGGATGGAGTATCATCCTGAATGCGGAATATGCGCACCCAAGCTTCATTCATATACAGACAGGGACAGCTTTGAATATGCGGGAGCGGCCGGAGGCTATATAGACCGTTACGGCTACCCCTTCTGCCGTGGCAGGGTGATGAAGCGCCTGGAAAAGGATGAGGGGCAGTACGATATACCGGAGGAAGTCATGTGGGTAACAGGTGCGTGCCTGATGATACGCTCTGGTCTCTGGAAGAGTCTGGGAGGCCTGGATCCGTCGTTTTTCGCGCACATGGAGGAAATTGACATGTGCTGGAGGGCGAGGCTGGCCGGATGGCACGTGAACGTGGTT
>JABUTS010000090.1 GCA_021443565.1 Bacteroidales bacterium | reverse complement strand
CACCTTGCGACCGTCCCTGCTGCCGAGGGAGATTGCAGAAAGCTCGTTGCCTTCGAGGTCCGTTTCGATTGCCGAGTTGAATGAGCCGTCGAGCAGCACGCTCTTGACGGCATCGTCAGAAGATGCATTATATAGCCTTACAAGAACGCCCCCTTCAGTCAGGTGGGCGGCTGAAATCTCATAGTCCGCGCTTTCGATGAAGGACTTCTCCTCGGCCTTGCGGCCAGCCTCGGCTGAGCAGACCAGAGGTTCGTTCCAGCATCTGTCCTCACTCTCGACCTGCTCCCATCCTCCGCTGTGAGGGAGGACTGCGAAATGCATCCTGGTTGCGCCGGTAATATGGTAATCCCTGCCCCAGAGGCCGTTGCCGGAATACTGGACTGTAAGCCCGAGTGGCTTGTCGGGGCTGTTCACATAGGCCCCGGTGTGGTCGGTCAGTAAGGCAATGGACTTCCCGTTTCTCCCCTCGAGGTCAATCCAGTTGAGTATGATGTTGTGCTTGATTTCGTTCCAGTTGTTGAACTGCGTGCTCTCAAGACGGCTCTCGCACACGTCGAAAGGCGCGTTCTTGAAAAGTTTCGCGCGTTTCAGCCCGTTGGTGAAATAGACGTTGAGCTTGCCGTTTTCGTCGTAGCAGCTGCGCACGGGGTTTGCCCAGCCGTCGTTCTGGCGGAAGGTGCCTATGCCCGGATTGCCCTGCCAGTCTATCGTCAGGTCGAAATCTATCTTCGGGTCGTTCTTCCTTATGGTGACAGTCTCAACGAACGGGTGGCCGGCAATCATGCCGCATACTCTCATCTTCTTCTCGAAAGGATTGTCTTCCACCAGGTATGTCGAAGCCTTGCCGTCAGCAGACGAGCGGAACGCCTTCTCGTCGTAGAAATAGCCCCTGATTTCCCCGAAGGCTATGTCTCCCTTTGCCGCCACTTCGCGCCTGCCGTCCTTCTTTGCAATCAGGCTCCTGACCGTACCGCCCCTGTCGGGGTTGAATTCTATGCGGTACATCTCGTTTTCCAGCACATTGGCGGGAGTGCAGAGGCTCTGTGCGTCGCCTTCGCCTTCGAAATCAAGTTTATATGAAGCATAGCCGAAGGCAGGGACCTTGGCCATGAACACCAGTCTCTTGGTGCCGTCCACAGGCCCGAACCAGCATTCCACCTTCTTCCCGTCAGCATCCGTCAGGCTTACAGTTGCTCCAGACGGTATTTCCTGCACTTCAAGCGACACAACTTCCTCCCTCTTCTGAGGCAGGGTGTTGAATACCCTTATGTAAGCCTGTCTGTCCTCCTTGCTCCGGGTCATGAAACTTGCCTTCGCACCGGCAATGACCCTGTCTCGCACGAGGTCGCTGGTGCCGGTCCATGTCCCGCATATCCAGTCCGCCCATGTGCCCTTGTTCTTGAGATTGTTATACGGCACTATCCAGGAATCGTGGTGCTGCGAAAGCAGCAGGCAGCGCCATGCCTCGTCCATGTCCCTTCCGCTGTATCTGTAGCCGTTCGCAAGGTTGGCAATCACCCCTATCTTCTCCGCGCCGACAAGACCGTTCTCCGCCTCCCTTACCTCACGGGCGATATTGTTCATCACTTCCGAACCCCATACAAGACCGCCGCACGCGTCCTCCTGGTGGAAATGGTAAACCTCAGGCTCCACATCTATAGCTATATCCTCGAAATACTCCTTCCATGTCACATATCTGGTCTCGCCCTGCCTGCGCCCGTCCGAGCCGAGCCAAGGCCCCCAGGTCCAGCCAGCATCCTGATAGCACATGCCCACAGGATGCTTGAAGCCCGCGTCGAAGCAGGCCTTGAAATAATCGTCGTTGGACTCTCCGTTGGCAATGGTAGTCCAGACATTGTCGCCGAGGGCCTCTATCTCGTGGCGGGGAGAGGCAAGGAGTGCGCTGCCGTCGGGCCCCGTCCACTGCACGAGTTCCCCTCCCCGGGCCGCCGCATAGCCTCCCCAGCAGGTGTTGGGGCATTTTATTGAAGCATAGCTGAATCCGAAGCCCTTTAGTATCTGCGGCAGGCAGCTTGTGAAGCAAGGCTCTTCCACGGCATAGGTGCTGAAGGATATACCCGGGAAATTGCGTTTGAGTGATTTGATGCCGTATTCGAACTGCCTGATGAGGCTCTCCCCGCTGACATTGTAGCAGTAAGGCTGAGCATAGCTCGGATTGGTGAATTCTATCCTGCCGCTACCGGCCACCTTCTCGCGGAAACGCACGAATTCTTCCGGAGTCACGACCTTCACGCTGTCCCAGGTTTCGGGCTCTATCTCTATGCACATCTTCCAGTCGGGATGCTGGTCGAGAAGGTCGGACATGTACTTCGTGTAACTTTCCATGGGGTAATGACCATAGACACCGCCGTGGAATCCGTCCACGAAATAAGTGCCACTATTCTGAGAATAGGTTGAAATACACGCCGCAATTAGGGTCGTGGCAGAGATGAGGACTTTTTTCATGATTGTTTTAATTGGTGGGCTAAAGTTACAAAAGATAAAGGAATTGCAGCCGGACCACTATGTCCAAACTGCAGTATTTTTCTTATTTTTGCAGATTGAACTCAACTTGCCCTGCAAGCAATCAAATTAAGACACATGATAACTTTAGGATTCAGGAAACCTTATTCCAGCCTCATCAGAGGCCTCTTCGCCTTTGCGGTGGGAGCCATATTGCTGTTTTATCCCGGCGGAATCAACCAGGCCTTTACCGTGGTGGTGAAAATCATAGCCGGGCTGCTCGTATTCACGGCCATCACGACCGTGCTGCTTCCCGTATTCAGGAAACTGCCGTCCTCGGGCGTGGACTGGGCCAATTTTGTGGTAGATATCCTCCTGGCCCTCATACTTTTCCGCTTCGCGGACAAGATAGGCCCCGGGGTGCTTACCATAATAGGCATACTGCTGATAGCCGCGGCAGTCTTCCTTCTCGTCGTGATGATAAGCGCGGCAAGCTTCTCATCCATGGGCATGCTCTTCCTCCTGCCTTTCATAGTGATACTGTTCTCTGCCCTGCTGCTTTTCATCCATTCCTTCTCTTCGGCCACCCTCGCCATGCTGGCTGGCATCGCGCTCATGGTCTACGGAACGGGGGAACTCGTGCTCACCTTCAAGATGAAGAAGGCGAAGAATGAATATGAGGCGAAGTTCAGGCAGACGGAGCAGGATGATTCTGCAAACACCAGGCAGTCTGCAGGCAGACCGTCGGACAATGCTGTTTCGGGCAGTCCGGCGGGAGATCTTGTTCAGGATGCCGAATTTGAAAAGATAGACTGATGATTCCCAAAGCGACGGTAGACCTCATTCTCGACACCGCGCAGGTGGTTGACGTGATAGGTGACTTCGTGTCTCTGAAAAAGCGCGGAGCCAGCTATATCGCGTGCTGCCCCTTCCACAATGAGAAGACCCCGTCGTTCATTGTGACCCCGGCCAAGGGCATATACAAGTGCTTCGGCTGCGGCAAGTCCGGCACTGCCGTGGGTTTCATCATGGAACATGAATCCCTGACCTACCCTGAAGCCCTGAAATGGCTGGCTAAACGCTACAATATCGAAGTTCAGGAAAAGGAGGAAAGCGCGGAGGAAATAGCGGCGAGACAGCATGGTGAAAGCCTGTACCTCGTTTCCGAGTTCGCTGCGAAGTTCTTCGCCGGAAGCCTCGACAAGGATGGGGGAGTGGGCTACCAGTATCTGCGCTCCCGCGGGCTTGAGGACGAGACTATCAGGCGCTTCGGCCTCGGATGGAGCCCTGCTGACCGCACGGCTCTCCTGACTGCCGCCAAGGCAGAGGGCTTCAAGGAAGAGTATCTGGTGGATGCGGGCCTGTGCATACGCCGGGAGGACGGCAGTGTCTATGACCGCTTCGCCGAAAGGGTGATATTCCCGATTTATTCCGCAACCGGACGCGTGATTGCTTTCGGAGGCCGCACTCTCCGCACGGACAAGTCCGTCGCAAAGTATGTGAACTCTCCCGAGACTGCAATTTATGAAAAGAACAAGGCCCTCTATGGCATAAGCCTCGCCAAGAATGCAATTTCCAAGGCGGACAGGTGTATACTCGTGGAAGGAAACGTGGATGTTGTGTCCATGCATCAGCTAGGCCTGTCGAACGTTGTCGCATCCTGCGGCACCTCGCTGACTGCCAATCAGGTGGACTTTATCCACCGCTTCACGGACAATGTTACCATAATGTACGATGCCGATGCGGCGGGGGTGCATGGAGCCCTCAGAGGCATGGAGCTCGTGCTTGCCGCCGGGATGAACGTCAAGGCTGTCCTCCTTCCTGAAGGCGAGGACCCGGATTCATACTCCCGCAAGGTCACCAGAGAGGAATTCGAGGAATATATAAGGACTCATGAGCAGGACCTTGTTGACTATGTCACGGACATGGTGCTGGGAGACAATTCCTCCGATCCTCTGAAGAAGGCCGAGGTGCTCAACCAGATAGCGGACTTGATTTCTCTGATGCCTGACCGCATCAAGAGACAGACCTATATAGAAAGCGCAGCAAAACGCTTCGGAGTGGAGCAGGACCTGCTTTCGGAGCGCTCCAGGGCCACCAGGGAGAAACGCATAATAGATGAGCAGAAGCGTCGCGAGAGGGAAAACTCCCAGCGCCAGGCTCAGGAGCCGGCCACACCAGCCGGGGGAGAGGTCGCAGCTCCGGCTGAAAACCCCCGTCCAAGGCGTGGCGTCACACCTATGCCTTTCGCTTCCGAACTCACGGACAGGGAACTTGCGTCGTCGGAACTTGCCCTGCTGGATTTCATGCTCAACAACGGACTGGACGAACTCATGTTCAGCCCCGATTCCGAGTTCCGTCCCACTGACGGCGGATCCATCACCGTGGCTGAATTCATAGACAACTCCCTTGCCGGCGACTCGATGGACTTTGTCAATGAGATATACGCCAAGGTATATGACACATATTTCGAGCTCTTCGACCAGGGACTTGACCAGCAGAAGATCCAGACCAGGCTGCTCAACAGCGAAGACCCGCAGATAGCCGCAGTAGCCCGGGAACTTCTGATAGACAAGTATGCCCTTACGGTCGAAAACTATGTAAAATCCCTCACCAAGACCGAAACGATACTGGTGATAAACGTGCCCCGGGCCATGATGATATACCAGAGCAAGAGGGTGGAGAAGGAAATCGCAGAGAAGACCAGAGCTCTGGCTTCGCCCGATGCCGGAAACGTTGAGGAACTCCTGGCGGACATAAGCCGCCTCAGCGCCATCAAGGTTATGCTCAAGAACAGGCTCGGCCACGTGTAGCCGGGCGCATTTAAAGACAATGATATAATCTGACATAATGGAAAAGGAATTCAAAAGGACTCTCGTGACCGCTGCGCTCCCTTACGCGAACGGTCCCGTTCACATCGGCCACCTCGCAGGCGTTTACGTGCCTGCAGACATATATGTGCGCTACCTTCGTCTCAAGGGCCGCCCGGTGCTTTTCATCGGAGGCTCGGACGAACATGGCGTTCCCGTGACCATACGCGCCCGCAAGGAGGGATGCACGGTCCAGGACGTGGTGGACCGCTATCACGGCATCATCAAGAAATCATTCGAGGACTTCGGAGTCAGCTTCGACGTCTACAGCCGCACTACCAGCGACATCCACCACAAGTTCGCGGCTGACTTCTTCCGCAAGCTTTACGATGACGGCAAATTCATAATGCAGACCTCCGAGCAGTTCTACGACGAGCAGACCGGCCACTTCCTCACCGACAGGAACATCAAGGGTGAGTGCCCCCGCTGCCACGCAGACGGCGCATACGGGGATCAGTGCGAGAAATGCGGCTCCACCCTTTCGCCGGACGAACTCATCAACCCATACAACGCTGAGACCGGAAACCCTCTGGTAAAGAAGGAGACCACCCACTGGTATCTCCCTCTGGACAAGGATCAGGAGTGGCTGGAGAAGTGGATACTCGAAGAACATAAGGAATGGCGCCCGAACGTGTACGGCCAGTGCAAGAGCTGGCTCGACGGCGGTCTCAGGCCACGCGCTGTCACCCGCGATCTTGACTGGGGTATCCCTGTGCCGGTTGAAGGTGCCGAGGGCAAGGTACTCTATGTATGGTTCGATGCTCCTATAGGCTATATATCAAATACCAAGGAACTCTGCGACGCCCATCCTGAACTCGGCAGCTGGCAGACCTGGTGGCAGGACGACACAACCCGTATGATTCACTTCATCGGCAAGGACAACATAGTCTTCCACTGCATAGTCTTCCCTGCGATGCTCCACGCCCATGGCGACTACATCCTTCCGGACAACGTGCCTTCGAACGAGTTCCTCAACCTTGAGGGAGACAAGATCTCCACCTCAAGGAATTATGCCGTATGGCTCAACGAATATCTCGAGGAGATGCCGGGCAAGCAGGACGTGCTCCGCTATGTCCTTACCGCCAATGCTCCCGAGACCAAGGACAACGACTTCTCATGGAAGGACTTCCAGGCACGCAACAACAATGAACTCGTCGCTATTTTCGGCAACTTCATAAATCGTGCGATGAAGCTCACCGAGAAGTATTTCGAGGGTAAGGTGCCTGCCTGTGGAGAACTTTCGGAATATGACCGCACTACTCTTTCGGAGTTTGCCACGGTCAAGGAGAACGTTGAGAAACTGCTTGAAGAATTCAAATTCCGTGACGCCCAGAAGGAGGCTATGGAACTCGCCCGCATAGGTAACAAGTACCTTGCGGAAACCGAGCCTTGGAAGGTCGCGAAGACTGATATGGGCCGTGTGGCCACCATACTCAACCTCTCGCTTCAGATCAGCGCCAATCTTGCGATTGCCTTTGAGCCTTTCCTTCCTTTCTCTGCTGCAAAGCTCCGCGGCATGCTCGGAATGGAAAGCTTCGAGTGGGACAGCCTCGGACGCACCGACCTTCTTGAGGAAGGCCATGCGCTGGGCGAGTCTGTCCTTCTGTTTGAAAAGATTGAGGATGAAACCATTCAGTTCCAGCTTGACAAGCTCGAGGAAGTGCGCAGGCTCAATGCGGAGGCGGCAAAGGCCGAAGCCGCAAAGAACTGGAAGCCTGAGCCCGTGGCCGGAAACATTCCTTTTGACGACTTCCTCAAGCTCGACATCAGGGTTGCCACCGTGCTCAGCTGCGAGAACGTGAAGAAGAGCGACAAGCTGCTGAAATTCTCCCTCGACGACGGCACAGGCACACCTCGAACAATACTTTCTGGCATAGCCCAGCACTATCCGGATCCGTCCGTGCTCGTGGGACGACAGGTGCTCTTCGTGGCAAACCTTGCTCCGAGGATGATCAAGGGAATAGAAAGCCAGGGCATGATACTTAGCGCCGAGAACTGGGACGGCAGCCTTGCTGTGACCGGGCTCGAGCATGAGGTCAAGCCTGGCTCGAAAGTCTGCTGATCCATGCTGAAGAAAAGCTACGGCTGCGACATCAGCGCCATGAACACCTTCCGCATGAAGGTGACCTGCCGCTGTCTGGTCGAATATGACAGCGTCTCCGACCTCATAGACCTTGAAATCGAAGACCTTCCCAAGCCCGTCCTTCCCATAGGAGGAGGCAGCAACCTTCTCTTCACCGGCGATTTTCCGGGCACGCTGCTGCACTCGAAGATTTCCTTCATCGAGAGCCTCGGCAAGGGTCTTTACAGCGTGGGTGCGGGCGTGAATTTCGACTCTTTCTGCGCCTGGGCTGCCTCGAAGGGACTATGGGGCGCGGAAAATCTCTCTCTCATACCCGGAGACGTGGGTGCTGCCGCCGTTCAGAACATAGGAGCCTACGGAGTTGAGGTCAAGGATATAGTCAGCGAAGTGTACTGCTTCGACCTTGAGGAGTGCGAGATGGTGAGGTTCGGGGTTGCTGACTGCGGTTATGCCTACAGGGACTCGGTTTTCAAGCGTGAAGGCATGAAGGGCCGCTATATCGTGACCCACGTGGTCTTCCATCTTGATGCGGATGGCCCGTCACTCTCCTACGGCCACTTGAAGGAGGCTGTGCTCGAGGCTTCGGGCGGTGTCGGGCCCACTCCCGAGCTGGTTCGCCGCGTGATTGTCGGAATACGCGAGGAAAAACTCCCGGACCCCGCGAAGACGGGCAGTGCCGGAAGTTTCTTCAAGAACCCTGTCGTAGAAAGGAAGGTTTATGATGCAGTCGCGTCTTCTTCCCAGTCACCGGTGCCTCACTATGACCTCCCTGACGGCAGCGTGAAGATACCTGCGGCATGGCTTATAGAGCAGTGCGGATGGAAGGGCAGGCGTAGCGGCAACGCGGCTGTCTGGGAAAGGCAGCCTCTGGTGATAGTCAACCATACCGGAATGGCGCTTCCGGAAGAGATAATTTCTCTTGAAAAGAAGATAATGATTTCAGTACGTGAGCGTTTCGGGATAGAACTTAATCCCGAGGTGGAACATGTTTAGAATTTTTTTCATATCTTTGCGCCCGCTATAAAAGTCTGAGGGCTTTTGGTGCAATGGGGTCTGGCCCTTACCAGACTGAGTAACACATTTTTAACAAACAAAACAATGCAGCATCTTACTATCAGCGGCCATGTTCGCCAGGCAGGCAACAAGGCATCAGTGAAGAGCATCCGCCGCAACGGCGCGGTTCCTTGCAATCTTTACGGCAACGGAATGGAGAACGTTCTCTTCACAATCGACGCAAAGGAGCTCAAGGCTCTTACCCACACTCCGAATTCATACATCGTAGAGCTCAAGCTTGATAATGGAGCAGAGTATCTGGCGGTTCTTCACGAGCTCCAGTTCCACCCTGTAACCGACGAAACCCTCCACGTGGACTTCCTCGCAGTTTCTGTCGACAAGCCAGTCACCATAGACGTGCCTGTAAAGGTTACCGGTCACTCAGAGGGTGTGAAGGTCGGCGGCAAGCTCCTCGTATCTTCACGTTCACTCAAGGTCAGCGCCCTCATCGAGAACCTTCCTGACGTTCTCGAGGTGGATACCACCAACCTCAAGCTCGGCAAGCAGATTGTGGCAGGCGACCTCAACTACGAGAACGTAAGCATCGTTTCTCCTAAAGCCACCATCATCTGCTCTGTACGTCCTACTCGTGCTACCCAGCAGGCCAAAAACGCATAATCAGATTGCCTGACTATTACAGATGAACTATCTTGTTGCGGGTCTCGGCAACATAGGCGCTGAATACGCCTGCACGAGACACAACATGGGATTTATGGTATTGGATGCCTGGGCTCAGGCATCCAATGTCGTTTTCAAGTCCGGACGCTACGGAGACGTCGCGGAGATTTCCTTCAAGGGGCGCAAGTTCACCTTGCTCAAGCCCTCCACCTACATGAATCTCAGCGGCAAGGCCGTACGCTACTGGATGCAGGAACTTAATGTCCCCATTGAAAACGTGCTGGTGATTTCCGACGACCTCAATCTTCCCTTCGGGGCGGTGAGAATGCGCAAGAACGGCAGCGACGGCGGCCACAACGGCCTGAAGAACATAATCGAACTGCTTGGAAGCGACGCCTTCCCCCGCATACGCATGGGCATAGGCAATGACTTTCTGCGCGGACAGCAGGTTGACTTCGTCCTCGGACAGCTCACTGAAGAGGAGGCGGAGCAGATGCCGGAACTTTGCAAAAAGGTCGTTGAAGGAGTGAAGGCTTTTGCGCTCATGGGGCCGGAAAGGGCTATGAATGTGGTTAATACGAAGCCGAAGAGGCAGGAATAATGTCTCTGAAGAGCGTTTTTTCCATGTTTTGTTGCTTTTTGATATCTAATTGCTTATATTGCGGGTAGTTTTGAAAAGTCTAACAACAAACCACTAAAAAATTCCACAAAATGAAGGCACTCGTAGAAAAGATCAATGCTGAAATGGCAGAGTTCACCAAGGAAGCTGCTGCTCAGGTAGAAAAGGGCAACAAGGCTGCTGGCGCACGCGCTCGCAAGGCTGCTCTTGCTCTCATGAAGGATCTCAAGGAGTTCAGGGCTGTTTCTGTAGCTGAGGCTAAGAAGTAGTCTCTCCCGAGACTTTTTGAAACCCGGTCTTATGGCCGGGTTTTTTGTTGCCCGTGACGAAACAAATGATTATTTTTGCGGGAGATAGTGATGAAAAACGATATGGATAATTCACAGCAGGCTCTCATTCAGGAGATCAGGGATCTCATGCAGAGGATACAGGGTGAGGTGTTTGACCTCGAATCGAAACTGTTCAGACTTCAGCAGGCTTTGGACGAGGAAAGCGGAGCCCCGGCTTCGGCAATAGACCTCGACATAGACCTGGACGCGGCCGCACCGGCCGTCGAGCCCGTCGCTGCAGCCGTGATTTCTCCGGAACCCGAGCCCGCACCGGCCGTCGAGCCCGTCGCTGCAGCCGCGATTTCTCCGGAACCCGAGCCCGCACTGGAAGTTGAACCGGAGCCTGTCATCGAGCCGGAGCCGGTATCTGTACCTGCTCCAGCACCGGCGCCTGCACCTGCCACCGGGACAGTCGTGAAACCTGCACAGGTGGCTGAACCAGATGACGACATGCCGGATTTCTTCATGGCTCCTCAGCCTGCGGCAGCTCCCGTAAAGGACATCAACAGCGCCAACCGCCCTCATAAGAAGGCTGTGCTCGACGTAATGTCCGATGTTCCCGCATGGAAAACCGATATGCCAGGCACCGAGGTCAAGAACATAATGAGCGCCATCTCCTTGAACGACAGGATACTATTCATCAATACCCTCTTCGGCGGAGCGCCCGAGCTCTTCACCTCAGTGGTTTCCGAGCTCAACGCCATCGACAGCCTTGATGCTGCCGTCAACCTGCTCGAGGAGAAATTCCCTCAGTGGAACATGGACTCGGAGACTGTCTACCGCTTCATGATGGCGGCCAGAAGAAAGATCAGGAAGGCATAATGGTTGCGGGAAAGCTCTATATCGTGCCTACCCCCGTGGGCAATCTCGAGGATATGACTTTCAGGGCAGTCAACGTGCTGAAGTCCGTGGGTCTCATACTCTGCGAGGATACCCGCACGAGTTCGGTGCTTCTCAAACACTACGACATACACTGCCGCCTCGAATCCCACCACAAATACAATGAACACAAGACTGTCGAGCTGGTCAAGGAGAGGATACTCGACGGTCTCGACGTCGCGCTGGTAAGCGATGCGGGTACTCCCGGCATTTCCGACCCCGGCTTTCTGCTTGCAAGGACCTGCGCCGCGGAGGGCATTGAAGTCCAGACTCTTCCCGGCCCGACGGCATGCATACCGGCCATAGTGAGTTCCGGCCTTCCGTGCGACCGCTTCTGTTTCGAGGGCTTCCTGCCCCAGAAGAAGGGCCGCCAAAGCCGCCTTCAGGAACTTGCGTCGGAGCACAGGACCTTGATTTTATATGAGTCTCCATATCGCCTTGCGAAGACTCTGCAGCAACTTTCGGAGGCCTTCGGTCCCGATAGGGAATGTTCGGTCGCGAGGGAAATTTCGAAGCTCCATGAAGAACATCGCCGGGGCACTCTTTCCCAACTGGCTGCGTGGTATTCGGAACATGACCCCAAGGGCGAGATTGTCCTCGTCGTTGCGGGAGCGCCGGAATTGAAGAAGGCTAAGAAGGACTACAGGTCCGAAGAAGAAACGGAAGAATAGGGCAGTCGCCCGCGTGCGGTCCAAAAGACTCACGCTATGAAAAAATCATCAGGAAACGGCCTTTCGGCCTCGTTTGCGACAGGAGTGGTTGCTCTTGTCTTTCTCGTTACGGGTTATCAGACAGCCCTTCTTGTCCATCGTTCCGCCACTCTCAAGGTGGCTGCAGCCAGAGATGCCCCCGATACGGTTTATGTGTTCAGGGACTTGCAGGAAGATTCCGGCGGCAGCCGGCCACCCGCTCAGTCTGCCGGAGAGGTTCGCACCGTGCGCAGGGACGCGCCCCATCATCCCGCTGTCGAGAAGGCCAGGGAAGCAATGCGAAGCTATGAAAACTTCCGTTTCGACCCCAACACGGTCAGTGTGGCGGATCTTCAGCGTCTGGGCTTCACGAAAGCTCAGGCCGAATCCATAGACCGGTATCGCCAGAAAGGCGGCCGCTTCCGCCGCCCCTCCGACTTCGCGAAAAGCTATGTGGTGGCAGATTCTGTTTACAGAAGGCTCGAAAAATTCATTGACATCCCCCTCATAGACCTTAACAAGGCGGACTCGGCAGCCTTCGACACCCTTCCGGGCATAGGTCCCTGGTTCGCATCGAAGATGGTGTCGTTCCGCAGGGAACTGGGCGGCAGCTACAGCTCCAAACGCCAGCTGCTGGGAATATGGAACTTCAGCGAGGACATGCTCAGGGCCATAGACGACCTTACCTGCATCACCGACTCCCGCCCCTATCCGTTGTGGACCCTTCCTCAGGACAGCCTCGAACTCCATCCCTTCATAGGCAGGAGGCACGCGCGCAGCATAGTTCTCTACCGCAAGTCCAGTCCCAGGGAGCGCCTGACGCTGGAGGATATGAAAAAGGCCGGCGCGATAGATGAGGCGACGGCTGAAAAGCTCGGGACCTGCCTAATTGCGGAGCCCTGAGGGCTGTCTGCCTTGTTACCTGTC
The DNA here is from genome assembly GCA_021443565.1 of Bacteroidales bacterium. Lineage (GTDB taxonomy): Bacteria > Bacteroidota > Bacteroidia > Bacteroidales > UBA932 > Cryptobacteroides. The sequence continues at coordinate 5,243 of JABUTS010000090.1, read as the reverse complement.
TTGATAACCTGCCCGGCAGCGAGTTTATCTGATAAGCCCGCTGGCCCTGTTCCACGCAAGGTCCTGGTAATAGAGTTTGAGCTGCGGCCCAGCCTTGCATGGGAGGCACATGCTGAATCCGCAGAATTCTTCGATGTTGAAATAGTACATGAAATGGTCTGTGGCAGCCTTGTAGATAACGCATTCGTCAAGGGCAGCCTGGAGCTCGTCAAGTTCAGCCTGGCTTGCGCCAGAATTTCTGACTATGCTTTCAAGGTCATAAAACCAGCAGTCGTCAAATCTGAAAAACTTCTGGACTTTGCCTGCATTTATTGCTTCCAGACCGCTGCGGTTATTCTCGAATATGCGGCCGCAAACCTCGGCAAGCCTGTCCAGTTTTCTGCAGTCCACCATGGAGATTGTCGCCGAACGGTATACGCCGCTCATGTTCTGATATCTCTCATAAAAGTCCCTGCACACACTCTCGGGGCTGGATTCCTTTGTGTTGAGCAGGTGGTTGGTAATGGTGGTGTAGTCGAAGCCTTCGGCAATGATTTCGGCCTGGGAGCCGCCCATTATGTCGCAGACGTCCTTCAGTTCGTATGCCATCTCTATACCGCCCATGAAGCAGGCGTCGAAGAGTATGTACTTGAAATGCATGGGAAAAGCTCCGGCAAACTCCTGCGGAGTCATCTCGTAAGCCGTGTAATTACCTATGGTTCCGCTTTGCTCCTGGCCCACGCTCTTGACGGCAGGCATGGACGGGTCATACCAGTCTTCCCTTGTCTTCAGCACGCCCGTCTCGGAATTGCCGAAGTCATAGCCCCTTCTCTGGCTGCGCTCCGCCCCTGAGGAGAAACTATAGGACTTTTCATCGTTGCCGCTCGTGGAATAGTATCCCTGAGGCAGATAGCCTGTGCCGTGGGATGAGAATATCATTCCGTATTCCTCGGAGTCATACTTCTCCTTCACGAACTCGAGAACCTCCCTGAGCGTGCTCGCCTGGGTGGCCATGGTCCCTTCAGGGAAGGTCAGAAGGGTGTCGCAGACCACGTTCTCGCCCTGCCTATACATCCTGAAAAGCGCAGGCGCGGTAGGCTTGTTGTAGTTCCTGTCCACTTTCGGGAAGTGGCTGAAAACCAGCATCACCCTCTTGCTGTCATTAGCGGAGGGCAGCCAGCCCGCAGGAAGATCCTCATCCACATTCACCCTGATGTAGCTGCTGATTGTGTTGAATCCGGCAGCATAGAGCATAACTACCTTCTCGTATTTGTCTCCCGTGTCGTCGCCTTTGTGCTTTTCACAGCAAGCTCCGACGCCCGCCAGTACCAGGGCCGCAGTCAGGAGACGAAATATGTTCTTTAAACTTTTCACATCGCAAATATAAGCTCTTTTTTGTACTTTTGTACATCAGCTTCGCGAGTGCGGAAATTGAGTTTTGTATTCATTGATATGAAGATAAGACTGATAGGAAAAAACCTTGAGGAACTCTCACGGGTCACCCTTGAGCTTGGCCTTCCCAAATTCACGGCCAGGCAGATGGCGTCGTGGCTTTATGTCAAGAAAGTCAGGACAATAGACGAGATGACCAACCTGTCGAAGGCCGCCCGCGCCGCCCTGAACGGGAAATATGAGGTGGGCGTGCAGTCCCCCCTCACCGTCATGCAGTCGTCCGACGGCACCAGAAAGTACCTCTTCCCTGTGCGTTGTGCCCATAGCCGTGAACTCAACTGGAGCAGTTCCCGCGACGAAGGACTTGAAGAAGCTGCAATAGAGGCGGTGATGATACCGGACGGAGACCGCGCTACCCTCTGCGTATCTTCCCAGAGCGGCTGCAGGATGAACTGCCGCTTCTGCATGACGGGTCGCCAGGGTTTCCACGGCAACCTTTCGGCGGCCGACATCATCTCCCAGTTCATAGCCATAGACGAATCGGACCAGCTTACCAACACCGTATTCATGGGCATGGGCGAACCTCTTGACAACTACGACAACGTGATGAGGGCAATAGAGATTCTCACCGCAGACTGGGGCTTCGGATGGAGTCCCAAGAGAATCACCCTCTCCACCATAGGCGTGATACCCGCCCTCAAACGCTATCTTGACCAGACCCGCTGCAATCTTGCCGTCAGTCTCCACAATCCGATTCCGGCCGAAAGGCTTTCAATGATGCCCGCCGAGAAGGCCTTCCCCGTCAGGGACGTACTTGCCCTCATCAGGCAGTATGATTTCAGCGGCCAGCGAAGGGTCAGCTTCGAATACACCATGTTCGCCGGCTTCAACGACGACAAGGCTCATGCCGATGCCCTCTGGCGTCTGCTCAAGGGCCTTGAATGCAGGATAAATCTCATACGTTTCCACAAGATACCCGATTTCCCGTACGAATCTTCTTCCCAAGTGGTGATGGAGAACTTCCGCGACCGCCTCAACAGGTTGGGAATCACCACGACCATAAGGGCTTCGCGCGGGGAGGACATACTCGCAGCCTGCGGCCTTCTCGCTGGAGAACATGCTGCAAAAACTGAACAGAGATGAAAAGGATAGCCATTTTTATGCTGCTTGCGCTTTCGCTCATGCCGGCGCTCGCACAGCCTTCCATGCCTAATCCCGTGAAGAGGATAGCGACGGGACCTTACGACGGAATCAATCTCGGACTCGACCCAGTGGGGGATTCCATTGCCATCACCCGCAGCCGCGAGAGGATGGAAAACATACGCAGGGTGCGTCCCACGGTGGCGCTCGTTCTCAGCGGCGGCGGCGCGAAAGGTGCAGCCCATGTGGGTGTGATACGCTATCTCGAAGAAGTGGGGATTCCCGTTGACCTCGTGCTCGGAACCAGCATGGGCGGTCTGGTTGGCGGACTCTACTCTCTGGGTTACACCGGGCAGCAGCTCGACTCCATCATCACTGCGATAGACTGGTCGGTGGCTCTTTCCGACAAGGTGCCGAGAAAGTACATACCATACAACGAAATCAAGTACAAGGAGAAATATCTCCTCTCCTTTCCGTTCTACTACAGCAAGGAAAGCAACCGTTCGGAAGTCCAGTACGCTGACGGCAACAACGTGCGTCTTGCCAAGCTGAAACTCGGAGCCGACGATGAGTCTTCATTCAAGGAAAGGGTTCTGTCCAGTCTCCCGTCCGGGTATCTCTATGGATACAATGTCAACAACATACTGAAGGGCCTTTCAGCAGGCTATCAGGACTCGATAGCCTTTGCCGACCTTCCCGTGCCTTTCGCATGTGTGGCAACAGACCTTGTCAGCGGCAAGGGCAAGGTCTGGCACAACGGCAGTCTGCCTACAGCCATGCGCTCCACCATGTCAATTCCAGCCATGTTCGCCCCCGTCAAGGTTGACGGGATGGTGCTTGTGGACGGAGGCATGAGGGACAATTATCCTACGGAGCTTGCCAAGAAGATGGGGGCTGACATAGTGATAGGGGTCACCCTCGCTGAGGCGAACAAGACCTATTCGGAAATCAACAATCTTGCAGACATAGTCAACCAGAGCATAGACATGCTCGGACGCGAAGCCTTTGAGAACAACATTTCCCTTCCCGACGTGACCATATCTCCCCTCATTCCTCCATACGGCATGCTCAGCTTCGATGACGCTGCAATTGCGGAACTGGTGAGCAGGGGCTATGATGCAGCAAGGAAGCAGGGACCTGCGCTCGACTCCATCAGGCAGAGGGTGAAGGGTATGCTGACCGTGCCATACGGCCATGCCGTGGACATCACCTCGCGCAAGGTGAAAGTCAGGAGTGTGGACATGACCGGAGTCAGCAAGACGGAGAAGGTCATACTCCTCTCCAAGGTCAAACTTTACAAGACCCCGGAAAGCGGATATTTCCTGCTTGACCGCAGTGACATAGAGGCCGCGGAGGCTACGATATACGGCACCCAGACCTTCGATCATGTGACCTATACACTGCATGGCAGCAAGGAGCCTTTCGACCTCGAATTCAACTGTAAGAAGGGCCCGGTCCACAGGGTTGGCCTGGGAGGACGCTTCGACACCGAGGAGGTGGTTCAGGCATGGCTGAACATTGGGCTCAACGCCCACAAGCTCAAGGGCTCCACCCTCGACTTCACAGCCATGCTGGCTGCAAACCCTTACCTGAACGTACATTATACTTTCCAGGCGGTGCGCACCCCGACCTTCAACCTGGAGGCCGACGCAAAGTGGCTGAACATGAAGATACTCGACTACAGCGATGGCAACCGCCTGAACATGGAATATTTCAAGTCGTCCCAGAAGGCCTACATATCGAATATCAAATGGGTGTGGTTTGACTTCCAGGCGGGCGTGGAGAACGACTTCTGGTGGCTCCCGAGCCTTGTGGACATGAATCATTTCGCCGGGATGGAATACTCTGCCCCACAGAAGACCCAGTCCTTCGCCGGGGCTTTCGCAAACGTGGGCACCTATACTTTCAACGACGGCTATTTCCCGACAAGGGGCGTGAATTTCAATGTGTTCTGGCAGTGGAAGCTGAAGTCCACCCTTGACGATTTCCAGCCTTTCCATGTGGCGGGAGCAGACGCGAAGGCCGCGTTCAGCCTCGGGCGCTGCTTCACCTTCCTGCCGTCGGTGAACTTCCGCTGGATTTCCGGCACTCAGACACCGATGATGTACGCGAACTACATAGGCGGCTCTCTTGCGGGGCGATATATAGGTTCCCAGATGGCTTTCATAGGCGTGAACAACGTATGGGCGAGGAGGAACGTGATGGCCATTGCAAGGACGGACTTCCGTTTCAGGCTTTCCACAAACAACTACATCACCCTGATAGCCGACTATGTGCGTGACGGCAATGATTTCAGTCAGTTCGTGAGCGATGCCAAGGGCGGAACAGGAGTCTTCGGAGGCGGTCTCGAGTATTCGTATGACTCCATAGTCGGTCCAATCACCCTCAACCTTCACGCCACCGACATGAAGGAGTCCGCCAAAATCGGCTTCTACTTCACCATAGGCTATAATTTCTGATACTGACGGCGGATGGAAGCCAAGGCTCTCAGACTTCTTGACAGGTTGCGCAGAAGCTGTTCCCGCAGGGAATACTGCACTTCGGACGTGAGAAAGAAGGCTCTCGCCGGGATGGAGGGTGATGTTCACGCGGCGGAGGAGATAGTTGCATCCCTGCTTGAGGACAGGTATGTGGATGACCTGCGCTATGCGACGGCTTACGCGCGGGAGAAGTCGGCGGTCAACGGCTGGGGCGAGGTGAAGATACGCCATATGCTTTCGGCCAAGGGAATT
>JABUTS010000228.1 GCA_021443565.1 Bacteroidales bacterium | reverse complement strand
CGCACTCTTCGGCAAGAAGAACTGGGAAGCCCTCGCCAAGGCCGGCACCACCGAGGCCACGAAGGAGATGCACAAATGGATAAAAGACAACAACGTTCAACTGCCTTCTCTAAAAAAATAGTTTCATGAAACGAACTTTCGCCATAATTGCCCTGATGGCAGCCTTTGCAGACTTTGCGCACGCACAGATTTGTTTCGGAGAGCATCACACCATAAACGAAGGATGGGCCTTCACTCTCGAGGGTCATGACACGCGCATCGTAGACCTCCCGCATGACTGGAGCATCGAGTATCCGGCTTCCAAGGCTTTTGCCAGCGGCACAGGCTACCGCCCGGGAGGCATAGGCACATACGAAAAGAATCTCTTCATCGACAACTCACAGGCAGGCCGGAAGCTCCACCTGTATTTCGAGGGAGTATACTGCTGCAGCACTGTTTATGTCAACGGCAGCAAGGTCGGCTACAGGCCCAACGGCTGGCTGCCATTCATCTATGACATCACCCCTTATGTCAATTGCGGAAAGAACAATACGGTGAAAGTCGTGGTGGACCACTCCAAATATGCCGACTCGAGATATTACACCGGCTCCGGCATATACCGCAGCGTGCATCTTGTATCCAGCGACCCCGTACATGCCGACAACTGGGGCATCTTCGTGACCACTCCGGAAATCAACGGGAAAGAGGCCGTCGTGAAAATAGAAACCACGGTTCTGAACGAATCGGACAAGGACGCCGAAGTCACCGTGAGACATAGGATAATGGAAAAGGACGGCTATGAGATACTTGGCGGCTGCCGCAAGGAAGTGACCGTCAAAAATGGAGGCAAAGCCGTTGTTACCCAGGAGCTTTTACTTGAAAAGCCCAAGCTATGGTCTACAGACAAGCCAAACCTGTATACCGTCCTCACAACGATTTACAGAAACGGAGTGAAGGTTGAGGAAAGCCAGACCGTGACGGGTATAAGAAGTTTCGCCTTTGACGCGGACAAGGGTTTCTTCCTCAACGGGGAGAACATGAAGATAAAGGGCGTTTGCCTCCACCACGAAAGCGGCAGCCTCGGCGCGGCTGTTCCCCCGTCAATATGGAAGGAAAAACTTCAAACGCTCAAAACCCTGGGTGTGAACGCCGTGCGCATGAGTCACAACCCTCAGGCAGCGGCTGTATACGACCTCTGCGACGAGCTCGGCTTCCTCGTGATGGACGAAGCTTTCGACGAATGGGGCTCTCCGAAAAGGAAGTGGGTGGAAGGCTGGAATGTGGGCAACAGCCCGAGCATGGACGGCTATGCAGAATTCTTCGAGGACTGGAGCGTACGAGACGTTACCGACATGGTGCTCAGCGGACGAAACCACCCTTCCATCATTCTCTGGAGCATAGGCAACGAGATTGACTACCCTAACGACCCTTACTCCCATCCTGCTCTCGACACCGCGAAGATAGGCCAGAAAAGCACCATGAAGTGGAAGAAGGACAATCCTCAGGCAGAGTATCTCGGCCCTACTGCGGAAAGGCTTGCCAAGGCGGTGAGGAAAGCGGACCCGACAAGACCGGTCACAGCCGCTCTTGCAGGAGTCGCGATGTCCAACTATACAGGTTACCCGGAAGCCCTTGACGTGGTAGGCTACAACTACACCGAATTCCGCTACGAAACCGACCACGCCGCATATCCGGACCGTATCATCTACGGGAGCGAAAACCGGCACGATTATCCGGCATGGATGGCTGTCAAGGACAATCCCTACATCTGCGGACAGTTCCTCTGGACGGGTGTGGACTACCTCGGAGAGAGCCGTGTTTATCCTTCGAGGGGCAGTACGGCCGGGCTGCTGGACGTGACGGGAGAAATCAAACCTCGGGGACAGTACAGGAAAGTGCTCTGGTCAGACAAAACCATCACGGCCATGGGTACGAAGAGGGCGTCGGAAGTCGGAGCCAACCCTTCATACGACAACTTTGCACCTATCTGGAACTATGAAGAGGGCGAGGAGGTCGTGGTTGCCGTATTTACCTCGCACAAGGGATGCACGCTGTACATAAACGGACGAGAGGTCAAGCAGAAGCCGGAATACAGCGAACAGTACAATGCCCATGTGTGGAAAGTTCCTTTCGAGAAAGGGGAAATCAGCTGCCATTCATGTGTTTTGCGCACATACGGAGAGCCGGCGAAAGTCGAAGCATCGGGTCGACGCACGACGATGGACGGGAAGGGAGACGTCATGATTGCCCGTGCCACCATAGTCGACGGAAACGGCCGGAGGGTGTATGGGTCTTCGGCGAAGATAAGCTGCACGGTGAGCGGGGACGGCGAGATCCTGCGCATGGACAATTCGTCAAAGAATGTCGAGGAAGTATATGACGGAAGCAGTGTGAATGCCGTAGAAGGAACAGCCGTGGCTTACGTTCGCGCCACTTCCGACCGCGGAAAAATCAAGGTCTGCTTCAGCGCCGAAGGCCTCGAAACCGGAAGCATGGACGTGGAAATCTTGCCTGTACGCAGGCCATTCGTGTTGGACACCCTTGAAAACAAGGGCGAAATCTACCGCCACGACCCCGATTTGGGGATATATTTCATGTACCCCGACCGCAAGATCGGCAAGCGTGAGAAACTCCCGACCGCCGTCTTCTTCTTCGGTGGCGGGTGGACGGGCGGAAGCATAGAAGCCTTCGCCGGGCAGGCGAAGGAACTTACTGAACATGGCATGGCTGCCGCTCTGGTTGACTACCGCGTCTGGAAGCGCAACCGCACCCAGCCTTTCGCATGCGTGGAGGACGCGAAATCTGCAATGAGATACATTCGCGCCAACGCCGACAGGCTGCACATAGACCCGGACAGGATAGTGACTTCAGGAGGTTCTGCCGGAGGACACCTTGCATGCGCAGTAGCCTTCTCGAGGGGCTTCGATGCTCCCGAGGACGACCTTTCCATCAGCACGATGCCAAACGCCATGGTGCTTTTCAATCCCGTATTCAACAACGCATCGGAACCGGAGGGCTATGGCTATGAAAGGATAAAGGACCGTTTCCCGGACTTTTCTCCAGCCCATAACGTCATGGCTCCGGCCCCTCCAACCCTGATAATGGTGGGAGACCGCGACAAGCTAATCCCCGTCTCAACGGTAAGGGACTTCGAGACGAAGATGAAGGCTGCCGGTGCAAGATGCGACGTGGTTTTATATGAGGGCGCCGGTCACGGTTTCTTCAACTGGAAAAATTCTGAATATTACTACAGGGTGACGCTGGACAGGTTCGTGGAGTTCATGCAGTCGCTCGGCTGGATAGAATAACATTATGAAACACACATGCGTTCTCGCGGCGGCGGGACTGATTCCTGCCGCATCGGCGGGCGCCCAGGCGCCGAAAGCCACGATCAGCCAGACCAGACCGAACATAGTGTTCCTTATGGCAGAAGACCTCTCCACAGAGAGTTTCGCCCTCTACAACGGCCATGGGGCGCATGCACCAAACCTCGAGAGAATGGCCGCCCACGGCATAGTCTTCAACAACGCCTATAGCTGTGCACCTGTCAGTTCAGCGGCAAGAAGCAGCCTCTTCACCGGCTGCTATGCACCTTCGATGGGACTCTCGTGGCATAGAAAGCTTGAGCCCGTGACTCTTCCGGAAGATATCCATATCTTCCCGTGGTATCTCCAGCAGGCCGGCTACCACACGACAAACGTCCAGAAGACCGACTACAACTTCGTTGGGAACGAAGACGGGTGGGACAACGTGAAGGCCAGAATAGGCGCATGGCGCAAGAGACCGTCGGAGGACACACCTTTCTTCCACTGCATCACCGTCACAGCCTGTCACGAAAGCTCGCTGCAATTCCCGGCAGCTGACATGGATACGGTAAAGACCATGCATGACCCCGCCAAGGTGGTGCTTCACCCCCAGCATCAGGATACCCCTCTCATGAGATACACCTATGCAAGGCATTACGACGCGATATACAAGGTAGACCAGGTGCTGGGGGATGTTTTGAGCATGCTTGAGGAAGACGGACTGCTCGACAACACCTTCGTGTTCTACTTCGGCGACAACGGCGGGTGCACGCCGGGCACAAAGGCATATACCAACGACTATGGTCTGCATGTCCCGATGGTTGCCTACGTTCCCGAAAGATTCAAGGACCTCGCACCTTACAAGTACGGCTCGCGCTGCGATGCACTCGTCAGTTTCCTCGACCTCGGACCCACCCTCATAAACCTTGCCGGTGCGGAACTTCCGAAGCACCTTGACGGCGAACCTCTGCTGGGAAGGAACGTCGGAACCACCGACCTAGACAGTAAGGACGTTGTGTTCAACTATGGTGACCGCTTCGACGAGACCTATGCCATGAACCGCGTGGTACGCAAGGTCGACTACCAGTATTCCAGAAACTTCTATCCTTACCAGGCCAAATGGCTCTATGCATACTATCGTCTCAAGCAGCCGGCATTCGCGGAAATGCTTGACCTGCACAACAGGGGCGGCTTGAACGAAGTCCAGGACCGTTTCTTCAGGAAACAGGGGGCCGAGGAGCTCTATCTCCTCAGCAGCGACCCGTTCGAGACCGCCAGTCTCGTTGCCGACCCGGAATATGGTCAGGTGCTTGAAAGAATGAGGAAGATACTCGACGAAAAGATGATTTCCGAAATCGATCTCGGTGTGATTCCGGAAGCCCTCTGGCTGGACCACGTGAAGGACCTTGAATCGTACAAGGCTACAATCAGGGACCGCTATGCGGGCTATCTTGAGACCGCCAATCTCGCGAGATATCCTTATGCCGACGTGGAGAAGAGGTTGAAGAAGGCACTTGCCGGCAAGGACGAAATCGTCCGCTACTGGGCTCTCGTGGCCTGCTGCGGCTACGGCAGCGAGGCTCTGCCTCTGCTTCCTCTCGTCAGGAAAATCGCCTCAAGGGACAGCGGACTGAACATGAGCAAGGCAGCAATGTTCCTTGCGATTACAACGGGTGAAAATCCTTCACCGAAATTTGACGAATGCGTGGCGGTTTCCCGGAACCAGGGCGAGTGGCTTATGGTACTCAACGATGCGGCTTTCGTGAAATGGGAATGTCCCCAGATCAAGCTGGCAATTACCCCCACTCCCGAACTCAACAACACCTACGGCAGGGAGCGCCTGAAATACCTGAACGGCAACCGCCCCCTTTTTGAATGAAAAACAAAGCATTGATCATGGCTGGCTGCGCCGCGCTTGGTGCAGGCTTCGCGACAGACTGCAACGCGCGTGGGGGCGGCCGCAAGCCGAACATCATATTCATACTCGCCGATGACATGGGCATAGGCGACGTGGGGTGCTATGGCCAGAAACTCATCGAGACACCGAACATAGACCGTCTCGCGCAGGACGGAATGCGTTTCACCCACCATTACTCCGGCTCAACCGTGAGTGCTCCTTCGCGTTGTGCCCTGCTGACCGGCAAGGACATGGGACACGCTTGGATCAGGGGCAATGCCGGAACTGCTGCGGGTTTTGACTGTTCCCTGCCGGACTCAGAATTAACGGTGGCTGAGGTATTAAAGGCTCAAGGCTATGCCACTGCCTGTGTCGGCAAATGGGGGTTGGGCGGCCCTCAGACACAGGGGAGTCCTCAGAATCAAGGCTTTGACTACTTCTTCGGATATCTTAGCCAGGGGGCGGCCCACAACTACTATCCCGAGTACCTTTTCGAAAATGACGACAAGGTCTATCTCAACGGAGAGGTTTACAGTCACTTCCTGATTATGGAGAAAGGTCTGGATTTCATGAAGCAGAACATTGACAAGCCTCTGTTCATGTACTTCGCAATCACTCCTCCCCACGCAGACCTTGATTATCCCGACATCTCCTACTACGACGGCAAGTTCACCGAGACTCCATGGATAAACAACCCCAAGAACGGAAGTCGTGGCTACAAGAGCAACCCAAAACCTCGCGCAACCTATGCCTCAATGGTGTCGGAGATTGACAGAAACGTTGGCATGGTGATAGACCTTCTCGAAAAGGAAGGGGTGCTTGACAATTCAATCGTGATCTTCTCCTCCGACAACGGAGTGCACAATGTGGGCGGCCACGACCCGGAATACTTTGACAGCAACGGACCATTCAGAGGTTGGAAAAGAGATCTTTACGAGGGAGGCATCAGAACACCTTTCGTGGTGAGATGGCCGGGAACCATAAAACCGGGAAGCGAGACCGACGTTGTCACCACCTTTTGGGACTTTCTCCCGACAGTATGCGAGATTACCCGTTCAACAGTTCCCGAAGGCATACAGGGTATTTCCTACCTACCTGTTCTCAAGGGTAAAAAGATGAAACGGCATCACGAAATCATCTATTACGAGTTCTATGAGAAAGACGGTAAACAGAGCATTATGACCCGAGACGGGTGGAAACTTGTGAGACTCAACATGGACTTTCCGGGGAGCATAATAGAGGAACTTTATAGGATAGACGAGGACGAAGCGGAGGAGCACGACCTTGCTGCACAGTTCCCCGACAAGGTAAAGGAACTTCGCGAAATGGCTGCGGCTTACCGCACCGACAGCGAGATATTCAGATGGAAAAACAAAACAAAGAAATAATTATCATGAGAAAGACAGTACTTATACTGCTTATCGCAGTTATCCCTTTTCTGGGACAGGCACAAGACCAGCAAAGCCCGTTCTATTCGGGAAAGAAGACTGCTGACATCGTTCTGGGGCCATGGCTTCAAGCCGTGACCGAGGATAGTTTCACCGTGGTATGGACCACGAACTGGGATGCCGTGGGCTGGGTGGAACTCGCTCCGGACGACGGGTCGCATTTCTTTGAGTGTGACAGGCCGAAGTATTACGAAATGAAGTGCGGCAAGAAGACAGTGGGCAAGTTACACAAGGTTACCGTCAGCGGCCTGACAAAGGGCACCACCTATCGCTACAGGATACTCAACCAGAGCGTCATCACCGCCCCGGACGACAAGAGACTTGTTTTCGGCATCACCAGCGGAAATGACCCGTTCAGGCTCAAGCCTTACACCGTCACCACGCGCGACAGCGAAGCTGAAAGCTGTGACTTCATGATTGTTAATGACATTCACGCCAACGACTCTGTTTTCAGGGCCCTTGTGGGAAATGTCATAGCCGAGAAACAGGACTTCGTGGTATTCAACGGTGACATGGTCTCCGCGATGGATAACGAGGATATGCTTTTCAACGGCTATCTCAGGTCTGCCAACGAACTTTTCGCCCACAATATTCCATTCTACTATAACCGGGGTAACCATGAGGGTCGAGGTCTTTTCTCGTACCATTTCCTCGATTACTTCCCGACATCGACCGGAGAGACCTGGTTCATGGTCCGTCAGGGTCCTTGCGCCATCATCTTCCTTGACTGTGGAGAGGACAAGCCGGAAACGGACGACAGCTACTTCGGACTCGACTGCAGCGACAACCTCCGCACCAGGGAGGCCGCATGGCTGGAGCAGGCAGTCAAAACAAAGGACTATGTCGACGCGCCTGTAAAGATAGTGGTCATGCACGCGCCGCCACAGCCTAAGGGCGGATGGCACGTCAATGCCGAAATCCGGGAGAAGATCATGCCTATACTTGAGAAGGCCGATGTTGACCTCATGCTCTCCGGCCATATCCATCGTTATGAGTTCAACGAGGCAGGCAAGAGAGCGAGCTTCCCTGTTCTCATCAACAAGACGAACGAAAGGCACTGCTTCCATGTAACAGCCGAGGGCATACAGGCCAAGAGAATGGACGCATCGGGGAAGGTAATTGAAACATACGAATTCAAGGAAAAATAGCGATATTCACAACATGAAAAGGAATCTTATATTTGCCTGCATGCTTTTCGCAGGCTCATTCAGCGGCTTCGCCCAGGAAGACTGGAAGGACGCCCAGGTCAATGAACGCAACCGCGAACCCATGCATGTGACCATGAAGACCGACAGCCCGGTACTCTCGCTGAACGGCATGTGGAAATTTCAATGGTTCGAAAACCTCGAACAGCGCCAGACGGACTTCTTCCGCACGGACCTGGACGACTCCGCATGGGCAGAAATCCCCGTTCCCGGCAACTGGGAGTTCTTCGGCTACGGCGACCCTGCATATATCAACATCGGCTATGCCTGGAGAGGCCACTACGAGGACAACCCTCCGGTTCCCCCTACAGAGCACAACCACGCCGGCCAGTACCGCAGGACTTTCCTTTACGACCCGGCATGGGACGGAAGGGATATTTTTCTCACGATAGGGTCTGCGACCTCGTGCGTAAGGGTCTGGATCAACGGGAAGGAGGCAGGCTACAGCGAGGACAGCAAACTCCAGGCTGATTTCAATATCACGAAATATCTGGTGAGCGGCCTCAACCAGATTGCCCTCGAAGTCTTCCGCTGGTGCGACGGCACCTATGTTGAGGACCAGGATTTCTGGCGCTTCAGCGGCCTTTCACGCGACACATACATCACCGCACGACCTAAGAAGAGAATCAACGACATCCACGTAACGGCCGGCGCAGACGGCAGTTATTCCATCAGCACGCAGCTCAGCAAAGGGGTGAAGAGTGTCCGGTATCTAATCTCCGGCCCCGGCTTCCCCGAGCAGGAAATGCCGGCAGAAGGCAGCATAGATGGTGCGAAGACCTGGACTGCAGAAACTCCGAACCTTTACCATCTCAAGGCCCTCTGCTATTCAAAAGAAGGCCTCTGCGAGCAGGTGGAGCTTGACTTCGGCTTCCGCAGCGTGGAAATAAGGGGCGGTCAGCTGTTGGTGAACGGCCAACCCGTACTGATCAAGGGGGCAGACCGCCACGAACTCAACGAGCATAAGGGTTATGTCCTCTCCGAGGCAGACATGATCAGGGACATACGCATAATGAAGCAGCTCAATATTAATGCGGTCAGGACCTCGCACTATCCGAACGACCCGCGCTGGTATGAGCTGTGTGACCGCTACGGCATTTATGTAGTGGATGAGGCTAATATCGAAAGCCACGGCAGAGGATATGGTGAAAACACCCTCGCAAAGGACGACAACTACCTTCTGACTCATATGCAGCGGGTCCAGAGAATGTATCAGCGCGACTGCAACCACCCTTCTGTCATAATCTGGAGCCTCGGTAACGAGGCCGGCAACGGCCCGAACTTCGAGAAAGCTTACGATTGGTTGAAGGCAAGCGACAGCACCCGTCCGGTCCAGTACGAAAGGGCTCAGCTGGAACGCAACACCGACATCTTCTGCCCTATGTACCATGAGTACGACAAGTGCCGCAGTTACGCCGAGTCAAATCCGGAGAGGCCTCTGATTCAGTGTGAATATGCCCACGCGATGGGCAATTCAATGGGAGGACTGAAAGAGTACATGGACCTTGTGAGGGAACTTCCTCACTATCAGGGTGGCTTCATCTGGGATTTCGTCGACCAGGCCGTGAGCTGGCCTCGCAAGCTTGAGGGCGCGGACCACGTATTCATCTTCGGAGGCGACATGAACGATTATGACCCTTCCGACAACTCGTTCAACTGCAACGGCATCATCGCAGCAGACAGAAGCCTTCACCCGCACGCATACGAGGTTCAGTACCAGTACCAGAGCATCTGGACCAGCGCAGCCGATCCGACTTCCGGCAAGGTAAGCGTACATAACGAGAATTTCTTTATCGGTCTCGACAGGTATATGATGAACTGGAGTGTGGAGAACAACGGCAGGACTGTGCTTTCGGGCTGCGTGAGCGAGCTTGACGTGGCTCCGGGCAAGACGGCAGAAGTGAAGCTGTTCGATGGCGCCAGACTCGCCGCCTGGCCTCACGGAGACCTTACCCTGAAGGTACGCTACCATCTCAAGGAGGCCGACGGCCTGCTCGAGGCTGGTGCAAGGGTGGCATACGACCAGATTATAATACGCGACGAAGCCTACGTATATGTATGCGGAAACAAGCCGGGATACAGCTTCAAGGCCGCTTTTGACGACAAGGGTGCCCTCTGCTCATATATTCTTGACGGCAAGGAACTTCTGAAGGAGCCTGTGATGCCATGCTTCGGCCGTGCGGTAACCGAGAACGACCTCGGTGCGAAACTTGAGGAAAAGCAAAAGGCATGGCTATACCCTGAATTCGAAGTGCTGAAGCTGGTGCGCTACAACAATCAGGTGACTGTAAGCTATGAACTCAAGAACCTCTGCAAGGTGGACATGGAATACAACTTCGACGACAAGGGCGAAATGACTGTTCGGGAGAAGATATATGAAATTGCAAAGGATGCTCCCGAGATGTTCAGGATAGGCGTCGAATTCGAGATGGGCGGAGAATACTCTAATCTTGATTTCTACGGCTACGGCCCTCACGAGACCTATATTGACCGCATTTCTTCCGGAGAGCTCGGACTCTACAGCCAAAGGGTGGAAGATCAGTATCACTGGGGCCACGCCAGACCTCAGGAATCGGGCACCCATGCCGGCCTCAAGTGGATGAGTGTAACCGATGACAACGGAAACGGTCTCCTTTTCTGCTCTGAAAGCCGTTTTAGCGGCTCTGCACTTCCGGTGTCACGCAGGGATCTTGACCTTTCGATCACCGGAGGAGTACGCAGGGACAGAGGCGACCAGCGTCACTCCCTTGAACTCCGCCACCTCGTGAAGGAGGAGCAACGCAGTCTCGGCAAGACCAGCATCAATCTCGACCTTGTCCAGATGGGGCTCGGTTGTGTAAATTCCTGGGGCAAGAAACCGCGTCTGGAATACAGAATCAAGCCTGAAGAGACGGAGTTTACCTTCACCATCCACCCTATCGTAAACAAAAACTGATTCTTTTCATAACTTTACAGGCCGGGTTGCAAGCCCGGCCTTATAAAATGAAAAAATCCAAAGCAATACTCATTCTCGCACTTCTCATAGTCTCGGCCTGCCGTTCGGAAAGGTCCGAGACTTCTGCCTTATACTATACCAATCCCATCTATGAGAACACCTCCAATACGGCCGTGTACTTCCATGAGGGGCTTTACTACTTCCTGCGCAACGTTAACGACCAGATATTGATTTCTTCTGCCGACGACCCTGTCAAACTGAAGGACGCGGTCAACGTCTCATGCTGTAACATGAAGAAAAACTATGGTCTGGAACACCTTTGGCACCCACAACTCAAACTCATAGACGGAGTGTGGTACATTTATGTCACTGCCGATGACGGCGACACCGACAACCACAAGATGTATGTTCTTGAAAACCGTGAGAGCGACCCGATGAAGGGAAAGTTCGAGATGAAGGCGAGAATAAGGACGGACAGCGAAGACAACTGGGCCATGCACGGCCATGTATTCTCCCACAACGGCCGCCTTTACATGATCTGGTCTGGCTGGGAAAAACGCCGGGTGTTCGTGGAAAACCAGTGCATCTATATTGCCGAAATGGATACTCCTTGGTCGCTTGCCGGAGAAAGAGTGATGATTTCAAGGCCGGAGCATGAATGGGAACTCCAATGGATACAGAAAGACGGTTCCTCCGCGACAAGGTATCCCGTATTCGTGAACGAGAACCCCGTGTTTTTCTGCAACGAACTCACGGACAAAGCCTACATATATTACTCTGCCAGCGCCCAGTGGAGCAGTTACTCCTGCGTGGGAGAGTTGTCGGCAGATAAGGATTCCGACCTTCTTGACAGCAATTCATGGAAGAAATCACCGAAGCCGGTTTTCTCTTCTGACAGGGAGAAAGGCATCTACGGCTCCTCAAGGCCATATTTCACGACTTCTGCTGACGGGAGCCGGCATTATATGCTTTACACAGTCCAGGTTTCTGAAACGGTAAATGCGGACAAGAACCTGATGATGCAGCCGTTCACGATAGAAAACGGGCACCCGGAATTCAGACGCCCTCTCGGTCTGGATGAAAAGATTCCGGGAGTGTTGATGTAGAGGTGGTCTCCTTCAGGATTTGTCGGCAGCCCTTGATGAATTGATATACTGAGCCGGCGTGCAACCGAATTCCTTCTTGAAGCAGGCAGCAAAATATGACGAGGTGTTGAATCCCACCATGGTATATACGTCCATGACACTCAGATTGCCTCGGCTGAGCAGTTCAGCCCCCTTGTGCAGGCGGACTTTCTTGATATATTCGTTAGGAGATATGTCCAGCAGGGAGCGTATCTTCCTATAGAGCGAGCTCTGGCTAATGCACATCACGTCAGCGACGTTTTCTATGTAGAAGTTGTCGTTGGCGAGGTTGTTTTCGACTATGCTCGTGAACCTGTTCAGGAAATCCATGTCGTCCCGGCTCATGGAACTCAGGGCTCCCGGACTGATGATGGGGAGGCCTGAATAAATGTGTTTCAGACTGGTGCGTGTCTCAAGCACGTTCCTTATCTTGGACATAAGATATTCGGGAGTAAACGGCTTTTCAATATAGCCGTCCGCCCCGCATTCCAGACCCTTAACCTTCTCATCTGAAGAAACCTTTCCGGTCAGGAAAAGGAAAGGTATGCCGGCAAATCTCTTGTCCTGCCGGGTGTTCCGGCAAAGTTCGTAACCGTCCATCTCCGGCATTACCACGTCACTCAGAATCAGGTCCACGGATTCCCTGCCAAGCACGGCCAGCGCCTCAAGCCCGTTGTCTGCCTGAAGCATGTTAAAATCTGCCTTAAGGAACTCAGTGACGAGATTTCTCAAGTCTATGTTATCATCGACTATGAGCAACTGCTGCTTTCCCTCAACCTTGCTGATAGCAAGATTGTTAGGCGCGCCCTTTTTCTGAGCCTTTATTATCAAGCAGAAGGACGCCCCGGTTTCTACGGGCAGCAAGTCAAGTGACCCTCCGTGCTTCTGCGCAAGCATTCGCGCGAGCGCCAATCCTATTCCGGTACCGGGACGGGCGCCCTCGGTCTGATAGAACATTTCGAAAATCTTCTGTCTCTCCGCTTCAGGTATCATGGGACCGTCGTTGGTAACCACCACCCTGAATTCGTCAGCGTAGGAAACCATTGACACCTCTATGTTCCTTTCGGCATATTTGGTCGCGTTTGACAGGAGGTTGCCTATAATTTTCGACAAGGCGGAAGAGTCTATTTCATAGTAACAGCCTGTCGGGACGGAAGAGCTGTCCATAGTCTTGCCCTCCTTCTCGGCAGCTGCCGAGAATCTGGTGCAGATATCCCTCACGCACAAGCCCGCATCCTGACGGGAGAACTTCAGCGGCTGGTCGGACGCTTCAGTCTTGCGATAGTCAAGAAGCTGGTTCACAAGGTCAAGCAGGTTGTCGGCGTTCCTGTCCATGGCTATAAGACTCTTCCTGTCATCATCATCCAGAGTCTCGTGTTGGAGCATCTGCGTAATAGGCGCCTTTATAAGCGTGATAGGATTTCGCACCTCATGGGCAAAGTTGGTGTAGAACTGAATCTTTGACTGGAAGGCCTGATCCTCCTTCCTCTTGCGATGCCACGCATAGTAGAAACAAATCAGCAGGGTGGCAAGCAGGGCATAAAGGATGATGGCGAACCATGAACTATACCATGGAGGCCGTATGATGAAAGCCACTTCAGACTCGCAAGTGCCCGGAACACCATCATTGTTCTCACCCTTTACACGGAATACATATCTTCCGCTCGGAAGATTGCCATAGGTAACGGAGGATTCATAAGCATAAGGGCTCCACGCTTCATCCCAACCCTCCAGCATTCTGCTGCAACGGTTCTTCACCGGAGCCTGAAAGCTGAGGATGGAATAGTTGAAAGTCAGAGTATTATCCTTGTAATTGAGCTTTAGTGTCTTTCCTCTGAGGATTTCCCCTGCGGAAAGCAGTCTGCCGTTGACCAGGACTTCTCCTATGCTGGTGGCTGCGGAATAAAGATTCTCCGAAAATTCATCGGGACGGAAAATGTTGTACCCCTCGTTGCTGCCGAAACACAGGCTGCCGTCGGAAGTCCTGATGCTGCTGCCTTCCTCGAACATGCAGCTCTGTATTCCGTCAATGTCATCATAGATGTTTTCAAGCTGCAAGGTTTTGATATTCAGGCACATGATGCCGGAATAACCGGAAAACCAAAGATTTCCCTGAGAATCCTGCTCTATGGCCGACACGCTGCGGCTGGCCCCCGCAGGCCAGGTAAGGGTTACCGGTCCTATGGTGCGGGTGCTCCTGTCATATCTTACAAGTCCCGATTCCGTTCCCAACCATATATTGGACATATAGTCCTCGAAAAGGCAGTTGATGCGTCCGAACCATGAATGGTCAGACGAGTTCTGGTGAGGAATCCAGGAATTGTCCGCATTGCTCTTGAGGAAAAAGCGGCCGTCATGGGTTGAAACCCATATCGAGCCTCCGCTGTCTTCAAGTATGTCGGAAATGTCCATCTTACCGGGATCGGCGCTTTCGATGTGGAATTTCTCGTTTCTCGGATTGAAGATGTTCAACCCCCATTCAGTACCTATGTAATAGCGTCCGTCCCTGCGCCTGAATATCACGTTGACATGGTTGTCGCTTATGCTCTCCCTGTTG
Source organism: Bacteroidales bacterium (assembly GCA_021443565.1). Classification (GTDB taxonomy): domain Bacteria; phylum Bacteroidota; class Bacteroidia; order Bacteroidales; family UBA932; genus Cryptobacteroides. The sequence goes on along the minus strand of JABUTS010000228.1, from coordinate 3,600 downwards.
AATCTGTCGTATCGGTAGTTCTTCACACTTCCGTTGCGGGTGTTATAAAGGTATAGCCCGCCGCTTTCTGTGCCTATGTAAAGAGTTCCGTTTTCATAGGACAAGCAGAGTATATGCTTAATCTCTCCCGTAAGCCTGTGCGGAATCCTGGAGCCGGGCTCCACGACAAAAACTCCCTCCTCGGCGGTTCCTATCCATATTCTGCCGTCCGGCGACTGGCAGAATGCCTTTGTAACCACCCCGTTCTCCACTTCGCACGACTCGCGGGACAGGTGGCTCTCAAACTGCTTGAGCGGGCGCGGAATGAAATATATGCCCATATTTCTGGTACCCACCCATATTCCTCCCTCCCTGTCGCGGAAGATACAGTTCACGAAATGGCTGAAAACCGACTTGGGGTTTGTCTTGTCGTAGACGGCTTCGCAAATGCCGTCCGGGGGGCTGTAGACGAACAACCCGTTTCCTGTTCCCAGCAGCAGGCTGTGGTCGTTGTAGGTAATGATGTCCGTGATGCACTGAAACGAAGATATCCTTTCCAGAGCCTGGTTTGCGAGGTTTTCTCCCTGCTCAAGCCTCATCAGGTCCCCCATCTCCAGACCGACATAGAAATATCCGTCCAGGAGGCAGGAGACGTTTATCGTAGCATTCCTTCTCTCCTCGTCGGAATCGGCGGCGAGAAGGCTACCCGTGACCGTGCCGTCGGAAGTCATTGTCAGGAGTTTGCCGGTGACCAGTCCGGCAATCACCTCCGTGTCGGAATAGCCGGCAAGTGTCGCCACATTGGATATGTCGCGGCTGAACTGCCTGAGGCTGCCGTCCGCGGGGTTATGAATAAAGATACCCTGGCCGTCGGTGGCGATCCAAACCAGGCCGTCGTCGCGCACGAGTATGTCGTTGACTTTTGCGTCTATCGTGATGTCATATTCCGTTCCCGTCAGGAATTTATGCGACTTTTCCGTAGCGGGATCGAAGTGATAAAGTCCGGATTCAGTCCCCACCCAGAGTGTCCCACCGCCCGCATCGCATACCGATGTCACCGAAAGCCTCGGTGACGCACCTTCCCCTATACTGCAATGGTGGAAACGGCAGCCGTCAAAGCGGTCAAGCCCGTTTCTGGTTCCCACCCAGATATAGCCGGTCCCGTCCTGCACGAAACAATTGACCGTATTGCCGGAAAGTCCGTCTGATATGTCATAGGAAATAAGCCTTACGCCGGAATCGGCCGCAAAAACGGTCGTTCCGGCGCAAAGCGAGACGAAAATTGTCAACAGTGTTTTCTTCATCCGGAGCTGATGGAACTGTTACTTGGCAGGATTCCTGAGTTCGCCCGCGTACCTTCTGAAGTTAAGGTTAAACCATTCTATGCACTGCTTGCTCATCTTCTCGGCAACCTTTGGGTAGGTCTCCGCCACATTGGTGGTTTCGAACTTGTCAGTCTTGATGTTGTAGAGCTCAAGATGAGAGCCGTCATAGTTCACGATGCACTTCCAGTCGCCGTCACGCATTGCAATGTTGGGGCTTCTGGTGTGATAAGGATTGTTAGGGTAAGGCTGGCCCACAAAGTGCTGGCCGAACTCCCAGAACATTGCCCGTCCCCTCTTTCTGTTCTGGCTGCCGAGCAGATGCTTGCTCATGTCAAGTCCGTCGAGTGTGTAGCCGTTGGTCACAGGGGTGATTCCTGCAAGGGCGCAGACTGTAGGGAATATGTCGATGGAGCAAAGCACGGTCTCGTCATTCACCTGGCCTGGCTTTATCTTTGCCGGCCAGCGAATCAGGAACGGAAGCCTGATGCCGCCCTCATAAAGGGTACCCTTCTGGCCGCGGAGGCCGTCCGTGCGGGCATTCTTGTAGCTTGGGTTGGGGCCGTTGTCCGAGGTGAAGATAACTATGGTGTTCTCTGCGATGCCCAGCTTCTCGAGTCCGTCGAGGAGGCGTCCTATCTGCCTGTCGTATTCAGCGAGCACCGGTATGAAGTTCTGCTTTGCATCGAAGGCTCCCTTCTTGTCGTGTCCCTCGTCGTATGCCTTCTGATTCGGTACATAAGGCGTGTGCATATCGTCCGGCCAGAGGTGTATGTAGCAAGGCTTGCCGTTCTTGTTCTTCTCAAGGAAGGCAAGGGTCTTGTCCACGAAATATGCAGTCCTGTCCCAGCGCTTGATCTCGTCATCATCGCACCATATCCAGTTGGAAGCGGTGATTCTCGGATCCGGGTCAGGGCTCTCCCATGTAGACACATACTCGTCAAAACCGTACTCTGTAATCTGAGGCATGTCCTTAACGTCACGGCCACCTCCCATGTGCCATTTGCCGAAGTGACCGGTAGCATAGCCGGCTGCCTGGAACGAACGTGCCACTGCAGGAGCGTCGGTGAGCAGGTAGTCGTTGGATTTGTTGTTGTAGTTTGCCTTGCGGTCGTTTAGGAAGGTGGTGATACCCCACTGTGTAGGGTACATGCCCGTAGTCATGCCCACGCGGGAAGGCGAGCTGATAGGGCAGGCAGAGTAGTATTGGTTGAACTGTATACCCTCCTTGCCTATCCTGTCCATGTTGGGAGTAGGGCAGAAGTTGCCTCCGTAGAGATTGATGTCGGAGTATCCGAAGTCATCGCTGTAGATTATGATGATGTTCGGACGGCTCTTTACCGTCGGCTGGTTCTTGCCTGCCGCGAGAACCTTGCTGCAGGATCCCGCCGCGAGGGCTGCGCTTACCGCCAGGGGCAGCTTGATCATTACATTTTTGTTCATATCTGTCTTTGGGTTATTTCAAGTCCAAAATCACGTCGTCTATGGTTATTGAGCCAGGCAGAGACTTGCCGAAATAGAACACGAGCTGGTAGCGTGCCTTTTCGAGCTGCACACCGTCAAAGCTTACGGTATTCGTGCCCGGCACGAGGTCTATTTTCTGGTTGAAAGGCTTGATTTCCGGCTTGCCATTCTGCTCGAGGCGGAACCATACGCTGTTAGGGGTATCCGTGCGGTATGTAAAGCCTATTGTGGCCGTCATCGGTTTCTCGGTAGGGAAATTCCAGCGGAGGGATGAATCTGCCGGCTTCTCTCCGGTCGCCTTGATTTCAACCTGAGCGGATTTTGCTCCTGTAATAGGCTTCTCTGTGTTTATGCTGTACTCAACGGCACCATCCTTGGTGTTCTGGGCCCAGCCACCGAGATTGTCGTCGAAGTTTCCGTTGATATGGCGCTTGTAACTGTCGGACCTGTGGCCGTAGCCGTCGGTTGAAAGAGGGAACACGTGAACCTTCTCTCCCCACTTCTGCCATGCTGCCATCATCGAATCCACCTTCTCAGGGTACTGGGCGGCAAGGTTGTTTAGTTCGACCGGATCCTTTTCCATATCGTAAAGTTCAACCTTACTCAGGTCGATGGGGTCGAATTCGCGGTGGAGTATGTTGAGCTTCCACTTACCGTCGCGCACCGCTATGTTGACCTCGTGCTCCCAGAAGGTCATGCCTCGGCCCGTGGGATTGCCGCTGAAGTTAGGCACAAGGCTGTAGCCTTCGCACGGAACTATGTCGTTGCCCTTGTATTTCTTCGGATATTTCGCTCCCGCGAGGTCCACGCAGGTGGCCATGATGTCGGCGAAATA
>JABUTS010000116.1 GCA_021443565.1 Bacteroidales bacterium | reverse complement strand
TAGCCGTAATGTATCGCAAAATTCTTCGAGCCATTATGTCCTCCATGACCCTGTTCCCCTATGACAGAAAGCTGTCTGGTGTAGTCTGCCGGAGTTCCCTCTGTCACAGTATAGTCGGAAATGACGTGCCCCCAACTCCATGATACACCCCAAGAACCCCAGTCGTCAGCCTTGGAACTTCCTGTAAGATAAGTGTTTAATTCGTCAGACCAGTTATATGGGTCGAGAGTGTAGAGCCAACCTCCGTATTCCTTGGAATCAATCATGGAATTCCAGTAGGAGTGCCGGCTTGAAACGCCTTTGTAGTCGCATTCCTCGAAGGTGAGGGTGAACGTGGAGGAGGCCGGCTCCTTGTCGCAAGATGTCGATGCCAGCAGTGCCGCCACCAAGCCGGCTGCAAATAATAGTTTACGCATGCGTAGAAAAATTGTGCGATGTCCCCGTCGCAGTAAAATTCCATATTTTCCGGCAGGCATTCCGACTCTCTCAATGTCCGGGACTGTGGACCTTCGATTACGGCAGCGGGTACTGTCCGGGCTTTTCACCCGGTTTCCCTCCGTGAGCCGCCGGCCTCCGCCGACAACCCGCAGCCCCGTGGGAACGGGGACCGGAAACATTGCGAAGATAAGAAGATGTTTTGAAATTATGGCGGGAATATCCAAGACCGTTGATAAAATTTAATTTCTTATATTTGTCGGTTGTACTATAACCCGTCATCATGGCCAACTATACCATACATGAGGTCCGCGGATTGTGGAGCCTCTTCAAGTTCATCAAGTTCCAGAACGATCTGTATAAGGATTGTCCCCAGTATGTCCCTTCCATATATGTGGACCAGATTCAGACTCTCACGAAGAATCCGGCTTTGGATTACTGCATTCACAAGATGTGGGTGGTGAAGGATGGTAAAAAGATTGTGGGACGCATCTGCGCCATGATAAACCCGCGCTACAACGAACGCTATGGCACCAGGAGGGCCCGCTTCGGCTGGTTTGACACAATCGAGGATTTCGAGGTGGCAAGGCTGCTCATTGAGACTGCGGAAAAATGGGCGATGGAGCAGGGTATGAATGAGATTCACGGGCCTTTGTTCTTCAATACCCTCGGCAAGCAGGGCATGCTGGTGGAAGGCTTTGAGAACGTACCTCCTTTCAACTGTCTTTACAATTATCCATACTACAGCGACTTCATCGAAAGGCTCGGCTACGCCAAGGAGTGTGACTGGGTACAGTACAGAATCGACCTGGTGACGGAACCACCCGAGAGGATAACAAGGATAGCCGATAGACTTCAGGAAAGATACGGCTTCATTGACGGAGACGTAGATAACCTTAAGAAAGACAAGGCTTTGGTGAAGAAATTCTTCCAGCTTTACAGTGACAGTTTCGCCGAAGCGGTTTACAATTTCATCCCTTTCACCGAGAAGGAGATGGAAGAGGAGGCCAAGGGCGCGGTACCTATGCTTGACAGTCGCATCAGCTGCTTCCTCCTCGACAAGGACAAGGAAATCGCAGCTTTCGGAATATGTTTCGCAAGCATGTCGAAATATCTCCAGAAGGCGAACGGCTCGATTCTGCGTTTCGCCCTGAACATGAGGAAGATGAAGAAGGATGTCTCCGTGATTGACCTTATGATTAACGGAGCAGCACCGAAGTGGCAGAACACCGGTATTTCCTCAGTTTTCCATGCCCGTCTCCAGAAGACCTGCAGGGCAGCAAACGTGCAATATGCAATAACAAACCCACAGATCGAGAGCAACAAGGCCGTCAACGTGTGGGCAAGTTATGATAATACGCAGCTTTTCATGCGCCGACGCTGCTATCTGCACAGGCTCTCCAATTTCGTTGAGCCGGAAAATGTCGTGAAGGAAGACTAACTCCTTCTGCTGTAGATTCCTATGTAGTACATAAGGGTTGCGAGCGAACTTATTGCCGCAATCACGTAGGTGTAGGCTGCCCATTTGAGGGCTGTTTGTGCCATGGGCTTGGTCTGCCAGTTCACGACTCCTGAATAATCGAGCCATTCAACAGCGCGCCTGCTGGCGTTGATTTCCACTGGAAGGGTGATGAAACTGAATAAAGTCGTCATGGCGAAAAGCGCGATGCCGAGCAGAAGAATCGAAGGGAAGGTGTTGATCAGAAGTATGCCTGCAAGCAGCACCCACTGCACCGTATTGGACGCGAACTGAACGACGGGAACAAGCTTGCTGCGGAGCTGGAGAGGGGCATAGCCTTTGGCATGCTGGACGGCATGTCCGCACTCGTGGGCGGCTACGGCTGCAGCGGCGACGTTCCTGCAGGAGTATACGCTCTCGCTGAGGTTGAGTGTCTTGTTCGTCGGGTTGTAGTGGTCGGTGAGCTGGCCAGGGGTGGACTGGATAGTCACGTCGTATATCCCGTTGTCTTCAAGCATCTTGCGGGCCACTTCTGCTCCCGAGAGATAGATGCCTTCCTTCGAGTATTCTTCAAAACGGCTTTTAAGCATGAGCTGGACCAGCCAGCTTGCTATCATTGTTGCGATGAAAATCAGATAAATCATATGCTGAAGTGTGTTCGAATAAATCAGTTTTCTTTGCTATTTTTGTGGACTTGATACTACAAGAATTATGCGCGACGATTTTTCAAGGCTGGAAATCAGTCTCTCGAAATGTCTCTACAATTATAGATATTTTCGTTCTAAACTTCAAGAAACCACCAGGTTACTGGTGCTGGTAAAGGCTAATGCATACGGCCACGGCGCCTGCCAGTATGCCAGAATGCTGCAGGATGCTGGTGCTGACTATCTGGCAGTGGCTCTGCCAACGGAGGGTGTCACTCTGCGCACCGGGGGCATTCATCTTCCCATACTCGTGCTGACTGCCGGAGTCGATCATTTCCCCGAAATAATAGATTTCAATCTCGAACCCTGTCTCCCTACCCTTGAGGCAGTCAGGTCTCTTGTAAAAATACTCAGGAAGCGTCAGGTCACAGATTATCCTGTGCATATAAAGCTTGACACGGGCATGCATCGTCTGGGCTTCATGACGGACGAACTACCGGAACTCATGGATTATCTGAAGGAGTGCCCGCAGATAAAGGTGAAGTCGATTTATTCTCATCTGGCTGTTGCCGACGACCCTTCCATGGATGAGTTTACCTATGCCCAGGCGGAACTTTTCCAGAAGAATGCATCTGCCATTACCGCCTCCCTCGGCTATAAGCCCATGTGGCATCTGCTGAATTCGGCGGGCATGGAGCGCTTCCCGCAGTTCCAGTTTGACATGACCAGGCTTGGCATAGGAATATATGGAGTGAGCGCCCTTCCCGGAGTCAGCCTCAAGCCGGTGGCTTCACTCAAGTGCAAGATTCTACAGATCAAGCATCTCACGCCTGAGGACGGGGCCATAGGCTATGGACGCCACGGCAAGATAGCCCCGGACGGAACGGTCATAGCCACCCTTCCTCTCGGATATGCGGACGGAATTGACCGACATTTCGGCAACGGGAAGGTTTCTTTCATGCTCAACGGCCACAGGGTGCCTACCATAGGCAATATCTGCATGGACATGTGTATGATTGACATCACCGGCGTGGAGGCAAAGGTCGGCGACACCGTTACGGTGTTCGGTGAGGACCCGACAGCGGAGGAACTCGCAGGGGTACTCGGCACCATACCTTACGAAATCATGACTTCGGTAGCACAGAGAATTAACCGCGAAATCACGGAGTAACCACAATCTTGCATATCATGAAAACCTGTTCGCCTCTCGCCCTTGCAGCCATTTCAGGCGCAGCCGTATGCGGTTCCGCATGCGGACAGCAGAAGACCCCTGCTCGTCCAAATGTCGTCCTCATAGTCGCCGACGATCTCGGCTACGGTGACGTCAGCTGCTACGGCAGCCGCACGATCATGACTCCGTGCCTGGACTCTCTCGCTGCCGCCGGTGTGCTTTTCAACAATGCGTACGCCACCAGCGCGACCTCGTCCCCGAGCCGTTACGCGATGTTCACGGGCATCTATCCATGGAGAGCAGACATGCGCATCCTGCCCGGCGATGCCCCTCTCATGATACCTGTGGACATGCCTACCATGCCGAAAATGTTTCAGGAACTTGGATATGCGACCGGAGCCGTCGGCAAGTGGCATCTGGGTATGGGTGAGGGCTACCTCGACTGGAATCAGCCGATAACCCCTGCTGCAAATACCGTGGGATTCGATTTCACCAACATCATCCCGGCAACCGTCGACAGGGTTCCCACCGTATATGTGGAGAACGGTCTCGTGGTAGGTCTGGACCCGGACGACCCGATCAAGGTCAGCTACAAGGAGCCATTCCCGGGGGAAATCACAGGCAAGGACCACCCGGAACTTATGACCATGCCTTTCCACCATGGGCATAATGGTACCATTATCAACGGAATACCCCGCATAGGTCACATGGTTGGAGGCAAGAGCGCCCTCTGGGACGATGCTACCATGGCGGATTATTTTCTCGGCAAGTCAAAGAATTTCATAGACGAACATGCTGACGAACCTTTCTTCCTCTACTACGGACTTCACGAACCTCACGTGCCCCGTACGGCGATGGACAGATTCGCCGGCAGCACGGAATACGGCGTCCGCGGAGATGTCATAGCCGAGGCTGACTGGCTCGTTGGACAGATTGTTTCCCATCTCCGCGAGAAGGGTTTGCTTGACAACACAATCATCATCTTCACCTCGGACAACGGACCGGTTGTCCAGGACGGCTACTGCGACGGCTCGGACGAAAAGATAGGGGACCATGACCCTAACGGTGGTCTCAGGGGCGGGAAGTACAGCCTTTTCGACGGCGGCACCCATGTGCCTATGATAGTGTACTGGCCTGATGCCCAGGGAGGAAAAGTATCCGATGAATTTGTATGCCAGATGGATTTCTGGGGCAGTTTCGCCGCCATGCTGGGCGTGGAGTTGCCTGAAGGACTTGATACCCGCAACACTCTCGAGGCCTTCATGGGCGGAAAGGGCGGACGCACTGACCAGGTGATTGAGGCTATGGGCCGTCTGGGTCTGCGTGACGGAGACTATGTCCTCATGCCGCCTTATAACGGACCTTTCAGCAACGAGACAGGAAACGAACTCGGGAATCTCAAGGATTACGGCCTCTACAACCTGCGTTCGGACAAGCATCAGGATGTGAACCTTGCCGGGTCCCAGCCTGAACTGCTGGAGGCAATCAAGGCAAAATTCCTGCAGGCCGTGGGAAAGCATTATAATCCCAAAAGGGAAATAGAAGCACTCAAATAGCTCTGCCGCATGAAGAACCGCACCCTTGCCCTTGCCGGAGCAGCCCTGCTGCCGGCACTTTCCTGCAATTCCACTCCGGCCGGCTGTAATCAATCCGGAGAGAAGAGGCCCAATGTCGTGATGTTCCTCATTGACGACCTCGGATGGACGGATTTTGCCTGCTACGGCAGCCTTTTCTATCAGACCCCGGCGATAGACTCTCTGGCCCGCGCCGGCGTAAGGTTTACTGACGCTTACGCAGCATGTACCGTGAGTTCTCCGACAAGGGCTGCGCTGATGAGCGGCAAGTATCCCGCACGCCTTCATCTCACAGACTGGATTGCCGGCCAGAACTTCGCCTGGGCGAAGCTGCGCGTGCCTGAATGGACCAAATATCTCCCACTGGAGGAAAAGACCATTGCGGAGTATCTCCGCGACGAAGGCTACCAGACCTGGCATGTGGGCAAGTGGCATCTTGGTGACGATGAAATATATTGGCCTGAAAATCAAGGGTATGACGTGAATATAGGCGGAAATTTCAAGGGAGCTCCCATACGCAACGGCATATATGGGGGCTATTTTGCACCTTACGGTCTTAAGCGTCTGGAAGAGGGCAGGGATGGTGAATATCTTACCGACAGGCTCACTGACGAAGCCGTAAGGCTGATTGAGAATCGGAGGGATGACAAGCCTTTCTATCTCAACATGGCCCACTATGCAGTCCATACCCCTCTGGGAGCCAAGCCGGAGTTGGAGAAGAAGTACGAAGCCCTGGCTGACAGCTCCTATTTCCAGAACAACGCCACCTATGCGGCCATGATAGAAAGCGTGGACCAGAGTCTCGCCGCCATAATGCGGGCCCTTGATCGCAACGGCTTGATGGATAACACCCTGATAGTGCTCACCACCGACAACGGCTCCGTCCATAACATCTCAAGGAATTATCCTCTGAGGAGGGGAAAGGGCTCTGAATATGAAGGCGGAGTGAGAGTGCCTATGATAATGTACTGGAAGGGGCATACCTTCACCGGCGCCACCGAGCAGACCCCGGTAATCACCATGGACATATTCAGCACCATACTTGATGCTGCAGGAGTCAAGGTCCGCGACAGGGAAGTGGATGGAAAGTCCCTCTGCCGTCTAGCCTTCCCGCGTGGGGCTTCGGAGGCCTCTTCAAAGGCAATTAGAGCCAGGGACAAGGCCGCGGCAAAACTTGCAGACAGACCTCTTTTCTGGCACTACCCGCACTACCACAACGGCGGCGCACGCCCGTACTCCTCGGTGCGTCAGGGAGAATGGAAACTCATCCACCAATATGAGACGGATACCTGGGAACTTTACAATCTCAGGGAGGATATAGGCGAAACCAAAAATCTTGTCGGGGAAAACGGACTGAAGTTCAGGGAACTTGCTGACCTGCTGGAGAACTGGCTGGACTCCGTAGATGCCCAATATGCTGCTCCAAATCCCGACTATGACCCTGCCCGAGAGCGGAAAAAGGGCGCTTACAAGGGATTGGAGTAAGGACTGGCCGTATGGCCTTGTAACTTGACCCATTCGAACTTGCCCGTGTTGTCCTAAGCAGAACAGAACAGGTCTTACTTACCGGAATCCTTCCTCTTCTGATTATCTCCCGCGCTGCCCTGAAAGATAATTGACGGCAGCAGGATTGCCGATGCCATCAACCATAATCAGAATGCCTTACTTATTTCCATATATTCCCATAATCACCTTGCTGTAATTATAGCCCATCTGGTCGTAAATCCTGAACTGATGCGTTTTGATATCGTTCAGCACCCGGTCAAGATTCTTGTTCCGGACTTCAGTCCACTGTAATTCACTGGCAGCTGCCAGCCTTGGCAGGAGCATATACTCAAGGTATTCATCTGTTCCTATGTATTCGGTCCAGAGATTTGCCTGCACACCAATGATATTGCCTGTCTGTCCATCCGGAATACCTTCATATGGTTCGAAAGAATAGACTTTTTCTATCGGCAGACAGCCCGCCATCGCCATAGGTTCTTTGCCAAGATCCTTTTCTTCCACCTGCGCATAATCGATGTAAAGGTACTGATATGGGCACATGATTGCCTTGAAACCACGCTCGGCAGCTTCAATGCCACCCTTCGCACCTCTCCAGGACATCACAGTAGCACCCTCCTTCAGGTCACCTTCAAGAATTTCGTCCCAGCCGATTATTGATTTACCCTTCTTCGCCAGTATATCCTGAACTCTCGACGTGACATAGCACTGTAATTGTTGTTCCGCACTGATATCATCTTTTGCAACAAGACCCAGCTCATTGATGCGGGCCTGACAGTCAGGACAATCCTGCCATCTGATTTTTGGGCACTCATCCCCGCCTATATGGACATATCTGGAAGGGAAGAGTTCCGCCACTTCGTTCAGCACGTTTTCGAGGAATTCGAATGTTGCCTCCTTTCCCGGGCAAAGCACGTCAGGCGAAACGCCCCATCTTGTCCATACTTCGTATGGCCCTCCCGTACATCCAAGTTCCGGGTAAACGGACAATGCGGCAAGCATGTGACCCGGAAGGTCAATTTCAGGGATTATTTCAATGCCAAGATTGTCAGCGTATGCTATGATATCCCTGATTTCGTCTTTGGTATAATAACCACCATAAGGTACACCATCGTTTTTAGTCTTGTCCCTGCCAACCTGTGTGCCTTTTCTCCAGGAAGCCTTTTCTGTCAGCAGGGGATAGGTGTCAATCTGAATACGCCAGCCCTGATCCTCGGTGAGATGCCAATGGAGGATGTTCAACTTGTAAACCGACATGATGTCAAGACATTTCTTGATTTCTCCCGTGCTGAAATAATGGCGCCCGCAGTCCAGAAGCAGACCACGATAGCCGAAACGTGGCTGGTCGCATATCTTGACACAGGGGAGTTCCCATTTAGCATCAGGTGCAGGCTTGCCGACATAATTCTCAACAGGGAGAAGTTGCCTGAGCGTGGAAATGGCGTACATGACGCCCTTGTCAGTCGCATATTCTATTGTTATTCCCTTCCTTTTGATTGAAATGGAATAAGCCTCGTCACCAAGTGTTGTGTCAACTTTGAATCTTATGCTCCCTTTTGTGCCTACGGAAGAGGGAACTCCTGTAGAAGAACTGAGGTCCTCTGCAAAGGTCCTGATTGCATCAATAGCCCTTGGAGAAATCCCTTCACCTGCGGCGAAGGATGCCCCCGCCATATTAAAACTTCCGTTGCCTGAAGAAACAACGTTTTGAGGAGCCGGGATTATCCCGAGTTCAACATTATCATGACCGGCGCATGAGACGGCCAGAAGTCCGGCAATGATTATAATCTTAATATTCAATAGTTTCATAGTAATAGCTCCGATAAGAAATACCTGTTCTCTTCAATACTTTCAACACATTCCCGTCAAGGTCAGTGAAGATGCTTGCGCGTCCCATCGTGGAACCGAAGAAGAGCATGCTTTTATCCTTCGTGAAATGACAGTTGCTCCGGTCTCTCGAACTGAGTTCGGACGGGATGGCTACAGATAACTCGACGGAAGCCTCACAGGCTTCGGAGTCAATCTTATACATAACAGCTCTCGAGGTGCCGATGTCGCTGCCATTGTCCAGACAAAGGACAAGATCTTCAGCCTGAGGCTCGCCGGCATGCAGCCCGGAAGCATGGCCGTTTTCCGGAAGAGTGACGTTGCCATAATCTCCCACCCTATAGAGCACCTTCCCGCTTTTACGGTCGATTTTCCATAGCTCATTGAGGAAATTCACGGTCATATAAAGATTGCCCTTTTCATCCCAAGAAATTGAGTTGGCATGAATCAGGTCATTCTTCCTTTTCACTGCATCAAGATATTCGTCTCTCAGCGGGTCGAGTTCGCAGAAACAGTCCCAACTCCATATCTTTTCCATCTGAGGGGTGACAATGGTAATGCCGTCCCCATAGATGGTGGTGTTAGCTTCTCCGCCTATGGACGTCAGGTCGAACTGCTTTGTCACGCCGTGCAGGATGGCAATGTTACCGTCCGGCATCCTTTTTATTTCATGATGCGGGAAATCAATATTGTCGGAAGCTGCGGTCAAGTCAATGGTCCTGTTTCCTTCAAGGTCCATCAATACGATTTTTGCCCCCCATCGCTGGAAGTCTGGGTCGTTTTGCGATGTCTTGAACCCTAATAGCATGGAAACTGTTTTGGTGGCCTCGTCGTATGTGGCCTGCCTTACAGCCATTTCCAGAACTTCATACCAGACAACTTTCCCCTCAGTATCACAAAAAGATATGTAGCCCGGTTTTGTGGCTTGCCATTGAAGGATGTAACCGGGGATATTCCGGGTGGGGTAACTTCCGGATACCGTGTATTCAGGGAAGCCGACAGGAAGACTTCCGGTTGTGAACTTCGAAACCTCCGAATAAAGATACTGGCCCTTGGTGTCCTTGACAACGACTTGATACTCGTAATTTGTTTCCGGATAAAGGAACATTACCGTGACTCTTTCCGTCTTGCCAGCACTGGCAGTTTCCTCAGTGGATTGTCTGCCGGACTGCTCTCCTTCCTTCCAATAATCGATATGATAGGTGCAGGGCTTCGAGAAAGATAGGGAAATGGGAACCCGAAGAGAATTTTCATGCTCTTCTACAGTGCAACCTGTCAAATAATTACCAATTGTCGCTTCCTTACTGCAGGAATACGCCGCTGTTAATGCGGCGCTTCCCACAAATAAGCGTATTAACCACTTGATACTCATGATTGACTAGAAATCGCGTGCTCCGGAAAGATCCGGATTGACGTTCAGTTCCCTTGATGGAACAGGCATGTATTTCAATATGCTGTCTTCAGTAAGATTCTTAGGATATGCAACATACATGCTCTCATAATAGCCGGAAGTCCGCCCTTCGTTACGCTCCTTCCAACCTGCCTTTTCCTTAATTGCGGCAATGTACTTGTTCATACGGTCGCTCCATAGGCCCATTCTGATAAGGTCAGGCCTGCGGAGACCCTCTGAATGGAACTCCCAGGCACGTTCGTCACAGAGGGCGCTGCGGAGAGCATCCTTGGTGGCAAATGCCGATGCATTGTATTGACTTATTCCGGCTCTGCTTCTTATTCTGTTCAGAAGCGCGACAGCTTCAGCGCTTGGACCGTTCAGCTCGTTGAGAATCTCGGCCTTGCAGAGAATCATGTCGGCAAATCTGCAAAGGATGACGTTGTTAGGTGTGTCGTAGTTGTAAGAACCTGCCTGATAATACTCATACTTCCTCGTATATACGGCATCGTTTTCTGCTGATTTCGCCTCAAGAGCCGGACCTGTCCATTCCTTTATCATCAGGCCGACCTTTTCAATGGAAGTAGGGAAGAAGAACATGCAGTTCGCGTATTTTGGCTTGTCTGTTCTAAGATATCTTGAATAGGTTGTGAAAACCATATCGGACGCAAAACGCGCGTCACCTTCAGGGAAAGACCAGGCAAGCTCAAGCGGCATGCTGAACGTTGACCATCCGTAGTTGCAGTCCCATGGTGTCCAACTCAAACCTATATCCCATGAACCGGTAGTGACCTGATCAGTGGCACGGACTGCAAAGATAATCTCCTTGTTGTATTTGCCTTCTTCGGTATTGGCTACATAAATGTCAGCGACTTTTGGGAGAAGATAGTATTCTTTCCCTTCAAGGTCAAGAACGGCGTTGACCTGGTCAAGCGCTTTTTTCCACAGGGCAGACGCGTCCTCACCTGCGACCCTTGCCCTACCGGCCTTTCTCATATACAAGCGGCAAAGATAAGCCATCGCAGCTCCCTTTGTCGGGCGGCTTGCCTCAGTGACAGGATGATTTAGAGGAAGAACCGGAATTGCGGCGAGAAGATCCTCCTCGATGGCCTTCTCAATGGTGTTTATATCTGTGTATTCAGCAGGTGCCGTGACGTCTACGTCGGTTGTGGTGACAAGCGGAACCTGATAGTATGCATCGGTAAGCCCCATATATGCAAATGCTCTCATGAAGTGAGCTTCGGCAAGCATCTGATCCTTGGTGGATACGCTTTCCGTACCGAACAGGCTGTCATCCATATCCGGTATGTTGTCCAGGACGATGTTTGCACGAGAGGCCACTTTGTACATGTAGGTCCAGAATGACTCGTTTTCAGATGAAGTCTTGATTGCTTCGTCATTGAGTGTCTCGAATTCCTTGCCTGCGCGGTAGCCGCAATCTGTGGCCATGTCGTTTATATAGAAGTATGGGGTGCGGAATGCCGAGTGAAGGGATTCGTACATTTCATCCGTGGCGGCCTGGGCATTGGCTCCGGTGGAGAATGCCAGCTCATCAGTCAGTTTCGAATATACAGTCTCTTCCAGGACTTTTTCGCAAGATGTCAGAAGAGCGACACTTGCCAGAAGGCTCATGGTTATTATTCTTGTTTTCATCTTGTCAATCATTAAAAGGTTATCTTAACACCAGCGTTGAATGTGCGGTATGCAGGGTATGTTGCATAGTCAAGGCCCTGAAGGACAGCAGACTGAGCACCGTTGGAGCTGACTTCCGGATCAAATCCCGAATATTTGGTGAGAACGAAAAGGTTCTGCGCTCCCAAATAGAACCTGCATGCCTTTACAACTTTCGATTCCCATTTGCGCAACGGGAGGTTATAGCCGACTTCAATGTTTGAAAGGCGGAGGAAACTTGCATCCTCAACATAATGTGAGTTGACGAATGAACCGTACTGGAGATCACCTTTCTTCTGCCATATCGTGCGAATCATTGTGGTAGAAGGGTTTTCCTTGGTCCATCTGTTCATGCATGATGAAAGACGGTTCTCGTCTTCAAGAAGCACTTTGCTGACGTTGAGAAGCTGATTGCCTATGGACGCGTTGAAGAAGAATGAAAGGTCAAAGTTATAGATGCGGAAGTTGTTGCTCCATCCTATCACTACGTCCGGAGTGCCTTTACCAATCACCTTCCTGTCATTGTCATCAATTATCCCGTCATTGTTGATATCCACGAACTTAGGGTCGCCAGGCTGTGCCTTAGGCATTGTGGCTACGGTTTCGCCTTCCTGAATGATGCCGTCCCAGACATAACCGTAGATGGAACTCAGAGACTGGCCTTCCTGTATTGCCATATACTCCCTGGTCTCATACGAGCCGTGAGGCCTCATTGTGAAATAGGTAGGGGATTCTATAGAAAGAAGTTCGTTTCTGTTGCCTGAGAGGTTCAGTATGGTTTCCCAATAAGTATGGACTTTGTCAATGGCATTGTACTTCAATGAGAACTCCCAGCCACGGTTAAGAACTGAACCGGAATTGCCGGTTGTGCTTGTCAGACCGACAGAGGATGCCGAGATGTTGATGTCATTGAGAAGGTCGGTTGTGACTTTGTTGTACCAGTCGAACGCTCCTGTCAACTTGTCCTTGAACAGCGAGAAATCCAGGCCGAAATCAAGCTGTGACGTGGTTTCCCAGCAGAGATTGACATTGCCGGCATTCTGCAGATACATGCCTTTCACGATGCCGTCGCCACCTATGTAAACATCGTTGAAACTATAGGTCTTGAGTGATTTGTAGCGGCCTATGCCGTCATTGCCAGTCATGCCCCAGCTTGCGCGGAGTTTCAAACCCGAGAGAACTGGCTTCGCGCCTTCCATCCAGGACTCATCGCCAATCTGCCATGCGCCGGATACAGATGGGAAGTAACCCCATTTTTTGCCGGTACCGAAGTTTGATGCGCCGTCAGCCCGGATGCTCGCGTTGATTATGTACTTGTCCATCAACTTATACTCGAGTCTTCCGAAGAAGGAAAGATTAGTCTTCTTTGTAAGGCTTGTGTATATGCCGTTAATCACACTGGCTGCACCCATGTTGTTATATGAGAATGCATCAGTACTGAAATCCTGGGCATCCATGCCGTTTGACTCATACTTGTTCGTAATGTATGACGAACCGGCGATGATTTTCAGATCATGAAGATCGGAGAAACTGTTATGATAAGTGAGGACTGCATCCAACTGACGGGTGTCCGAACTCTCGTTGTCAACGAGCCCCCTTCCGTTTACAGACTGGCCGAGAACGGTTTCCTTGGAATAATAGTTACGCATCTTGGTGTCAGTAGTGTTGAATGAATACTGAACCTTGGCCGTGAAACCCTTGAACAAATCTGCTTCTGTGTAGAATGTCGCATAAGAGTTGTCTGTGGCATTATTCTGCTGCTTGTTCTGAAGTTCAAAATAAACGGTCTCCGGCTTGTTGCCCTCTCTTCCAAGTACGTCAGTTGCCCCGTCCATCGATTTCAAAGGATCTGCAAGGAACATCCAATACATGACGTTGTCAGTAGAAGCGCTGAGGTTCATCTTGAGATAATCTTTCTTGCCGACAGACTTGAATGCCTTGACACCAGCTCTTATGTATTTCGAGATTACGAAGTCCGCATTGACGCGTCCGTCCAATCTTGAGAAGTTGGTATTTTTGAGGATGCCGTTATCGTCATAGTAATTGAGGGAGGCGGCTACCTTCACGAACTTGTTGCCACCGGTGATCGAAAGGGCATGTCTCTGCGTTACAGCTGGATGGGTCATTTCCTTCAGCCAATTGGTTCCCTCTCCGGTGTACTTCTGCTCTTCTTCAGTATAAGGAGCAACACCTACCGACCCGTTCTGTTCCCATACCTGCATGTCATACTTGATTTTCTCAGCACCATTCATAAGCGAATAAGGGTTTTTGAGAACCTTGACGGAAATGTCCGAGCCATAGGAAATGTTCAGGTTGCCTTCTGTACCCGATTTGGTAGTGATTATCACAACGCCGTTCGCACCACGGGCGCCATAGATTGACGTTGATGCGGCATCCTTCAAAATCTCTATGGACTCGATATCCTGAGGAGACACGTTGGTGGCATTGTCGCACTGGAGACCGTCAATCACGTACAGAGGTTCGTTCTCCGAACTGATTGATGAAGCGCCACGTACCCGAACCGAGATTCCGCCACCCGGTTCGAATGAAGCCTGATGCACATACACGCCGGCAGCGCGGCCGCGAAGAACTTCCGCAGGGCTGCTGATGACGCCGGCCTTTACATTCTCTGTCTTTATTGATGCCACAGAACCGGCGAGATCACGTTTCTTAGTTGTGCCATAACCTACTACGACAACCTCTTCCAGATACTCCGCATCTTCCTCCATCGTGATGTTCAGTACAGTGGAATTCTGGGTGACTGTCGAGGTGACGGTTTTGAGACCGAGGCAGGCGAATTCAAGATTCTGTCCCTGATCGGCAGTAATTGAGTACTTCCCCTCAGAATCAGTTGAGGTGACACTCTGGTTCTTCAGATTCTGGATTATCACGCCAGCCAGGGGCCTGCCAGAGGCGTCCACAACAGTACCGGAAATGGTCTTTTGCGCAAATGCAGGCAATGCCAGAAGGATTGCACAGCAAAGGGATAAAAGTTTTTGTGTCATTTTTTATGATTATTAATTATAAGGTGTCATTGATGGTGTAACAAAATTACTTTTATATTTTTGCAATGAAATCCGAAATTATCCGAATTTTTTCCTGATTTGTCCCGAATGAAAATAGTACGAAGCCTTTTAATTCTGATTGCGGTAACCCTTCCGATGATACTTTGGGCCGACGAAAGAAGTGAGCCCGAATCAAATGCTTACCATTATTATGTCAAAAGAACCGGGACCGAACAGGGACTGACCAATCCGGCCATTACTGCCATTCACACCTGTTCGGACGGTACTGTATGGATTGGAACCAGGTATCTGCTCAACAAATATGTAAATGGGGAATTGATTTCCTACGATGAAGAACAGACACGGGGATCATACATCACGATGCTGTACGAGGACAGTAATGACCAGATGTGGATCGGGACGGACAGGTCTCTGATGAAATACGAAAGCGACACTGACTCTTTCATCGAATTCTATTCTGACAGGGTCAGCTGCACCGTCGAATATAAAGGGGTATATTATTTTGCCGGCAAAAGAGACATTATCAAATACAACCCGTCCGACAAAAAAGTTTCTCTTATCCCGACCACCACCAGCCATATTATCAAAGCATTTGTTTTTGCTGAGGATGTGTTGTTGTTTGTGGATAAATACAACGGGCTTTATTATTATAATGTCGGAACAGCTTCAATTGCCAGAATGCCTCTCCCCGAAATAGATAAATCAACGATATTGAGTGCGTGCGTTGACGACTCATGCCTTTATTTGGGGGTATTCTTCAAGGGTATATACAAAATTGACCAAAGCGGCAAAATCATACAACGCTATCTTGTCGAAGATTACCCTCATCTCAGGCTGGAAGTAATATGTGACATTGCGAGAGTCGGCGGGAATATATTGCTTGGCACCGACGGTAGCGGTGTCTGTACAATCAAGGGGGACGCAATAGAAACTTTGACAGACATTCCAGAATATTCCGGATTGACTGACCTCCCTTCGGCAGTCACTGTTGTCACAGAAGACAAATATTCCAACATCTGGATAGGAAGCGTCAGGAATGGAATAGTCGGAATCAAACCAACACGGATAACCGACACTGACGATTACATCTCGCTGAACAAGCCAGATGGCGGCAGTTTTGCCGTTCTTTCCATGGCCCGCACAGATGACATTCTCTGGATTGGCACTGAAGGTGGCCTTTTCCGGTACGACACAAAAACAAAGAATTTTAGGCTGGAGCCTGATTTCAGCAATGACATGATTACATCTGTCATCCCGCTTTCCGAGGATGTCATTCTCCTGTCCTCTTACTGCAAGGGCCTCTTTACCCTGAATACCGGGAACGGGCAGAAATCCCGTTTCATACTGGAAAATGAAGAGACCAACAGGAAAGAGATTCTTTCCGGATATAACATCAATTTCAGTCCATTGTCTGACTGCGAAGTCATTATCCTGGGCGGGAACGTATATAGATATAACTGGAAGACAGGTCACACACTCGGAGTCTCTCCGGACTATGGCGTATCTCCTTCAGGCTTGCATTTGTTTTATGTCTCACCCTATAAATCTGAAGCATTCGCGTATTCAACAGATGCCTTTTACAGAATAGATTTGGTTCGAAACAGAATCTCACAACTCAGCGAGCCGTATGAAAGCACCTCAATCAATACTGCTGTATATTCGGAAGGAAAGATATACTTCGGCACCGACAACGGACTATATAGCTACTGCGTTCAGAGCCGGGAATATGACACCATAAGAAAGGGCTTGTTCAAAAGGGTGACACATACAAGTCTCAGGAATGGCAAAAGCATCTGGGTGACATCGAACAACATCCTGTACTCACTCGAAACTGACAACAATATTGTTGAAGTATATGACGAGGCTGAAGGCTTCTCCTCAAAAGAAGTCGTGGCGTCTGAGAGAGTCGGGGATTATTTTTATTTCGGAGGAATCAACAACATATCGGAAGTCCCTTCAAGCATCACTAGCAGCATCCATAATACTCCGTCCATCTCCTTGTTGGGGGTTTATGTTGACAATGCTCCCAGGGAAATTCATAAAAACGGCAAGATAAGAATACCATACAGACATAATAAAATAGATATTCAGTATGTGCTGAAGGGTGAGGACCCGTTCAGAAGGACCATGATGAAATATTCCATATCAGGTCCTGAGTCATATTGTGTGGAAACCCCTGACTATACCTGTTCACTGCCTAGGCTATACAATGGAAGACACTCTGTGTATGCCTCCTTTCTTCAGTCGGACGGACAGTGGAGCACCCCGGTGAATTACGTTCAGATGATAGTCTGCGAGCCGTTCTGGCGAAGGTTATGGTTCCTGTTTTCGATAGCAGCCCTTTTCGCGGCCATGTCGATAATCATCATCAACCGCAATGCCCATAAGGCCCAGAGACAGTTACAGTCTGCAATCCAGAGAAATAGGGATATGGAACAGGAGAAGCGCCACAGGTTCATCAACAGCATCGAATCCGAGATGGCAAAGCCTATTGCCAGAATCAAGAAGTTGTCCGGAAGCATCCTTGAGAAAGGGGGAGAAACCAGCATTGATTTCAGGAAGTCAATAGAAAAAATTTATTCAAGCAGCACTCATCTGGAAAAGATGATGGATCTCGCGATCAAACAGGAACGCCCGGCCGAAGAGGAGAATCCTCTTCTCGGCAAACTGAATCAAATCATAGATGCCAGAATTTCAGACCAGAATCTGGATGTCTCTGTTCTGGTGAAGGAAATGGCGATGAGCCGTACAATACTTTATGATAAAGTCAAAAGCCTTTCGGGGCTTGGAATCAATGAATATATTCAGAACCGGAGGTTGATGCTGGCCAGAAAGCTTCTCGTCGAGACAGACTTGTCGATGGCGGAAATCGCCACTGAGATAGGAGTCAGTTCTTCAAAGTATTTCAGCGAGATTTTCAAGAAGATGTACGATACGTCGCCAAGGGAGTTCAGGAAAAGGATAATGGATAAAACCCAGTCATGAAATATGCGGCAAATAACAAGCTCGGGCCGGTAATGGTCATCGGGGCATGCGGATTCCTCGGGAAACACCTGTCGTCACATCTGAAAGAAGCCGGGTATGAAGTTGCTGCCCTCGGGCATGATGAAATCGATATAACGGGCTCCTCCTCCATTGACAGAGCGCTTTCCAGGTGGAATCCTGAAATTGTCATCAACTGCGCTGCTATCTCTTCCACAACTTATGCGGCAGAGCACCCCGAAGAATCCATGCGCATCAATGTAAATGCATGTGAGAATCTGGCAAAGGCCTGTGCCGTATCGGATCGCCGGCTCTATTTGATGAGCAGTGACCAGGTATATGCAGGATGCACGAGGATGGGCCCTTTGCCAGAAAAACTGAAACTGGCTCCGGGCAATGTATATGGCTCGCACAAATACACCATGGAAGGCAGAGCGCTTGCAATATACCCGGAAACCGTCATCCTGCGTCTTACATGGATGTTCGAATCCTACAACGAAGAGCATCCGCATGTCGATATCATCTCCCGCTTCGTCAAATCAAAGAAAGACGGTACTGCAATCAGGGCTTCGAGAAGGGAGTACCGCGGCATTTCAGATGTCAATGAGGTTTGTTCAAACATCATCAGGAGCATAGGCCTCCTCTCCGGGGGAGTATACAATTTCGGATCCGGGAATCTCAAGGATAGTTACTCGACCTATATGGCATTTGCCGAAGCGGTGGGAATCCCAGCGGAAAGCATTGTCGAGGATGACAGCTGGGGCAGAAACATCTCGATGGACTGTTCCAGACTTGCCGCTTTCGGGATATGTTTCACAGACACGGAGGATGCTGTCTGCAGAGTCTTGTCAAAGCTTGGCAACCCACTTCCGGAACTCTGACCAGCTGTAGTACGGCCCCTGCACCGGCTGCAGGATTATTATGTCACATGATAGAAAATTTATAATTTTGTTGGGAATAGAACCTTTGCGCCATGAACAGTAAAACTGACGGATGATGAAGAGGATTAAAATTTTGAGTTTTGTGTCGTTGGGGCTGTTTGTGCTCGTGGCGACCTTTTGCGC
>JABUTS010000136.1 GCA_021443565.1 Bacteroidales bacterium | reverse complement strand
TAGTTCAACGGATAGAACGGAAGTTTCCTAAACTTTAAATAGTGGTTCGATTCCACTAGGGGCTACGAAAAAAGACCAGTCGCGTGACTGGTCTTTTTTCGTGGTTCTGGTTTATATATTGGGGCTCTGCCCCAATCCCCGCGTCGCGGTTGCGACGGCCGGCTTTGCCGGCTTGCTTACGCGTGACTGGTCTTTTTTTTACCCTTGCGAAGGCGGGTTATTTGCCGAACTGGGCGCGGAGGGTTTCGATCTTTGCGTCTGCGTCTGCACCGCGGGCACCGAAATAGAACTTGATCTTAGGCTCTGTGCCGGAAGGACGGACGGTAACCACGTCGCCAGCCTCGTTGTAGAACTGGAGTACGTTTGACTTTGGAAGTCCTGTCTTTTCTGGCTCGTTGTAGTCGATAACCTTTACGACAGGTGATCCTGCCATCTCTATCGGAGGAGTCTGGCGGTAGTCGCACATAATCTGTGCAATCTCCTCCGCTCCTGTCTTGCCTTTGCGCACGAGGGAAATGAGACTCTCCTTGTAATAGCCGAATTCCTCGTATATCTTCTGCATGAGCTGATAGAGGGTAAGTCCCTGCTCTGCAGCCCAGGCAGCGCACTCTGCAACCATTGCGCAGGAGATAGGGGCATCCTTGTCGCGTACGAACTCTCCGAGGTTGAAGCCGTAACTCTCCTCACCTCCGCAGATGAATTCGCCCTTGCCCTCGTTGCGCCTTACGACGTCGGCGATGAACTTGAAGCCTGTGAGCACGTTGTAAACCTTCACTCCGAACTTTTCTGCGATTGCACGGATGAGTTCCGTGGTCACGATAGTCTTGATGCAGTACTTGGTGCTGTCGATCTTGCCGAGCTCGTTCCAGCGGGTAAGTATATAATAGGTAAGCATGGCGCCGGTCTGGTTTCCGGAGAAGAGAACCATCTTGCCGTCGTTGTCGCGCACTGCGATGCCGATGCGGTCAGCGTCGGGATCAGTGCCCATGACGAGATCCGCGCCAATCCTGTCAGCGAGGTCGATGGCCATCTTGAGCGCTCCTGCCTCTTCGGGGTTAGGCGACTGTACGGTAGGGAAGTTGCCGTCATTTATGTCCTGCTCTGGAACATGGTTGACGTTCTTGAAGCCCATCTTGTCGAGAAGTTCAGGCACGATGCGCACGCCGGAGCCGTGGATAGGGGTGTAGACTATCTTGAGATCGCTGTGCTTTGCGCGGGCTTCAGGGGAAAGGGTGAGGGTCATCACGTCATTGAGATATGCCTCGTCCATCTCATGGCCCATGAGCTCTATGCCGCCGCATTCCTCAACCGGTTCGAAGCGTACCTGCGAAGGGTCTGTAATCGTGGCAACCTCGGCAACGATTTCCTTGTCGACAGGAGAGGTAATCTGGGCGCCGTCGTTCCAGAACACCTTGTAGCCGTTGTATTCCTTGGGGTTGTGGGATGCTGTAATCATCACCCCTGCATTTGCCTTCTTGCTTCTTACAGCATAGCTGAGAAGAGGAATAGGACGGAGGTTGTCATAGATGTACACGTGTATCCCGTTTGACGAGAGCACGTCGGCGGTGATTTTTGCAAACTCCTTGCTGTTGTTGCGGCTGTCAAATGAGATGCAGACGCTGAGCTTTTCGCCCGGATAACTTCTTTTGAGATAGTTTGCAAGGCCCTGGGTGGCCATGCCCACCGTGTACTTGTTCATCCTGTTGGTTCCTACGCCCATGATGCCGCGGAGACCTCCGGTACCGAATTCGAGGTTGCGGTAGAATGCGTCTTCAAAACCTGCAGGGTCATTGTTCCTGAGTTCAAGCACCTGAATCTTGGTGGCCTGGTCGAAGTTGCCGTCGAGCCAGCTTTGGGCAACTGCTTTGTAATCTCTTTCTGCCATATTGGTATGTGGTTGAATTATTGTACCTCTATTTGCCCGCATGCTCCGGCTGAAGGCGGCAGGCATCCGCACAAATATATAAATAATAGTCTGAAGAATTGCCGAACACGACGAATTTCTCAGCACCGACATTTCACCTGCACAACGCAAGCTATATGGTTGAACCAATGCGCTCCCCTGATTTTTTTGTAGATTTGCATGGTTTACCATGAGTTTCGAAGAGTTCATAATGTCCCATATGGCGGACGACACCTCAAAACTGCTTCTGGCGAAGGACAGATGGCCGGATGTTGACGTCCCGCTTGCCGTCTCCACGATAGAGGGGAGGCGTGCGTTGGCGAAGAAACTGCCTTCATGGATGGCTTTCGAGGGACTGCGTTTCCCGGACAGGCTTTGTACTGAGCAATGTTCGTCAGAGACCACGGCGGCGTACAAGGCCTCCCTCGCATGGCGTATCTGTGCGGATAGCGGCTCTGAAGCCCGAAAAGGCATCACCGTGTCAGAAAGGGCTGGCAAAAGCAGCCATCCCTCTGCAATCCCGGCAGGCAGCCCTCGTATCGCTGACCTTACCGGCGGTCTTGGGGCTGATTCCGCGGCCTTTGCCGCACGCGGCTTCTCGGTCCTCCACAACGAAATGAACCCTGTACTATCCGAGTCGGTCGCCCACAACTTCGCCCTCATGGGCATAAGTCACGTTTGTTTCAGAAACATGGAACTGGTCCCCGGCTGCCTGAACGCGGTGCTCGAAGGCTTCAATCCGGACATCATCTTCCTCGATCCGGCCAGACGCTCGGGCGACGGCAGCGGGCGCAAGGTCTTCAGGCTGGCTGACTGCAGCCCCGACGTGCAGGCCCTCAGGGACGAACTGTTCTCCCGCTCCCGCCATCTCCTTCTCAAACTTTCGCCCATGGCCGACATAAGCCAGGTTTGCCTCGAACTGGGTCCGGCATGCAGGGAAGTTCACGCTGTCGAGTACGGAGGGGAGTGCAAGGAACTGCTGATATGGATGGACAGGGAACATGACGGGGGTTATACCATCAGTGCCGTCGACGCCCTCGCCGACTCCCGCCTGAGCTTTGACCCGCGTGCAGAGAAGGAGGCGGCATGGCTTCCTTTCACCGGTCAGGCTGAAGGACGCATTCTCTTCGAACCCGGAAAGGCCCTCATGAAGACTGGCATGTACCGCAGTCTTTCCCGAGCCTATTCTCTTGAAAAACTCGACAGAAATACCCATCTTTACATCTGCGATTCCCTTCCGGAAACTTTGCCCGCAACGCTCGGAAAATGTTTCGTCGTGAAGGAGGCGGTGAAGTTTTCCGGCCAGGCAATCAAGGACCTTGCCCGAAGATATCCGCGCTGCGAACTGACTTCGCGCAATCTTCCGCTTTCGAGCGATGACCTCAGGAAGAGGATGGGCGCGGGCTCCGGAGGAGATGTCCATATCTTCGCTGCGATGACCTCTGCGGGGAAAATGCTGTTTGTGACAGAACATAAAACCACATAGTCATGATAGAAAGAACATTAGTAATCCTGAAGCCTGCGACTCTGGTCAGGGGTCTTGCCGGCGAAGTCATTTCCAAATTCGAAAAGAAGGGTCTCAAGCTTGTTGCCATGAAGATGGCCAGACTTACTCCGGAGATTCTTTCCCAGCACTATGCCCATCTCGTGGACAGGCCGTTTTATCCTCTTCTCGTCGAATCCATGACTGCCGCTCCGGTGATTCTCAGCTGCTGGGAGGGCGTGGACGCGGTAACTGTGGTGCGCGAGATGACGGGAGCCACCAACGGAAGAAAGGCGGCTCCGGGCACCATCAGAGGCATGTACTGCATGAGCGGGCAGGAAAATATCATCCACACTTCGGATTCTCCGGAAAACGCCGTCATTGAACTTGACCGCTTCTTCGTCGTGTCCGACTATTGCCCTTGGGACTCTCCGCTCGCACGCTCAATAAACTCACCGGACGAACTTTGATGAAGAAGAAGTCCCTCAGGTTACTGCTTTTACTGTCAGGCGTTCTTGCAATCTCTTGCAGGACGCCTGTCGGCCATATGCCGCAGGGGGACGCGGGGAAAGGGGCAGCTGCAGGAAATGCCTACGCCCGCTTTTTTGAACTGGGTGAAAATTTCATAGTCAGTATCAGTCCCGGAGACGGATTCCGGGACACTTTGATGCTTGACGGCGCACTTCCACGTGGCGTGATATGCATGTCATCTACAGAGGCTGCAATGTTCTCGGCCATAGGTCAGGACAAGCTTGTTACAGGTATGTCCGGGCTCAAATATCTGAACGACAAGACAATTGCTTCGCACGCAATCGAGGTGGGACATGATATGGACATGAACTACGAGAATATCCTCGGACTGCAGGCGGAGGGACGGGCATCTCTTGTGCTTGCGTACGGGATAGAGGGCTCGCGGCCTTCGTATGCCGAACGGCTGGAGAAGGCTGGGCTGAGGGTGTTCTGTCTGTACGACCATCTTGAAGACCACCCACTCGCTCGCAGCGAATATATAAAGGTGGTCGGTGCCGTCTGCGGTCGCCTTGCTGATGCCTGTATGCTGTTTGATACTGTTGCCGAAAGGTATGACAGCCTTTGTGCTTCGCAATCGTGCATCGATGACAGCCTTCGCTGTAAGGTGCTGATGAATGCGCCTTATGGAGATTCGTGGTATATACCCGGAAACCAGGGGTACATGTCGCAACTTGTGCGCGATGCGGGTGGCCTTGTGCTCGGTGCTCGTGAGGGAACGGCGCTTTCTGTTTCCGTAAGCATTGAAGAAGCATGGCTGCTTGCTTCCGAGGCGGACGTATGGCTGAACCCGGGCACGGCTTCAAGCCGCGGGGAGATGAACGCGATCTGGCCGGTATTGTCTGCATTCCCGGACATCCCGGTATGGAACAATACCGCAAGGCTGAACTCTGCGGGAGGAAACGACTTCTGGGAGAGTGGGGCGCTGAGACCCGACCTGATACTGGAAGACCTCATTTCAATCTTTTCTAATCCCGCCGGTAATACAGCCGGGCTTCTGAACTTTTATCGAGGCTTATGATTTCAAGGCAATCATAAATTACTGAATTTTACATTTGCAAAACCTGAGCTTGGGCTTAAAATGAAAGGAAGAATAGTTGTAATCGGCGGAGGAGCGGCAGGACTCATGGCTGCAGCCGGAGCAGGATACTGGATTGACACCCACCCGGAGGCGTTCGTAGAACGTCCGGAAATTTTCGTGCTCGAAAAGATGCCACGCCCGGGCAGGAAGATAATGATAACGGGCAAGGGCCGTTGCAATTTCACCAACATGAAACAGTGGCAGGAATTTTCGGCCCACGTCCATCCGAAAGCCAACGTGCTCAAGCCGGCCTTCTATAACCTCAACCCCGAGGCTATGATGGATTTTCTTCAGAATCAAGGACTTGATTGTGTGGTGGAAAGGGGAGACAGGGCATATCCGGCTTCTCATGTCGCATCGGATGTCGTGGATGCACTTGTGAGAGCGGCAGAGCGGGCAGGGGCGAAAATCATCACTGATGCTCCCGTCAACCAGCTTTCACTTAAGGAAGACAGCCGCTTTCTGGTCAACTATTCCCGAGGCCGTTCCATGGTTGCCGACAAGGTGATAGTCGCGACGGGGGGCCTCTCATATCCGCGCACGGGCTCCACCGGCGACGGTTATGTGTTCGCGCAACAACTTGGAATCAGGCTTACTCCTACCTTCCCTTCGCTTACGGCCATAGTTCCGAAAGGATACAAGAACCTTTCGGAGGACTGGACACCTCAGATGAAAGGCCATGTCGACCGCAGCGAGCCCTTGTCCGAAACGGGAGAACAACTGTGCGGTCTGGAACTTGACAACGTTGCGATGAGCCTGATGATAGACGGCAGCGAGTCTGCTGCAGAATTCGGGGATATCAGCTTTACAGACGGCGGACTTGAGGGCCCTGTGGGGTTCAGACTAAGCCGCAAGGTCGTGAATGCCGTCATCAACGGGTCAAAGGTGGCTGTGTGTATAGATTTGAAGCCGGCGGTGGAGTTGGAGGAATTGAATGCCCGCGTGCAGAAACTGTGGGATGAGGTCTGCAAGGACAGGCGCAGCCAGGGTAAAACCTATCGAGAGAAATTCAGGGTGCTGCTTTCGAAGCTTATACCGGCGCAGCTGGTGCCGATGTTCATGAATTATCCCGTCACTCTCGACCATAAGAGCCTGCCTGCAGCCCTGAAGGGTTGGAAACTCCCTGTTGAGGGCTATGTCGGCTATGAACGCTGCGTGATTACTGCCGGAGGCGTCGATATGGCTGAGGTCACGCCCAAGACGCTGGAGACCCGACAGGTCAAGGGACTTTATTTCGCCGGGGAATTGCTTGACCTTGACGCAGATACGGGTGGTTATAACCTTCAGACAGCATTCTCCACCGGCTACCTCGCCGGCCAGTCCGCAGCCAGATCCCTGTCACGCCTATAGTCCAACCGCCATATTGCGCGTAAAGTCAGGGACTTGCAAATGAATGGGCCTATTCGCTGGCGAAAAAAGAGATGGAAGGCATTGTACAGGCTCAAAAAAAAAGAAGGCAGGGATGCCTTCTTTTTTTGAGCCAGCTATGGGAATCGAACCCACGACCTTCGCGTTACGAATGCGATGCTCTACCGACTAAGCTAAACTGGCCTGAACGTGTACATGCCACGTTTCCCCCTTAAAGGGGCTGCAAATATACAAATTAAAACTTCAATTTCGTCGTAAACAGGCAGTTTTCGCAGAAACTGCCGCTGAATACATGATCTTCCGGCCCTGAACACAGAATCCTGACCTCATCCAGTTC
This sequence comes from Bacteroidales bacterium, assembly GCA_021443565.1. Taxonomy (GTDB): domain Bacteria; phylum Bacteroidota; class Bacteroidia; order Bacteroidales; family UBA932; genus Cryptobacteroides. Next base: position 12,383 of record JABUTS010000136.1, on the reverse strand, counting down.
CACTGCCACAATGTCTCCTGTCCTGACCGACACCCTTTCGGTAGCCTTGACTATGGCATCCTGCAACTGTCCCGAACCTTCAGGCGAATAGCCGAAAACCGTATTCCCGTCCAGGGTCAGCTGGAAAGCGTTGTCGGGATTGTTCAAGGTAATGACATTATAAAGAGGGAAGGGAATGATGGAACTGTGGTCCAGGCATGAAGCCTGCGCAACGGAGTCCGCGCTCCCGTCAAGCAGGTCGGCGGCATAAAGCAAGGCTCCGAAGCCCACACCGTCCATATACCTTTCCGCAAACTTCGCTCCAACGCACTTCCCGGCCTTCCCTATTCTCACGAAGGTTATTGGCGCGTATGCCCACGACGCACTGCAACCGGGAGCATAGACATCATTGTCCTCACGCTCCCAACTCGTGTCCGGACGACAACTGACAGCGCCCGCCTTGCTTACAACTATTATGTTCATCAGAACAACTTCCCGTTGAACCTGCCCGCAAGAGCCTCAAACGAGGCACTCAGTTCCTCACCGCTGAGAGGCTTGCTCTTTGCTCGTGCGGCATCCTTCTTCTCCTGGTCGAAACGTGCCTTGAGCAGGGCGAACTGCCTCTTTGTGTCGAGTGTGAACTCCCCGTTCTCAATCCATCCGAAGTACGAAGGCTCGCTGAAATAAACCTCACGGGCAGTTTTGCCCTTGTGCTTGCCGAAACTTATGGTTTCTTCTCCCTGGGCATTGTAAATCAGCCTTCCGGCATAGTCTACAGTCTTCTGGAGTCCCGAAAAGTCGGCGAGCCAGTCCACGTCGTTCTTCAGCTGTTCCTCCGGGTACTTTTCAAGCTGGCCCTTGAGGACTTCGTAGGTGGCCATGGTGTCGGCATCGGCGGAATGGGCGTTCTCGAAATCACCTCCCACATAGAACCTGTATGCAGCCTTGAGGTTGCGGGGTTCCATCTTGTGGTATATGTTCTGCACGTCCACCATCTTCTTGCCGTGGAGGTCTATGTCTACCTCACGGCCCGTGTATTTGCGTACCCTTTCAATCTCTTCGGCGAGCATCGGAAGGTCGAATTTCGCGGAGTTGAAGCCTGCAAGGTCGCTGCCTTCCAGCCACTGCGCGACCTCGTCAACCACGTCCATGAACTTGGGCTTGCCAATGAGCGACTCGTCGCTGATCTTGTGGACGGCCAGCGCACTGGGGTGACTCAGCCTCTGGCGGCGGTTTTCGTAGTCCCAGGGCAGCACAGTCCAATCCTTGATGCGGACCTCTCCGTCGGGGAAGACCTTGACGAAGGACAGTTCTATGATCGAGTCGAGGGCTATGTTCAGGCCCGTGCTCTCGATGTCGAAGAAAACGAGGGGCCTTTTAAGATTAAGTTCCATCTGCTCAGACCATGATAGGCATGATGATGCCGCATGACTTCTCGCTTTCAGCCTCATCGTCTGAAGGAACGATGAGAGCGGCTCTCCTGCTGTCGGCAAACTTGATGATGACCTCGGTGCATCCCATGTTGGAAAGCATTTCTATCACGAAAGTAGACTTGAAACCTATGGTCAGAGGTTCACCCTCATATGAGCAACTTACCTTCTCGTATGCAGAGAGGGAGAAGCCGAGGTCCTGGGCTGAAACCACGAGACTGCCTTCGCTGAGGTCGAGCTTTATGTGGTTTGAGGCCTTGCTTGCGCAGACTGCCACGCGCCTTACTGTGTTGAGAAGCACTGTCCTGTCTATCTTGAGGGTGTTGCTGTTGTTCTGCGGGATGACGTCGCGGTAGCGAGGGAACTTGCCGACGATGAGGCGGCAGATCACGGTCGTGCCTTCGAAGGTGAACATTGCGTTCTTCGTGTCGAATGTGATGCTTACGGTATCAACGTCCTTGCCTATGATTGAGCGGAGTATGGTGGCCGGCTTGCGGTGGAGTATGAACGATGCCTTCTCGTCAGACTTCACGTCGGTGGCGGTGTAGCATACCAGCTTGCTGGCATCGGATGCCACGAGTGTGGTGCTGTCTTCGCTGATGTCGAAGAAGATGCCGTTCAGGGCAGGTCTTATCTCGTCATCCGCGGTAGCGAAAATCGTCCTTGAGATGCCTTCGGTGAGGGTTTGTGCAGGGAAGTCGATCGTGAGGGCGGTATCAGCCGCTATGTTGGTGAGCGAAGGGTAGTCCTCTGCAGGGAAGAAAGGAAGCGAAGACGAACCGCTTGCCCACACGCATTCGAATGAACTGTCGCTCACGGTGTTGATCTTGAGCGGCTGGTCCGGAAGTTCCTTGAGGAGCTCGAGGATATGTCTCGCAGGGATGGCGATTCTGCCGGCTTCCTTGACCTCGTCGGCTGCAATCACTGTCTTGAGGGTGAGTTCTCCGTCCGAAGCGGTGACTGAAATCTTGTCCTGATCGGCTTCGAAGAGGAAGTTGTCAAGAATCTGCTGGGCTGCCTTTGCAGGAATGGCCTTGGAAACGTTCATCAGGCCCTTGAGCAGTTCGCTGCTGGAAATCGTAAGTTTCATATAATGTTTTTTATTGTTTTCGGTCTCTCGCAAAGATAAATAAAAATTCGGTCAATGGCATATAATTTGATTTTGTCTGCGCCGGATTGAAAACTAATTTTTCCAGATATGAAAAAGACAATATTGTGTGTGCTTGTTTCAGCCATCGTCGGCAGCGCTGCGGCCTGCCTTACTGTAGGAATCGCAGGGGGAAAGCCCTGCTCCCAGACGGACAGCACTTCAGTTGCCTCCAATCTGTTCGGAGGCGCACAGTACAGAACCGTAAATCTCGAACTTGACGATTATCCAGACTTCACCTATGCCGCGGAGAACAGCGTGGACGCAGTCGTTTATGTCAAAGTGACAGTCCAGGGACAGAGCCATTCCGGCAGTCAGGACATCTTCGATTTCTTCTTCGGCCTGCCCGGAGGACGCAGTCAGAAGCCTCAGGAGCGCACAGGCAGCGGCTCGGGCGTGATCATCACCCCGGACGGATACATCGTCACCAACAATCACGTGGTGGGCGACGCGACGAAGATAGAGGTGACCCTCAACAGCAATCAGACCTACGAGGCAACTCTCGTGGGCACCGACCCGGCAACCGACGTGGCAATAATCAAGATAGACGCCCATAATCTTCCTACCATACCTTTCGGCGACTCCGACCAGCTCCGTCTCGGTGAGTGGGTGATAGCCATAGGCAGCCCCTACGACCTCCGTTCGACCATCACTGCCGGAATCGTAAGTGCAAAGGGGCGCTCCATGCCTAACTACAGCGGCGAATTCAAGATTGAATCCTTCATCCAGACTGATGCCGCGGTGAATCCGGGCAACAGCGGCGGAGCACTCGTGAACAAGGCCGGCAAACTTGTGGGTATAAATACTGCAATAATTTCACAGACAGGGCAGTACGCGGGCTACTCATTCGCGGTTCCGTCGAACATCGTGAAGAAGATTGCCTATGACCTCATAGACTACGGCAGCGTAAAGAGAGCCATGCTCGGAATCACCATGCGTCCTATAGACGAGGAAATAGCGAAAGAAATGAAACTTTCTGACAGAAAGGGCGTATATGTACATGAGGTTTCAGCGGGCGGAGCAGCGGACAAGGCTGGTATCAAGCAAGGCGACATCATCCTTTCCATTGACGGCACCGCTACAGACACACCGTCTGCAGTTCAGGCAAGCGTGAACTCGTATCATCCTGGTGATAAGGCAGATATAACTCTTCTTAGAGACGGGGAGAAGCAGACAGTGACGGTGAAGTTCCAGGAAAATGCAGCAGATACCGGTTCTGTTGACAAGGACGGCGCAGTTGCATTCTACGGCTCAAAGATAGCCACGGCATCTTCTGAAACCCTTGCGAAACTCAATGTCAAGGAAGGCGTTGAAATCGTATCGGTGGGACCGGGCAAGGTAATGGAACAGGGAGTCAGGGCAGGATTCGTGATTCTCTATGTGAACAACAAGTCTGTAAAGACGCCTCAGGATGTCATCGACATCGCAAAGAAGTCCGACAGGGCTGTCTTCATAGAAGGCGTGACGGCAGAAGGCAGACCGGCTTATTTCGGCTTCGGAATCAAGTAGGCTCTGCAGACGACGGACCATTGGCGGGACGGAGGCGGCAGCGCCTCCGTCCCGCCATTTTATGCGGGCGCAACAACTGAAACAAACCTAAATTTTATGAGACAGTTAAAGATTACAAAGTCCATCACCAACCGTGAAAGCGCATCGCTGGACAAGTATCTTCAGGAAATCGGACGCGAGGACCTCATCTCGGTGGAAGAGGAAGTTGAACTCGCGCAGAGAATCAGGAAAGGCGACCAGCAGGCCCTCGAGAAACTTACGAGAGCAAATCTCCGCTTCGTCGTTTCCGTGGCCAAGCAGTATCAGAACCAAGGACTCAGCCTCCCGGACCTCATCAACGAGGGAAATCTCGGCCTCATCAAGGCTGCTGAGAAGTTTGACGAGACCCGAGGCTTCAAATTCATATCGTACGCGGTATGGTGGATACGCCAGTCCATACTTCAGGCTCTTGCAGAGCAGTCCCGCATCGTGCGTCTGCCTCTCAACCAGGTGGGTTCCCTGAACAAGATAAACAAGGCTCTGTCGAAGTTCGAGCAGGAGAACGAGCGCATGCCTTCAAGCGAGGAACTTTCGGAGATGATAGACGTGCCGAGGGATAAGATTGCAGACACCCTGCGCGTATCCGGCCGTCACGTCAGCGTCGATGCTCCTTTCGTGGAGGGCGAGGACAACAGTCTGCTGGACGTGCTTGTGAACGACGATTCTCCAAGCGCCGACCGCGGTCTCGTGAACGAGTCGCTCAACAAGGAAATCGAGCGCGCTCTCAGTACCCTCGCACCGAGGGAGAGGGAAATCATAAAGTCCTTCTTCGGCATTGGCTGCCAGGAAATGACCCTCGAGGAGATAGGCGAAAAGTTCGGACTCACAAGGGAAAGAGTGCGCCAGATCAAGGAAAAGGCCATACGCAAACTCAAGAGCAATTCGAGAAGCAAGCTCCTCAAGAGCTATCTCGGCTAATTGTCAGAACAGTCCATGACACCGGAAATATTCATTGCACAGAAGGCTGCGCTTGCAGTCAAGGCGCTTTATGGCGCAGAGATGGCTGAATCTGCACTGCAGGTCCAGGTGACGAGGAAGGAATTCACGGGCGACTACACCCTCGTGACCTTTCCGCTTCTCAAGATTTCAAAGTCCAACCCCGAGGCCACAGGCAACGCCATAGGCGAATGGCTTGTAGCCAACGTGCCTGAGATTGAGTCGTTCAACTCTGTGAAGGGCTTCCTCAACCTGTCCTTCTCAAGGGTTTACTGGAACAGGCTCTTCGCGGCTATGGTGGCTGCTCCAGATTTCGGCCAGCACGCTCCGTCGGGGAAGACCATCATGATAGAATTCTCTTCACCAAATACAAACAAGCCTCTCCATCTCGGACATATAAGGAACAACCTTCTCGGCTGGTCCGTGTCGCGCCTGCTAGAGGCCAACGGACACAAGGTGCTGAAGGTGAATCTCGTAAACGACAGGGGTATCCATATCTGCAAGTCCATGTACGCCTGGCAGAAGCTCGGAAACGGGGAGACCCCGCAGTCGTCCGGCAAGAAAGGTGACCACCTTGTGGGAGATTACTATGTGGCATTCAACAATCTCTATGTCGCAGAAGTAAAGGAGCTCACGGAAAAGGCCGTGGCTGAAGGCCGTGGCGTGGAGGAGGCAAAGGCATGGGCCGAGAAGAATGCACCTTCGCTCAAGGCTGCCCAGGAAATGCTCTTCAAGTGGGAGCAGGGCGACCCTGAGGTCCGCGCCCTCTGGGAGAAGATGAACGGATGGGTTTACGAGGGCTTCAACAAGACGTACAAGGACCTCGGGATTTCTTTCGACAGGATATACTATGAATCCCAGACTTATCTCGGAGGCAAGGCTCTCGTCCAGAAAGGACTTGATGCAGGCACTTTCGAGAGGCAGGAGGACGGCTCCGTATGGTGCGACCTTACCGCCGATGGGCTTGACCGCAAGCTTCTGCTCAGAGGCGACGGCACCTCTGTCTACATGACCCAGGACCTCGGCACCGCGCGCCAGCGCTTCGAGGAATATAGCCTCGACGAGCATATATATGTCGTGGGCAACGAGCAGAACTACCACTTCCAGGTGCTCAAGCTCATACTCGGCAAACTCGGCTTCGGATGGGCAGACAGCATCTATCACCTTTCATACGGCATGGTGGAACTTCCGGAAGGCAAGATGAAGTCCCGCGAAGGCACGGTGGTTGACGCCGACGACCTTGTCGAGAAGATGTACAATACCGCAAAGGAGACCTCTCTCGAACTCGGAAAACTTGAGGGCTTGAGTGAGCAGGAACAGGACGAACTCTTCAGCATGCTCAGCCTCGGCGCGCTCAAGTACTTCATTCTCAAGGTGGACCCTAAGAAGACCATGCTCTTCGACCCTAAGGAGTCAATAGACTTCAACGGCAATACCGGACCTTTCATACAGTACACCCACGCCCGCATAAAGAGCATACTCCGCAAAGCGGAAGCACAGGGACTCGCATACGGCGCCCAGGCTGTTTCAGAGGATTCGCCTCTCTCCGACAAGGAGGTGCGCATCATCAAGATACTCAACCTCTTCCCTGAGAAAATCGCAGAGGCGGGAATCGCACACTCTCCTTCGGTAGTGGCGAACTACACCTACGATCTCGCGAAGGAATTCAACCAGTATTATCATGACACCCCTATACTCCGCGAGGAGAACAAGGCTGTGCTCTCATACAGGCTCACTCTTGTGGACAAGATTGCAAAGGTGCTTGTGAAGGCTGCCGACATTCTCGGCATGACCCTTCCTGAAAGAATGTAATTAAATGAAGGTCAAGATTATAAACAAGTCGGTATATCCGACTCCTTCCTACGCCACCGCTCTTTCGGCTGGGCTCGATCTCAAGGCGAACATCGACGAACCCGTAGTGCTCGGACCGCTCTGCCGCGCCATAGTTCCGACCGGGCTTTTCATCGCCCTTCCCGAAGGCACCGAAGCCCAGGTGCGCCCTCGCAGCGGCCTTGCCGCAAAGCACGGAATCACAGTTCTGAACTCCCCGGGCACCATAGATGCAGATTACAGGGGAGAACTCAAGGTGATACTGGTGAATCTTTCCAACGAGGAATTTACCATCAATCCCGGAGAAAGGATAGCCCAGCTTGTAGTCGCACGCTTTGAACAGGTCGAGTGGGACGAGGTTGATGTTCTCGACGAGACCGGGAGGGGATCCGGAGGCTTCGGCAGCACAGGACGCAATTAGCCATGACACTTCAGCAGATTTACTCTGTCTACCTTTCGTGCGGTGGCAGGGTCACCACTGACAGCCGTGCAATCAAGGGCGGTGAGTTTTTCATAGCCCTCAAGGGCGAAAATTTCGACGGAAACGAATATGCCGCAGCTGCCTTGCAGGCCGGTGCTGCTTATGCTCTTGTCAACGCTGACTCCCGGGCTGCGTCATCGGGCGACAGCCGAATGATTGCGGTGGAGGATACCTACAAGGCCCTCTGCGCCCTCGCAACGCACCACAGACTCAGCGTACGTCCACACGGACAGCCGCTTACCGTACTTTCACTCACCGGGACCAACGGCAAGACCACCACAAAGGAACTCATACGCAGCGTGCTCTCTGCGAAGTACAAGGTGACTGCGACCGAGGGCAATCTCAACAACAACATAGGCGTCCCGCTCTCCCTTCTCAAGATTACTGAAGAAACCGAACTTGCAGTCATTGAAATGGGTGCGAGCCATCCGGGGGACATCAGGGAACTTGTAGACATCGCCCTGCCTGACATGGGGCTCATCACAAATGTCGGCAAGGCCCACTTGCTCGGTTTCAGCAGTTTCGAGGGCGTGAAGGCGACAAAGGGTGAACTCTACGATTACATAGCCTCGAAGAAAGGCAAGGTTTTCGTGAACCTCGGCAATCCTCATCTCGTGATGATGGCAGCGCTCAGGGGCGGTCTTGAGACCATCCCGTACGGATCTTCGGTTCAGCATGCATCGCTTCTGCCCGCTTCCCCGGAGGAACCTTTCCTGAGAATGTTGGTCGATGGTGTGAAGGTCAGGACCAATCTCGTGGGCTCATATAATGCCGACAACGTGCTGTGCGCTATGGCTGTGGGTGCGTATTTCGGTGTGGATGCGCAAACTGCAGCGGATGCGGTTGCCGCGTTTGTTCCATCGAACAACCGCTCGCAGATGCAGAAGGCCGTGCGCAACACGCTGATAGTGGATGCGTACAATGCGAATCCCAGCAGCATGGATGCCGCGCTTGACAATTTCGCGTCAGTGGTGGCAGATCGCAAGCTCGCACTCCTGGGAGACATGAGGGAACTCGGAGATGATTCGGTGAAGGAGCATGTCAAAGTGCTCCGGAAGGTGGAGAAACTCAGCATCCCTGCAATGTTCGTAGGCGATGAATTCGGCAAGGCGCTGGAACTCAGCGGGATGGATTATCCATGGTTCAAGGATTCCGACGCTCTCGCAGCAGCACTCACCGAAGTGAAGGACACACTCGTGCTCGTGAAGGGCTCGAGAGGCATCAGGATGGAGAAGGCTATCCCCGCGCTTTAACCTTTTGCTTTGATACGGCGGTTGACGAATGCTACCGCAAGGGCAATGACGTAGCCCGCTAAAATACCGAAAAGAAGTCCGACTATGATGTCACCCAGAAAGTGCCGGCCGACGAAGATGCGGCTGGCGCTCACTGCCGTTGCCCAAAGGAAGATAAGGGCGGAGGCAATGGTTCCGGTTTTGTTTCTCTTTCCGTAGATACCTGTGTTAATGCCTTTTACGGCATAAGTGGCGAGGCCGAAGGAGTTCGCCGCATGGGCGGAGAAAAAGCCGAACGAACGGGTGGGACGGCTGAGGCAGTTCAGCCCATGGTCAATCATCCATGCGTCGTTGCATGGCCTTATCCTGCAGAAAGTGTCTTTCACGAGGTTGCAGAACTGGTCGGAGAACAGCACCAGCAATCCCGCCCCTCCTATGAACAGCAGAGCCCTCTTCCACCCGAAATGCCTGATGAAACCCGCCGCGACAAGCAGGTAGGCCGGTATCCATATCGCCCTCGACGACAGGATGGTCCAAATCTGGTCGGACCACCCGCAGTGCAGCGAGTTCAGTGCGAGGGTGAGACGCTTGTCAAGCATCTCGATGCCTTCAAGGGAGTACATGTTTTCAGCAGTTGGCGTCCTTCAGAGTTTTCCAGAGCATGTCCTTGAGTTGTTGCAGACCAGTCCCGGCAACTGAAGATATGAATACATGGTCTATGCCTGAAGGAAGTTGGACCTCAAGTTCCTTCTGCATGGATTCGTCCAGCATGTCGCTCTTGGTTATTGCCAGAACGCGTCCCTTCACGAGCAGTTCCGGATTGTATTCGCGAAGCTCTCCGAGCAGGATTTCGTAGTCCTTTTTCGGGTCTTCCGTGTCCGCCGGAATCATGAACAGGAGTATGGAGTTGCGCTCTATGTGCCTGAGGAATCGGAGACCTATGCCCTTGCCCTCGTGAGCCCCCTCGATGATGCCGGGGATGTCGGCCATCACGAAGGACTGGTCGTCATAATAGCGTACGATTCCGAGATTAGGCTCGAGCGTTGTGAATGCATAGTTCGCAATTTTGGGCTTGGCGGCGGTTATGGTCGCCAGCAGGGTTGACTTGCCCGCATTTGGGAAGCCCACAAGTCCCACGTCAGCAAGCAGTTTCAGTTCGAGTATGAACCATCCCTCCTCGCCGGGCTCACCGGGCTGGGCATAACGTGGCGTCTGGTTCGTAGCCGACTTGAAATTGTTGTTGCCCAGTCCTCCGCGGCCACCCTTTACGAGTATTCTTTCCTCCCCGGCTTCCACCAACTCGAAAAGCACCTCTCCGCTCTCTGCGTCTTTGGCCACTGTTCCCAACGGCACATCCAGGATGATGTCCTCTCCGTTCTTGCCCTTGCAGAGTTGGCCGCTTCCGCCCTCTCCGTGCTCCGCCATTATGTGCTTGCGGTATTTCAGATGTATGAGGGTCCAGAACTGGGGGTTGGCGCGAAGTATGACATGGCCTCCCCGGCCCCCGTCGCCTCCGTCAGGCCCGCCCTTGGGCACATATTTCTCCCTGCGCAGATGCATGGAACCGGCACCGCCGTTCCCCGACCTGCAGAATATCTTTACGTAGTCTATGAAATTCGATTCAGCCATAACGTTGCAAAGTTAATCATTTTTACAGTATTGCGGCCAAACTCCCTGGTTCATTCATTCTTGTCAGGGAACGGCTGGGCGGGTTGCGTATTCGGGGAAAGTGAGTAAATTTGTCCTTGTCAGTTTCAGGGCTTGCAAATTGAGCCCGGCACTCATCTCCGATGAAAAGATTTACAGCAACAGCAATCCTCTTCCTGCTCGCATTCCAGTGTCTGCGCGCACAGGAACCATTCAGCGCAAAATTTCAAGAAAAAACCCTCAGGGTGGATTACGTTTTCTCCGGCAACGACAGGACCAGCAGAGTTCATGTGGACGAACTGCGCTCGCTCGAAGGCTGGGCGGGACGCCGCGTGAATATGGACAGGGTCCTTCTCAAGGGTAACGGTCAGGTTGAAATGCGTGACAGCGGAAGCGGGGAGCTTCTCTATGTCAATTCATTCAGCACGCTTTTTCAGGAGTGGCAGGCAACAGAGGAGGCGACAAAGGTTGACAAGGCTTTCGAGAACGTTTTCCTATTCCCCATGCCCAAGTCCCCGGTGGAAATCACCGTCAGGCTGTTTGACTTCAAGGGCGGTCTTGCGTGCTCATTCACCCATCCCGTAGATCCGGAAGACATGCTCATACGCCCTGCGGGAGGTCCGGACGTGAAGTACAGTTATCTACATCGGGGCGGTTCCGGCGAGAAATGCATAGATGTGGTCGTGGTCGCCGAGGGCTATGCGCGGAAGGAAACAGGGGCATTCATGAAGCATGCGCGCGAGGCTGTGGATGCGATTTTCAGCCATGAGCCTTTCGGCTCCATGAAGGACCGCTTCAATTTCATAGCCGTACCTCTGGTGTCAGAGGACAGTGGTGTGAGCGTGCCAAGGAAAAATATATGGAAGAACACTCCGCTGGGCTCCAATTTCGATACCTTCTACACCGAACGCTATCTCACGACCAGCCGGCTCAGGAAGATGCACGATGCGCTTGCAGGAATCCCGTACGAGCATATCATAGTTCTTGCCAATACGGAGATATATGGCGGCGGGGGCATATTTAATTCCTATACTCTCACCACGGCCCGCCACGCCGGATTCCGCCCGGTAGTGGTCCATGAATTCGGCCACAGTTTCGCAGGACTTGCCGACGAGTACTTTTATGACGACCAGTTTGTAGAATACTACTATCCGGAAGTCGAGCCCTGGGAGCGCAATATCACCACCAAGGCTGACTTCGCTTCAAAATGGGAGTCGATGATGGGATGTGAAGGGGTCGGCCTCTTCGAGGGCGGCGGATACCAGTCAAAGGGTGTCTGGCGTCCGGCCATTGACTGCAGGATGCACACCAACAAGGCAAAGGCATTCTGCCCTGTCTGTCAGCGTGCAATCTCCCGCATAATAGAATTCAATACCCTTTAGAATCCGAACGCTTCGCCAAGGGCAGTCTTTGCCACTTCGAGGGCTTTCTCGCTTCGGGGCATTATTTTTGCTATATTTGAAAGATAAAACTTAAACTGCATGCAGCGTATCAGCAATCTGTTGCTCATCACTTTTATGGCAGCCTCGGTGGCTGCTGTTTCATGTAAAGACAATGTTGTCAAGACCAAGAGCTCGCGCCAGTGTGAAATGATGGTTCTCCATCCCGTATCTCGCCAGCTGAGTTCCGTCTATTCCGCCACTATCAGGGGAAAACAGGATATCGACCTCCGCCCGAAAGTGTCCGGATACCTGACCGACGTCAAGGTCCGCGAGGGCTCGATAGTCAGCAAGGGACAGACCCTCTTTGTGATAGACCAGGTGCAGTACGAGGCAGATCTCCAGACGGCTATCGCGAATGTGAATGTCGCCGAGGCTGCGGTCGCCGCTGCAAAGCTCACCCTCGAGAGCAAGGAAAAACTTTTTGCAAAGAACATCATATCGGAATTTGACCTCCAGATGGCCCGCACCTCGCTCGCGAGGGAGAAGGCTTCGCTTGCCCAGGCAAAGGCAAATGAGGTCAATGCCCGCAACAACCTTTCCTATACCGAGGTCAAGAGTCCGGCGGATGGTGTCGTGGGCACCCTCCCTTTCCGCGTCGGAACTCTTGTCAGCCCCAACGATGCGACTCCTCTGACGTCAGTGTCGGACAATTCCGAGATGTATGTATATTTTTCCATGACCGAAAGTCAGGTCCTGTCGCTGACGCGCCAG
>JABUTS010000085.1 GCA_021443565.1 Bacteroidales bacterium | reverse complement strand
GAGTTGAGACTGCTCCTCCTTGCCTGGTCGGCATATACGGTACGCTTCGCCTCGTCGAACCCATCCCACCCGGACAGTCGGTCAGCCACGACGGAGTACAGGTCCTCGTTTCTCAACGGGGAGTTAGGGTCGTAAAGATACTTCTCTGCAAGTGCCGCCAGCTGTTCGAGCACATTGGAGGAACTGTCTCTCCTCTCGGCAGCCTCCATCTGGTCGCAAAGCCTGTTGCAGCACCTTGACGCCACTCCCGGCTCAAGCCGGTCCAGCAGCATCGCGAAATTGGAGAAAGCCTGTTCGACTTCAGCCAGCTCTATTCCCGCCACATGGGAGGAGTCGCAAAGCCAGCTTGCAGAGCTGTCGGCAAGCTTTTCCCAAAAATGCACGGAAAGCCATTTAGAGGCCTCCTCCGCGCTCTGAATCATGGATGGTGCGGACGGCGTGCTGAAATGGCGGACCACCGCCTGCTGCACAGAGGGCGCACCGCTGCAGGAATACAGCAGCACAGCCAATGCGAGCAATGCGGCATGTCGTTTCATCACTTACTTTTTCCTGACCTTCATCATCGACTCGGAAATGTTGATGATAAAGTCTCCTATCTTCTCAAGTTCCGAGATAACATCCATATAATATACGCCGGTCTGGTAGTTGTAGTTGTTGCTTTCGAGATTGATTATATGCTCTTCGCGGAGAAGGTTTCGGAAGTCGTTGATGCTGCACTCCGCGTCGATGGCGTTGCTTATGTTCTGCAGATTGGTATCCTTGAGGTTCTGCACCATCACGTCGTATGCCCTGCCAACAAGGTCGAGCATCTTGTTGAGTTTCTTGAGCATGTCAGCGTCGAAACTCTTAGAGTGAACCCTCATGCGGGTAAGCATCCTGCCTATGGCCTCTCCCGAATCGCCGAGGCTCTCCATCTCGCCTATGATCTTGTACATAGACTTGATTCTCGAGCCGGACATGGCGCTGATTTCGCCCTTCGATATTTCATTGAGATACGAGGCAATCTCGAATTCTATCCTGTCCGTAATCTCCTCGTACTTGATGAGGGACTTGTTGAAATCCTCGAACTTTTCCTCATCCTGCTCGTTGATGGCAAGTCTTATGTAGCCGAAACCCTTGCGGCAGATGTCTCCGAAGTTGTTGATTTCCTGCTGAGCCTCGTTAAGGGAAAGTTCTGCAGTGGAAAGAAGTCCGCCACTGATGTGCTTGAGACGGAAAGACTCCTTCTCGCCCTTTGGAGACGGCACCATCCACGTCACGATCTTCTCTATGAGCGGAATGAACCAGATGAGTATGAGAGTGTTGATGATATTGAAAAGGGAGTGCAGGGTTGCCACGCAGTATGGCAGCGAAGCCACGAGGTCTTCCTGGATGCGTGGAGTGCTGCCGCTGAAAGGTGTTGTGGTAGGGTTTGGGAAGCCCAGGGACTCCACTATCGCGCCTATGAGGTTGAGGAAGGGATGGAAAAGTATGAGCACCCATATCACGCCGAATACGTTGAAGAGCATGTGAGCCCTCGCCGTTCTCTTGGCGGACACGTTCGCCACCGACGCCGCTATGTTCGAGGTGATGGTCGTGCCTATGTTCTCACCAAGCACCATGGCTGCAGCCATTTCAAAAGGAATGAATCCGCCTGACACAAGCACCATGGTTATCGACATTGTTGCAGCCGATGACTGGAGACAGAGGGTCATTATTGAGCCCACCACCATGAAAAGCAGGACGGAGCCGAAGCCAAAGCCCGTCCAATGGGAAAGGAAAACCCTTACCGGTTCGTTGTTGAGAAGTATGGTGGAGTTTTCCTTGAGAGTGGTAAGGCCGAGGAAAAGGAAGCCGAAACCCATGAGAAATTCTCCCAGGTTCTTTCTCTTGCTGTGCTTTGACGAAAGGAGCAGGAAGGCGAAGAACATAACAGGGACTGCAATCATGCCGAGGCTGAAAGTCGAGCCGCTGAAGGAAAGGGCAAAGATCCAGGCTGTGATGGTTGTTCCTATATTTGCACCCATGATCACGCCAATCGCATTGGCAAGGGTGAGAAGGCCAGCATTGACGAAGCTAACAAGCATGAGGGTGGTCGCCGTGGAGGACTGCACGAGTGCAGTCACGACTATACCCGTGAGAAGGCCGGAAAAACGGTTTGAGGTCATTGATGCCAGGAAAGACCGCATGCTGTCCCCGGCAAGCTTCTGAAGGCCGCCGCTCATGAGGTTCATTCCGTAAAGGAACATTCCCAGGGAACCGAGAGCGGTGAGAATCAGGAGAACGGTGTTCATAAAAGGTTTATGTTTAGTTGTTTTTCACAATGCGCGTGCTCGTGCGTACGCACATGCCATGCACATTCGTACAAAAATATAAAAAATATTAGATTTGCGGAACATTTATACGAAGCGCCCCTTCCCGGAAATACGATAATGAAAATCAGAAACATCATACTCGCCTTTATGCTGGCCCTTGTTTCCCAGCTTTGTCCCGCCCAGTTCTACACTTCGGGTGACGACCCCGGGCGCATACGGTGGAGTGTGGTGGAATCTCCGTCTTTCCGCATAGTCTATCCGGAAGGACTTGACTCCCTCGCCATGGCATACGGCAGGAAGCTGGAATACAACAAACTGAAGGTAGGAGCCTCCGCAGGATATTATCCCGGAGAAAATATCCGGAGCAAGATGCCTGTGGTGCTTCATGCCTTCACCGCCGAATCCAACGGTTCCGTGGCGTGGGCTCCCAAAAGGATGGATTTGTATACTACTCCTGAACCAAACGTTCCGGAGGCCATAGGCTGGACAGACCTTCTCACCATACACGAATCGCGTCATGCCGCCCAGATGCAGTTCGGGCTCTCAAATAAATTCAAGCCTATGAAGTGGGTGCTGGGCGAGATGTTCAACGGCTTTACGTGCATCTATCCTGGCCAGGCCTTTCTTGAAGGAGATGCCGTCGTGGCAGAAACCGCCCTCAGTTCGTCCGGACGCGGGCGCACCGCATCTTTCCTCAACAGATACCGCATTGCCTTCGACAACGGGGATTTCAAGAATTGGGCAAAGTGGAGAACCGGTTCAATGAGGGAGGAAATACCCAACCATTACGCCCTCGGATACACTCTGCTAAGCGGAATGAGATATTTTTACGACGCCGACATGTACATGGCCGAAACCCTGGACTATGCTTCCCGCCACCCTCTTGACCCCTTCCTCAAAAACAAGGTCACGAAGGAGCATACAGGCATGGGTTTGCGAAAGACATTCGCAGACATAGCCCTGAAATACAATGAGATGTGGCAGCAGGAGGCTGAGGCCAGGGCGCCATGGACAGAAACGGATTCCATAATAGAAACTCCTGAAAGATATACCACTTTCACATCTCTCACCGCAGCCCACGGCGGCATGTACGCAATACGCCGTGGCATGGCCCTCACCAGCGAAATCGTGTTCATTTCAGACAGTGGAGAAATCAGCACTCTCTGCCCGTTTTCTTCGGGAACCGGAAAAATAGAATACACTGCCGGGAAAATATGGTGGGGAGAGAACGTAAATGACCCGAGGTGGACTCTCGAGGGGTCGTCTTCGATAAGGTACATGGATCCGGCCGACGGGAAAAAACACACGCTCATAAAAGGGGAAAAACTTTTCAATCCCACGGTCTGTAGCGACGGAAGCCTGCTCGCTGTCGCTTATTATGCCCCCGACGCAAGAACCCGGCTGAGAATCTACAGCACGGAAGACGGCAGCCTTGTAAGAAGTTTTCCGGCATGCGACTCTCTGCAGCTTGTGCAGTTCTGCTGGAAAGATTCGGAAATCTATGCCAGCGCCCTCTCCGAAAAGGGGTATGGCCTTTACAGGATGGAAGATGACGGGGCCGTCTGCGTGATGTCTCCACGTCCTTACAGGATTGGTAACCCATTCTACCATGAGGGCAGAATCTATTTCACCGGGGAGTATACCGGGGTGGAAGAACTCTGGAGTCTGAATCTCGGGGACGGCAGCATTTCGAGACACACTTCCAACCGCCACGGAGCCGCTGAGTTCTGCTTTGCGAAGGACGGCTCGCTCTGGATGGGCCGTTATGAATATGCCGGAACAATGCCCCGAAAATGCAATCCTGACAGGCTGTCATCCAGCCCGTTGGAAGAACCTTTCAGGTACAGGGTTGCAGACAGGCTTTCTGAACAGGAGAAGGCTTATGCCGTTTCGGAAACCACACCCGAAAGTGTTGATTTCACCAGCCCAAGACATTACGGGAAATTCGTCCATGCTCTGAACGTCCACTCCTGGGCCCCCTTGTTCGTCGCCGTTGACGACATAATGGATGCCAGTTTCGACTATCAGTATAATACGGGAGTCATGGGCGTCACCCTGCTGAGTCAGAACCTTCTTGGTACAGTTGTCAGCAATCTGGGATATTCTGTCCATAAAGACTTCGGAGGAGCGCCCGCCCCGGAATCGAAAGTGCCTTGGAGGAACAGTCTGCATTGGAAGATGACATGCACCGCCTTTTATCCCGTAATAGAGGCCCAGGTGGATTTCAACGACAGACTGGCTACCTATCACAGTCTTGTGAACAATATCTATGAGGATGGCAGCCAGAGTTTCGCATATACGGCATCAAAGGGCGACAAGCCCTATCTGAAGTGCAACCTCAAGGTTTATGTTCCTCTTGATTTCAGCAGCGGAGGATGGCAGCGGGGAATGATTCCAAGCATAAGCCTGAACGTGTCCAACGACGTTTACAGCGCATCCGGAATGGTTCGTAAAATCGCAGACGACATAGCGGGCGGTGGCCACATGATTGGACTCTTCAAGGATTATGAGGAATCGGGAAACCATATCTTGACAACCATGTCTGCCAGCGCAAGAGCCTACATCATGCTGCCCAGAGCCAAATCAGCCGTTTATCCGAGGTGGGGCATAGGCGTAGAGGCCGGCTACTCCACCCCTTCTGAGCCAAAGCTCATGTCTTCATCCGCCTATTTCTATGCCTATGGATATGTTCCCGGCATAACGAGGCTTCAGGGCTTTAAATTGAGTGCCATGCTGAGTTCTTCTGTCGGGAAGGATCCTCTCTTCCGCACCCTGGGTGTGAATACGCTGCCGAGAGGTCTGAGCGACAACAGCCAGCTTTTCAGCCATATAACCAGGGAAAGCAGAAACAGCGCCCTCGTAAAGACGGATTACGCCATTCCTGTATACATGGGTGACATCTGCTTAGGCGGAACCTTCCTGAACATTCAGAGAATGGTGATAACTCCACATTTCGATTGTTGCTTCTGCGGCGAAGGCTGTTTTTACAGCACGGGTGCGGCGATTACCTTCAATCTGGGAAGCGCCTTCTGGATTACATCTCCGGTAAGCGCGGGCATTACCGCCTCATACAACGGTGGCGGCGGATTCAGCAGGTTGTCGGAGAAAAGAGAGCAGCTGAAAATGGACCATTACTATGTCGGTCCTGTTTTCAGTGTCTCCTTTTAGGCTTATTTCTTCCTTTCTCCGCGGGAATCCACCCACTTCCAGAGAAACCACATGGCAACCGCCCAGACAAAGAAGAGGACGAATATCACCCATGACGGCACATCTGAGACAAAGGGGGCAAAATTCACCCTTTTGTCAAAATCCGGAATGTCTGCATAATAGTACGACCCCGCACCGAAGTCAAGTTCGTCCGAGAGGCCCATCCTGTTATACATGATATAGACTGCAGAAATCAAGGTGGCCGCCGCTGCAATTACGGTGACCACCTTGAATATGATATTGCCTTTGTTTTTCAAATCTTACAGCGAAGGTATCTTGAATACCACTCCCGAAAGGAGGAACCAGACAGCAAAGAAGGTAAGAATGATATTGAAGGTCTGGCCTACGATATAGAGCCAAAGCACCTTTCCCCCATGCATACGCGCCCAAATCTCCTTGAAATTCGTTTCAAGGCCAATGCAGGTGAAGGCAAGCACAAACGCCCAGTTCTTGTACTCTCCGAGAACCTTGTTTATTGCGTCGACCTGGGTCTTGTCGCCGGTTGCGGCAACGATGATGGATGCCACGATTGAAGCAAGGCAGAAGCCGAGAATAAACTTCGGGAAGCGACGCCATATTTCTATCGCGCCGACCTTCTGACCATCCGTCTTTTCCACCCTTGTTGCAAAGAAGAGAGCCACGCAGAATGCTATTACGCCGATGAGAACGTTCTGTATCATCTTCACGATTACGGCAGCCTTCTCAGCCTCACCACCAAGCACGTTGCCGGCCACGGCCACCGCTCCCGTGCTGTCTATGGTTCCTCCGATGAGTGAACCTCCCATTATAGGGCTCATGCCGCACCACTTGATGATCATAGGCTCGAACACCATCATGATTATGGTGAATATTATGGAGATGGAAATAGCCATGCCGAGGTCGGTCTTCTTGCAGTTTGATGCCGCTCCTGTTGCAATTGCTGCAGATGTTCCGCATACGCTGGTTGCTGCCGCAAGAGTTATCACGAGGGGCTTGTTGTCAATCTTGAGGACCTTTGTTCCGAACCACCACATGAAGATGATGACTATAGGAGTGACTATCCATGCTATGCCCAGGCCGTAGAGACCGAATTTGAGAATCTCGTTGAAAAGAACGGAGAAACCCATTATCACAAGACCGGTCTTTACATAGAACTCCGTCTTGATTGCCGGTTTGAGCCACTCCGGAACACCTACGGTATTTGAAACGAGAAGTCCGATTATGAGAGCCCAGAAAGCCCATTCAAGATAAAGGTTGAGGGTGTATTCCGCACTTATGATGCGTACCACTACTGAAAGGAGGAAAAGTCCTATGAATGCGGGAATATAGTTTCTGAGCTTTTCTCCCTGAAGCTTGACGCCGGCAGAAAAGAGCAGGCAGAGGATTACCGGAGTAAGCACGAACTTTATCCAGAACTTAACTGATGCAAACTGCTGGAGAAGAGGAACTATCTTCTTCTTTTCCATCAATTCTGCCGAGAGATTTTCCCAGCAGGCCCATTTTCCGAATTTTAGGGCCGAGAAATCGAACCATCCCGTCACCACAGCCACAGAGGCGATGAGAATGATGACAGCACCGATCCATACGGCCAGCCAGTCTTCTTTTTTCCAGAGGTCGGAGATGTTTGATTTGCGCGCAGATGCAACATCAGTTGCTGCTTTTGCTTTCTGATTTTCCATTGAATATGGTATGGTTTAGTTTAGTATTACCCATTCCCGCAAGGAGTCCGGGCTTCCAAGTAGTTAACAAATGTATGCTTTTTTGTCCAAAGAGACAAATTTCCTATTTTTGCACCCATTAAACGTACCATCTTTCATGTCTATCGTCAAGGAAGCCCTCGCACCCTGCTGCAAATGCGGCGGTCAGGAAAAGATAAAAATTTACAGAAGCATCAACACCTCCGATAACCCCGAACTTCGGGAACGGGTGATGAACGGCTCCCTCTTCATCTGGGAATGTCCCCTCTGCGGCCAGAGAAACCTGGCCCGCTATGAGACCCTGTACCATGATCCCGAAAGAAAACTGATGGCATGGATACTCCCCGACGGCGCAGTTTCTGCCGCCCAGCTCCAGGCCGTAAGCAATCAGGCCAGGGCAATGGGCAATTACACCCTGCGTCTTGTGGACGACATGGGCTCGCTGATGGAAAAGGTGCTGATAAACGACGCCGGCCTCAGCGACGTTGCCCTGGAGATGTGCAAGTATGTCACGAAGATGGAAATAGCATCCAAGGATAGGGAAAATGCCTCGGAAATAATGTCATCCCACATGCATTTCTACAAGGTGGAAGGCGATGTCATAACCTTCATGTATGCCTTTCAGGGCAGTATGACGGGTGTGAACGTGGGCATGAACGTGTATGAAGACTCTCTGGGCATAATACGGAGAAACCCTTCTGTCCAGCCGGAAGAAGGGTTTCAGAAAATTGATTCAGACTGGCTGCTTGCCAGAATGAAGTAGTATTAAAGCTGTCTTGCGCCGTCGCTGATAACCACGTCGTAAACCTTTGGCGCATGTCCGAATTTCTCCTCGAACTTGGCGCATGCTGTCTTCACGAACTCATCGTAAAGTTCATCCTTCACGAGGTTGATTGTACAGCCGCCGAAGCCGCCTCCCATGACGCGTGAACCGGTCACGTCCATCTTGCGTGCAAGCTTGTTGAGGAAGTCGAGTTCCTCGCAGCTCACCTCGTAAAGCTTGCTGAGGCCGAAATGAGTCTGGTACATCATTTCGCCGACGGTCTCATAATCATCCCTCTCAAGGGCATCGCAGACGTCAAGCACTCTCTGAACCTCTCCGATTACATATTCTGCCCTGAGGAAATCCTCCTGAGGAATCTCTTCCCTGACCTCGTCGAGCCAGAGTCTCTTCGCGTCGCTGAGGAACTCCACCTCCGGGTGGTTCCTGCGTATTGCCGCAGCGGCGTTCTCGCAGCTCTGACGTCTCTTGTTGTATGCTGAAGAAGCAAGCTCATGCTTCACGCATGAATCGATAAGTACGAGCTTGTAACCCTTAGGATTGAACGGGAAGTACTTGTACTCGAGAGTCTTGCAGTTGAGGCGGATGAGGCTGCCCTCCTTGCCGAAGCACGAAGCGAACTGGTCCATGATGCCACACTTCACTCCGCAGTAGTTATGCTCTGTGCTCTGGCCTATCTTTGCAAGCTCAAACTTGTCTATGCCGTTGTCGAAGAGGGTGTTGATTGCAAAAGCAAAGGTGCTCTCAAGGGCTGCAGAAGAAGAAAGACCCGCGCCGAGAGGAACGTCACCGGCAAATACGGTGTTGAATCCCTCGACCTTTCCGCCACGCTTGATGGTCTCGCGGCATACGCCGAAGATATATCTTGCCCAGCTCTGTACAGGTGCGTCTTCCTCATTGAGGCCGAACTCTGCATACTCGTCGAGGTCAAGAGAGAATGCACATACCTTGTTTGTGCCGTTGAGCTTGATTTCCGCCATGATGCCCTTGTCGATTGCGCCCGGGAACACATAGCCTCCGTTGTAGTCCGTATGCTCACCTATGAGGTTGATACGACCTGCAGATGCGAAGAATTCGCCTTCATCAGAGAAAAGTGTCTTGAACTTTTCAGCTATTCTTGTCTTCATATTATGGTTGTTTGTTAGTGTATGCACTTTGCGGCATTCAAATATACTATTTATTTTTCACTTTCAAGACAACAGGCAGGTGGTCACTCACCCCAAAAGAATATCTGGGGCCGGAATATGTCCTGAGCGGTTTCATTCCACCGTGTGGTCGGTCGGCCGCCATCAGATACGGAACCCGGCATATTTTCATCTCCGAGTCCCATCCCGTGTCTCGGCTTTCGAGAAACATGTCTATCAGTTCCCATCTGCCCTGATAGCGTATGGTGCCTTCTCCCTCCAAAAAGAGCCTTTCGGCCTTGTTTTCCAGCCTTTCTTCAATCAATGAAAACTGTGTGGCGTCTGGCGTATCGTTGAAATCTCCCATTGCTATCATGGGACAGCTGATGCTGTCGCACAGGGAAGAAAGGGCAAGCATGGCCTTCTCTCTCCTGACCATGCTGGATTTTCCGCCATATTTCGAAGGATGGTGGTTTACAGTAAGGGCTATGGTATCTCCTTTCCCCCTAACCCTGAAAAGGGCTAACAGGATGTCTCTGGTCTTCATGATTTCACCGTCATCCTCGTATATGTGTACGGGGCGGCTTTCGAGCAGTTCGAGTGTGGATGACCTATATATCAGCCCCACGTCTATGCCGCGGGGGTCTGGAGAGTCATAGTGGACATGTTTCCAGTCCATATCCCTTAGCATGTCCGACTGCAGCAGCCTGCGCAACACAAGCGCATTCTCCAGTTCTGCAAAACCGATTGCATCGGGCATTCTTCCTTCACATCCGGCAACCCAAAGAACAGTCTTGCAAGTAAGGTTTAATTTTTTTATGAACCTTGAATAGCTCCAGCGCCTGTCTCCGTCGGGGGAAAATTCCTTGTCCGACTCCCCATCTCCATCGTCGAAACTGTCGAAAAAGTTCTCGAGGTTCCAGAACATGAACAGCAGGTCCGGTATGTCCTCTTTGCCTGAAACCCCTGGAGCGAGCAGTAAAAAGATAATCATTAAAGTCTTCATGGCCGGTCATTTTGGCAAATAAGGATAATCTTTGGTAACTTTGCCGTCCAAAAATCAAAAATCAACGAACAATGTCTCTTAAATGTGGAATAGTCGGCCTTCCCAACGTGGGCAAGTCAACCCTTTTCAACTGTGTAAGCTCGGGAAAGGCTCAAAGCGCAAACTTCCCTTTCTGTACCATAGAACCTAACATTGGCTCCACTATAGTGCCTGATAGAAGACTGGAGGTACTTGAGAGCCTGTGCAACCCTAAGAGGGTGATTCCCGCAACCGTGGAGATAGTGGATATTGCCGGACTTGTGAAAGGTGCGAGCAAGGGAGAAGGGTTGGGAAACCAGTTCCTGGCCAACATCAGGGAAACCGATGCCATACTTCATGTGCTCAGGTGCTTCGACGATCCCAACATAGTCCACGTGGATGGTGTAATCAATCCGGTAAGGGACAAGGAGGTGATAGACCTTGAACTGCAGATCAAGGACCTCGAGACTGTTGAGAACAGGCTGGCGAAGGTTCAGAAGCAGGCTCAGAGCGGCGGAGACAAGAGCGCCAAAAAGCTTTGCGAACTTCTGCTGCGTTACAAGGAGGCCCTGCTTGAAGGCAAATCCTGCAGAACCGTCAAACTTGAGAATCCGGAAGAGGAGGCTCTCTCAAGAGACCTTTTTCTTCTTACCAACAAGCCCGTGCTGTATGTCTGCAATGTGGATGAAGCATCTGCAAAGGATGGGAATGCTTATGTGGAGCAGGTACGCGAGGCTGTAAAGGATGAGAATGCGGAAATTCTCGTAATCGCGGCCAAGATTGAGGCAGACATTGCCGAACTCGAGAGTTATGAAGAAAAGCAGATGTTTCTTGAGGAGATGGGACTCGAGGAGTCAGGAGTTGTTCGCCTTATCCAGAGTGCATATTCTCTTCTCAATCTTCAGACTTTCTTCACTGCCGGCGCAGACGAGTGCCGTGCCTGGACCATCAATAAGGGAGACAAGGCTCCCAGGGCGGCCGGTGTCATCCATACGGACTTTGAAAAGGGCTTCATCAGGGCGGAAGTCATCAAGTATGAGGATTTCGTAAACCTGAAGTCAGAAGCTGCCTGCAGGGCGGCTGGAAAACTCGGAATTGAAGGTAAAGAGTACGTAGTGGAGGATGGGGACATTATGCATTTTCTTTTCAACGTCTGATGCGTTGAAAAGAAAATATGCAGATATAAACGACAAGAGGTCGGCCATGAAGGCCGACCTCTTGTCATATGATGCTTATCTGTTAATAGAACCTTGCCCTGTTGTCGATTACCTCTGCATCCTGGCTCATTACGCCCATCAGATAGTAAGGATTTGCCTTCTGCTGTACGCGGGAAGACATCATCCTCGCTGCTGAATCCTCGTCATAGAATGCACCCGTCTCCTTGCCTGTAACAGTGAATACATAAACATAAGGAAGAGTGCCGCCGGATATAGGTGCAGAAAGCTTACCCTGCTCTGCAGATGTGACAGCACCAATGAATTTAGGGTCAAGACCCTGTGAATTCATATAGGTGAATGCAACTGCGTCAGAATGGCTTACACTTGCATTGAGGGCCTCAGCCACAGCCTCGATGGTGCCACAGCCCTGAATCTTGGCTGTCACGTCGGCAACAGCCTTCTCTGCCTGCTTCTCCGCATAGAGTCTTGTCTGGATTGAAGATGCAACCTCCTGTACAGGAATCTTGCCTGCCTTCTTCACATCCTTGAGAGCTGCCACGAAGAAATAGTAGGTATTGACTGTAAGAACGTCTGAAACCTCACCCTTCTTTGCCTCGAATGCCCACCTTGTGATTGCACGTGCGTCGTCGACTGAAGCGAGCCTGCGTGTTGCCTCCTCTATGGTCTCGGTCCTGTTCTGGGCTCCGAGCACCTTGTTGGTGTCAAGGACTGCCTGATAGTTCTTGTACTTGCCGGCGGCGAGGGAAGCAAGCTCCTTGGCCTCGAAGTACTTGGCGTTAATGGTAGCCTGGCTTGCAAGAGTGGTGAGTTCGTAAGTGGCGACCTTCTTCTTGAGAACAGGCTTTGTGAGAGCCTCGACCTTTGCCACAATCTTGTTTTCGAGACCTGCGCTTACAACCGTGACTGTATTTACGGAAGCTTCCATAAGTCCAATGAGATTGTTTGCTGAAAGCATGGCCTGATTCATCCAGTCGTTATATACTGCATCCTCTCTTGCGGCAAACTTTGCAGATACTTCTTCGAATTTTGCACCTGCGTTGATTTCTGTCATCGCAGAATCTGCAGAAGCGTTAGCGCAGATGAAGAGGTTGACCTTCACTGAATCAGGAAGACTCTTTTCGTCAAGAATCCTAACAGCTTCGTAGTCAAGACCGTTCTGGAAGAAGGTAGCGGCAACTCCGTTGTTGTTGAAGATGAAGTCATTTATGTTCTTTGAGAAAGAAGCCTCACCATCCTTGTAGTAGTAACCATCGTTGTTGCCGACATTACCGCGGAGGAAGAATGACTCTATGTCATCAGTGGTACTGAAGTCCTCGAAATTCCTGGCAAACTTTGCGGCAGCGCTGTCAATGTCACTCTGGGAAGGAGTAGCCTCGAACACTATGTACTCGATTTCCCTCTGCTCGTAAAGGCGCTTGTACATGTCTGCATTGGCATTGTAGTATGCCTTGATTTCTTCGTTGGTAACCTGGATGGTGGTATCAGGAGCGATTCCGAAAGGAACAGTCACGAAATCAACCGAGTAAGTGGTGTTGGTCTCCTCCACAAGTTTTTTGCTCATGAGGGAAGATGGTTCGAAAGTCTTTGAAAGCAGGGCTGAGTACTTGCTGTAGTACTGGTATGAAGTTGCCTGGTCAACGATGTAGTTCCAGAATGACTGTGCTATAGGACTGTTGTTCTTGTTAGCATAGAACTGGTAAACATTGTCTGGATTGTAGGCTCCGGTGTTTCTGTCGAAGAAGAGCTGATAGATCATCGGAGAAGGATTCTCGCCGAAAATCATGTCGGACTGCTCGTCCTTACCGAGAACGAAACCAGCCGACTTGATGTTTGGAATAAAGAGATTTTTGTCAGCAAAATACTGCCATGCCTCGTTTCTGACCTGCAGCTGAGCCTGCTCGTTCTGAGCTGACTGCCCTGTCATATACTCGTGAACATCGGTGAGTTCCTTGAGTTTAGCGTCGAAATTGAGGTAAGAAACAGACTTGCCTCCAATCACACCCACGTCATTTTTTGACGACATGGCTGAAGACACATTGCTCAGAGTTGTCGGGTCGATGATGAAAGACAGCAATGCTACAGCTATGAGCACCGTGATGAGTACTCCAAGCTTTACACGAATCGTTTCAAGAACTGCCATTGTTATGTTAGTTTAATTATTATTCCTTAAAAAATACCATAAGGGCTGCGAAGATACTAAATATATCCCAAAAACACTATTTTTTTTGAAGCGGACCTATAAAATTGACGGTATCGATAGCCACATCCGTGCTATCCTGTACCACATAGCCGTAACTGTTGAAAGGTTTGAGAATTACGGAATTCTTCGCCTTCTGGTCAGATTCCATTCCGTAACCCTGCATGAAACCATCGGGAGAATACATCCTTACATAGCAGTCGGTGTACAGTTTCTCGTTCTTCTGATCCCAATAGAGGGTGTCAGTTTCCATTATTTCCTGGTTCATGACATTCTTCAGGATGACATTTCCGAAAGCAGACCAGCTTTCTCTTCCATCCCTGAACTTGGAGTGCTTTGCGTTGTCCGCAAGAATCTCACTCTCAAGCAGTCCGTCCTCGTTATATCCGTAAACGGCTATTCCTTTAGGAAAAAGTTCAAAGGTGAGGGTATCCCCCCTCTGGTAGCGCTCCATAATGTCAGCCTCCATTCTCATCTGGATTTTTCCGTTTTCGGTCTGGATTACATACATGCTGTCCACGGTCATGACTGGGGTATCGGTCATATCCTCGTCTGCAACCTCCAGTTTTCGCTGACATGAATATACGACGAAAGCAACCGCCGCAGCGGTTGCCATCGTTCGGAATATATGTTTCGCCTGAAACAAAGTTCTGTTATTTCGCGTACCTTACGGTAGTAGAGCAGCTGAGGCCGGCGCAGGAAACCACTATTCCGGTTCCCTCCGGCTTGTCGAAGTTGACCATGAATGCCTCAACCTTGTCAGGGAAGTTTCTTGCATACTGTGCAATGTAACCATTGGCGGTCTCGGTGAGAGATTCGTCGGCAGCCTTTGCCTTCTGCATGTAGTCAACTGCAACCCAGAAGTGCTCTCTCTTCTCCACATAGTCGCTTCCTCCAGAGATGCTGCCCCATATGGTTCCGCAGAGGAGATAAGACTTGCCCTTGTAAGACTCGTCAAGTTCCACAGCCTTGAGCGCCGCATTGTATGACTTTGCGTTCTGGCGGTCCTTGAAAGCGTTCACTGCAAGTTCGTAGTTGTACTTAGCCTGAGATGCGGCGTCGACATCCTCATATCCGAGAGCTTCCTCAAGATACTTGACAGCAGTAGCATAGTCAGCCTTGCCTGCATAAAGCTTTGAAAGGTAATATGCAGAAGAGTGATTAGGCTCGAGTTTGTAGGTGGTGTTCACAGCCTTGAGGTAAAGGTCGTTGTCGGTGCAGTCCTCGTTGGTTGCATTCATCATCTTGACGATATTCTTTGCAAGTTCGAGGTCGTCCGGTGCTGCTTCGTAACGAGGAGTGAAGAGGCTCACGAGATTCTCGCAGCTTGCTACCTGACTTGAGATGAAGAGAGACTCCATGTCGGTACGGATCTGGGTGGTATTCTCATCCGGTTCTGCAGCCTCTGCAGCAACAACTATCTCAGAAAGAGTCTGATAATCTGAAATGATGGTCTCAGCATCGAGTTTGCCTATCTTGTAGAGTTCTACAGCAGCCTTGAGTTCGAATAGGCAGGCAATAGGCTTAACCTGGTTCTTGAGAACTTCAACGATGGCCTTACACTCATTGTATGTCCTTTCATCATCGATAGGTGCAAGATACTTTACAATGTCCTGAGCCTTGTTATTGAGAGTAATCACCTGATATTTAGGATAATACTCCGCGCGAACGTCATGAAGTGTGAGGAGGCTGTCGATGAGGGCGTTCCTGTATATGACGTTGTTTGAGTTCTTCCTTATCTGCTCGCGGAGAAGGGTGGTACCGTTCAGAAGCATGTTCTGGTTGGCGGTAGGAGGACAAATCTGATATGCCTTTCTCCAACTTGGAATCGCCTCTGCGTAATTCTTCTGCTTGTAATATTCCTGATAGTAGGAAAGATACTTTATGCACTCTGCGCTGTCTGCGCCGTACTTGCCCTGTGCAGATGCCGTAACAGAAGATAAAAGCGCAACTGCAGCCAGTAAAATTGAAGTAATCTTTTTCATAAATGGTTATTATGTTGCTTATTTACACTATTCGTAACGAGGTTTCTGGAACCAGATGTCGTGAATGTTTATGCCTATGCTGAAATTGACGTAACGTTCACGCACCATATTGTTCCTTATGCTGGCTCTCTGTCCCATATCAAGACCGAGACTTATGCCGTTGTAGTATGTGAATACGGGAAATGTAATACCAAGAGTTATGCCAGTGGAAGCCACCTTGTTTCCGTCAAAGAGATAGTATGACTCATCATGGTAGACTCCGCCCCTGTATGAACATCGCTTGAAATAGTAACGTATGTCATCCCTGTTGGGTACAAACTCGAAGCCTGCCCTGTAGGAATTGGATGCCGTGGCTGAAAACTCAATTTCTTTCGGCTTTATGGAAAGGCCTTCTATAGAGTCGAAGTTGGATTTGTTCCAACCTGACCTTATCCAATTGAATTCAGCGCTCCACCTGTCTGGTTTTCCTATTGATATTCCCACTCCTATCTCATCCGCGAAATATGCCTTTGAATTTACTCCGAGGGTATCTGAATTCTGCTTCAGCGTATCCGAAACCGAACTCAGTACGGCGTAGCTGTACGTATCGCAATATCCTTTCAGTGAGGTCTTCATCTTATATGTGGCTCCAACGGTGAGCGAGAGATTATTGCCTACTTTCTGCTCATACTGGATACCGAATTTTCCAGTCAGTCCGTTGAGAAACAAGGTTGATCCGCTGTTTATGTAACGGGTGGAGGCATTGCTGTATATCTGGTTTGTAACCTTGTCCATGTTGCCGAAGTAGTACAGAATCTCGGCCCCGGCAGAGAACCTTTTCCAGAATGTGGCTCCGGCTGCGGCGAAGATTTCATACATGCCTCCTTCTCCGTAGGAATTGTAAGAAATATTTCCTGTGTTGCCTATTATTTCAGGATCAGTGACAGACGATGTGTAGTTATATCCGACATTGCTGAAAGGAGTTATTCCTATCATCATCGCAGACGACTTGTACAAAGGAAATGACAGTATGAAGTCGTTCAGGTTGAAAGTATTATTGGCGGAATGAACGGTTTCCCCCTCTATTTTCTGGGAAAATATCTTATTGTTGCCGCCTATTCCGAAATCTGCCATGAAGGAAAGAGTGTCTCTTGCCGTTACGGCAGCGGGATTCATGGTGTTTATGAATTTCCTGTTTCTGGTAGCTATGCCTATGCCGCCCATGCTTCTGGTGAAGGACGTTCCTCCCTTGTTGAGTTCGCCTACTCCATATATGGAATAAGGTGAATATGCACCATAAGCCCCATCGGTCTGAGCCAAAAGAGGAAAGGCAACCGACAGCATGAGTAATATCGATAATATTTTAAAACTTGTTCTGTTCATTTCTTCCAGCTATCAGGGCGAGCCCCATAAGCACAAGATTACAAGCTACAAAAATGGAGTTTTTTATTCGTTTTGCAAAATAAATAGAGTCTCCGCCCGTAAAAACGGCTATACAATCGGGGTTTTCAGCCATCCTGCCCTGGATTTCAAACATAATGCCAGACTCCACACCTTCCTTTATGGAGTACTCCAGGGTACCTTCTTCAAGTTCAGTGTCCACAGCCATCACCAAAGGAAGATTTCTGGAATATCTGTTTATGCTGCGCAGACGCGAAATGAAACCAGGAGATATGAATCCTTCAACATAGTTTCCAGACGCATCAAGAGAATCCATGGTTATCATGGTTCCGAAGTCGTATATGCAGCATTTTTTTCCCTTGAAAAGAAATCTTGATGCAGTGACGGCGGCTACCCTGTCAGCTCCGAGATGAGCGGGAAGTTTCATTTCTTCGTTAAGGGTATTTCTCTGTGGGTCTATGACAGTAAGATTGTCACAGTTCTTTTCAATCATGTTCAGAAATGCCTTGTCAAGAACATAAGACGAACTTACAACCACTTTGGAAGGTCTCTCCTGTTCAAGCATGTCAAGTATGAAACGGGTGTTCTTCTCACCCTGATACCTGTAAATCTTTCCAAGAGTGATTCCGTCTGCCCATACGGCTTTCAAGACCTTGTTTCCTATGTCTATCAGTAGATTTGCCACCTTATTGAAGTTTTTTGAGTATATCGAATGCAGCGCTCAGGCTGTTTACGTTTCTTGATATTATCTTGAGTTTTCCCTCCGACTGCTTGAGTTCAAAATGTAAAGGATTGGAATTTATCATCTCTATCACATGCTGGAACCTTGATGTCTTGTAGAAAGGGGATAGAGGGTTCGATATGAAGAAGCATATAAGTATTCCGTTCTTTATTATAACCTTTTCAAATCCTTCCTTCTGAGCCATATGCCTTATTCTCACTATGTCGAATAGTGACGCAAGTTCAGGAGGTATGTGTCCGAAACGGTCTTCAAGCCTCATTCTCATATCGGAAAGTTCCCTTTCGCTCGAGATTGAGTCCAGTTCCTTGTATATCCTTATCTTTTCAGCAGTTATGTTTATGTAATTGTCCGGTATGAGTGCAATCTGGTCTGTTTCCACCGTGCAGTCCGTAACATAACTTTCCTCGTTTTTATTGATGCTTATCCCATATTCCACCCCCAGTTCCTCCATTGCTTCCTGGAGAATCTTCTGATAGGTTTCAAAGCCCATGTCAGTTATGAAACCGCTTTGTTCAGCGCCGAGAAGATTTCCAGCTCCACGTATATCAAGGTCCTGCATCGCTATGTTGAAGCCGCTTCCAAGATCTGAGAAGGCTTCAATAGCCTTGAGCCTTCTTCTTGCATCGTCGGTTATGACTGAAAGAGGAGGAACTATAAGATAGCAGAAAGCCTTTCTATTGCTTCTTCCTACTCTTCCCCTCAACTGGTGAAGATCGCTAAGTCCTATGTTTTGGGCCTGGTTTATAATTATGGTATTAGCATTGGGAATATCCAGTCCATTCTCTATTATGGTGGTACAAAGCAGCATATCATAATCTCCCTGAATAAAGTCCATTATCTTGTTTTCAAGGACTTTCGATTCCATCTGCCCGTGTGCGACACATATTTTCATGTCAGGCACGAGACGGTGGAGTATTTCATGAATTGCAGGAAGTTCCTCAACCTTGTTGTGAAGGAAAAATATCTGTCCTCCACGCTTGAGTTCATAATCTATAATACTCTTTATTTCCTGCTTGTCAAACAGTATTATTTCCGTCTGGACCGGTATTCTGTTTGGAGGAGGAGTATTTATTATGGAAAGGTCGCGCGCACCAAGCAGGGAGAACTGTAGGGTTCTCGGTATAGGGGTAGCGGTAAGGGTGAGGGTGTCGACGGTCATCTTGATCTGGCGGAGTTTTTCCTTTGCGCTGACACCAAATTTCTGTTCCTCGTCAATCACAAGAAGACCAAGGTCCTTGAATTCGAATTCCTTACCGAGAATTTTATGTGTCCCTATGACTATGTCTATTTTTCCTTCCTTAAGACCTTTCTTTATTTCATTCAACTGCTTCGCAGTGCGCAGACGGCTCACGTATTCCACCCTGCATGGAAAATCCTTCAGTCTTTCGCTGAATGTATTGAAATGCTGGAGGGCAAGAATGGTGGTGGGTACAAGAACAGCCACCTGCTTACTGTCCGCTACAGCCTTGAAAGCCGCCCTTATGGCAACCTCGGTCTTTCCGAAACCCACGTCTCCGCATACAAGGCGGTCCATAGGACATTCGTCCTCCATATCCCTTTTTACAGCGGTAGTGGCCTTCTCCTGATCCGGAGTATCCTCATAAAGAAAGGAAGATTCAAGTTCCTGCTGCAGATAACTGTCGGGAGAGAATGCAAAACCCTTTTCGTTCTTTCTTGCAGCATAGAGTTTTATGAGGTCCTTCGCTATATCCTTGACCTTGCTCTTTGCAGAGGTTTTCAGATTTTGCCAGGTCTTTGTTCCGAGTTTGTTGAT
>JABUTS010000028.1 GCA_021443565.1 Bacteroidales bacterium | reverse complement strand
TTGTCTTTTTCTGTTCCATAATGCAAAGGTAGGCATATTTTTGTTAATTTTGCGCCCGCTCCCAGATACCCTAACATGTCCGTTATGAAAAACCCTTCCTGGATTGTTTCCCTCATCCCGATAGCGGTGCTTGTCGCATTGCTGGTCCCGGTCGTCATCGTATTCGGACCCGATTCCCTGAGCGGGGCAAGCGAGGTCGCCTTGCTTCTCGCCTCTGCGGTTGCAGCCGCAATTTCCATGCTGGCGTACAAGCGCTCATGGCTGGACATAGAACTGGCCATAGTCGCCAATTTCCGTTCGGTCAGCACCTCCCTGGTCATACTCCTCATGGTTGGAGCCCTTTCCGCAACCTGGATGCTCAGCGGCGTTGTCCCTTTCATGATTTATTACGGCATGAAACTCCTCTCGCCGTCGATTTTCCTCTTTGCGGCCTGCGCCATCAGCGCAGGCATATCCCTGATGACGGGCAGCTCGTGGACGACGGTGGCAACCATAGGAATAGCCTTCGTGGGCATTGGAGCCGGACTTGGCTTCTCTCCGGGATGGACAGCCGGAGCCGTGATTTCGGGCGCCTATTTCGGAGATAAAATCTCTCCGCTTTCCGACACTACCGTGCTTGCAAGTTCGGCGTCCGGTGTAGGGCTTTTTGACCATATAAGGTACATGTTCATAACCACTGTCCCTTCAGTGAGCATAGCCCTGCTGGTATTCCTCTTTGCCAGCATCTTCCATACTCCGACAGACAACGAACTTCAGTCGGACATCACCGAGGCCCTCTCCGGCTGCTTCATGCTCTCTCCGTGGCTCCTCGTCGTACCCGTCCTGACCGGAGTGCTCATAATCAGGAAGAACTCGCCGATAATCACCCTCTTCCTCGGCGCCTTCATGGCGCTGGTGGCGGCGCTCATCTTCCAGCCGGGAATCATCGCCCGTGCAGGAGGCTCGGAAACCGCTGACCTGCTCTCGCTTTTCAAGGGCTCGCTCATATCGGTTTATGGCCCGACCAGTATGGAAACAGGCAACGAGATGCTCAACGGTCTGGTGGCAACAAGGGGCATGACAGGTATGCTCAACACCATTTTTCTTGTAATATGTTCAGTGACGTTCGGAGGGGTGATGACGGGAAGCGGAATGGTCCACAGCATCACGGAGGCCATTACCAGGCATGTCCACACCCGTACGGGCGTGGTGGCTTCCACGGTGGCTGCGGGCATATCGGCAAATGTCGTGACTGCAGACCAGTACCTGGCCATCCTGATTACCAGCAACCTGTTCGGGAAACTGTACAAGGATAACGGATATGAGAACAGGCTGCTGAGCCGAAGCGTGGAGGATTCCGCGACCATCACCTCCGTTCTCGTGCCGTGGAACAGTTGCGGCATGACTCAGGCTACGGTGCTGAATGTCTCCACCCTGACCTATCTGCCGTATTGCATATTCAATCTGGTATCTCCGTTGATGTCCATTATCGTGGCCATGCTGGGCTACAAAATCTATCGCAACGAAGCGAAAGGAGACTCTCGCGACGCCGGCGAAGGCGCCGAACAGTCCCTGATATGATTTGAGAAAGTATGAGAAAGAAACTATATAAGGTTTTCCTGATTGCCGGCAGTGAACCTCTGGGCAGCGCCGGAATACAGGCTGACATAAAGGCTGTAAGCGCATGCGGCGCCTATGCTGCCGGAGCGTTGACCACGATAGTCGACGAGGATACCCATAAGGTGAAGAGCGTCTTCACCCTGCCTGTGGAGAGCGTGGTGGGGCAGGCATCCTCCTTCCTTGGCGACCTCGGTGCGGAGTGCATCAAGACAGGCATGCTCTATTCGAAGGAACTGGTTACGGCCATAGCTTCCCTGCTGAAGGAATATCCTTCCATACCCAAGGTCATAGACCCCGTGATGGTGGCGTCTTCCGGCTTCCAGCTCATTAAGGATGATGCCGTGAAGGCTTATATGGACTGCCTTTTCGAACAGGCGTCCATCATAACCCCCAACCGTCACGAGGCAGAACTGCTTCTCGGTCACAAACTTGGGAATCTTGAGGAACTCAAGGCCCTCTCCCGCTGGGGCAACACCGTGGTAGTAAAGTCAATGGACAGGCACTGTGAAGGAACTGACGCAATTTCCATCATGGGATCGGCGTCCAGTGGCAAATATCTCTACGACTGGTTTTACGATCCGGCTTCAGGCAAGGCTGTCAGCTTCGTGAAGCCTTTTGTGGATACCAACAATCTCAACGGCACTGGAGACACCTTCGCTTCGGCGATAGCGGCCTACATAGCCCTTGGCTCGGGTGTGGCAGAGGCTGTGTCGCGTGCGGAAGTATTCATATATGAGGCTCTCTGCAGGGGCAGGGAGTATGTTTTCGGAGATTTCTACGGCCCGGTAATGCCGTTCTACAGTAATTTCAATCAGTGATGAAAGGTAACTTCTGGTATCATCTTCTTGCGATAGCCATTGTTGCAGTCTGGGGTCTGACATTCATATCCACGAAGGTTCTCATAGAGGCCGGGCTCACCCCTTCATGGATTTTTACTCTGAGATTCATACTTGCGTATGCGGGAATGTGGTTTTTCAGCTCTAAGAAACTTTTCTGCAAGACCTTCTTTGACGAATTTCTGATGATTCTGCTCGGTGTGTCAGGCGGCTCGATGTATTTTCTCGCGGAGAATACCGCTCTCTCATATACACTGACCACCAATGTTTCCTTCCTTGTGTGCACGACCCCTCTCGTCACCGCCCTCGCGGCTGTGGGATTGGAACACACCAGGCTGGGGAAATGGCTGGACATCACGATAACAGTCCCTCCGAGATGGCTGTTTCTTGGCTCCATGCTGGCTCTTGCAGGTGCGGGTCTGGTGATTTTCAACGGCAAGTTCGTGCTTGACCTGAATCCGGTCGGAGACCTGCTTGCAATTTCCGCGGCCATTCTCTGGATGGTCTACAGCCTGATTCTCCCTACGGCGATTGACCGCTATTCGTCTGCCTTCGTCACCAGAAAGGTATTCTTCTGGGGACTCGTCACCATAATTCCCTTCCTTTTCACCGAACCGTTGAACCTGTCCTTCAAGGAGATTGTCACTTCGCCTCTGATCATGGGCAACGTCCTCTTTCTGGGACTCATAGCCTCGCTGGCCTGCTTCGCCCTCTGGAACATAGTGATGAGGAAACTCGGTGCCGTGAAGGGAACCAACTACATTTATCTGAACCCAGTCTTCACCCTTATCGGCTCAGTCATAATACTCAGGGAACCTTTCACCTGGCTTGCCGCCCTCGGAGCCTGCTTCATTCTTCTCGGAGTGATAGCATCCAATCACAAGGGAGGCAGGGAACTGGAGTGGTAAGGAACCCGAAACCAAACAGAGATTGATATGAAGAGAATTATCCTGACAATCCTTCTTGGCGCAGCTCTCGCTTCCCAGGCCCGGGCCGACGGAGGCATGTGGCTGCCAAGCCTCATTTCCCAGCGCATCAAGGACATGCGCAGCCAGGGATGCAGGCTCAGCGCTGAAGATATATACAGCATAAACCAGGCTTCGCTCAAGGATGCCGTGATGCTTTTTGGAGGCGGCTGCACGGGCGAGATGATTTCCGACGAGGGCCTGCTCATAACCAACCACCATTGCGGATACCGCTATATCCAGATGCACAGCAGTGTTGAGCACGACTATCTCCGCGACGGCTTCTGGGCAATGAACCGCTCCTCGGAACTGCCGAATCCGGGTCTGTCCGTCATGTTCCTCGAGAGGATGGAGGACGTCACAGACAAGGTGCTTGCAGGGGTGACGGTGTCCATGACTGAGTCTCAGAGGGATTCCGTCGTGAAGGCAGCGTCTTCTTCGCTCGCGGAGGCTGCTTCCCGCGAAGGCAAGGGCTTCAAGGCAGAGGTGGAGCCTCTGTACTATGGCAACATCTACTATCTATTCGTGTACCGTGAGTACAGGGACGTCAGGCTGGTCGGAGCTCCGGCATCATCGATAGGCAAGTTCGGCGGCGATACGGACAACTGGATGTGGCCACGCCACACAGGCGATTTCTCGATTTTCAGAATATATGCCGACAAGGACAATAATCCTGCCGAGTATTCGGAGGATAATGTGCCTTATGTCCCCAAAAGGTCCCTGAGAATCTCGCGCAAGGGCGTTTCGGAGGGGGATTTCACCTTTGTTTATGGATTCCCGGGAACAACGAGGGAATATCTCCACAGCGCTGGTGTGAGCTATGTCGCAGAAATGTCCGACCCTGTGAAAATCGACCTCAGGACCAGACGTCTTTCCATAATGAAGAAATACATGGACCAGAGCCAGGCTGTCAGGATTCAGTATTCGTCGAAGTCGGCGTCCGTGGCCAATTCGTGGAAGAAGTGGCAGGGAGAGGTGCTCGGACTGGAAAAGAACCATGTGGCGGATTCGAAGAAGGCTTTCGAAAGAGACTTCGCATCCTGGGCGAAGGGCGGTCGGTACGACGGGGTGCTGGAAAGGCTCGAAACCATCTATTCCAAACTCAATCCTCTTGAACTGGCAAGGGATATCTATCTCGAGACTGCCAATGTGATTGAGCTCACGACCTTCGCCTACAATGCGGGTGTTCTTGCAGTCAAGAAAGATAGTGCAGCTCTTGTGAAACTTGCCGATGCGTTCTACAAGGACTGGGTGCCGGCAATAGACAGGGAAGTGTTCTCCGCCATGATGACAGAATATGACAGGCTTATGGCAGATGAGTTCAAGTGCCCTTTCTACAAGGAGAAGATGAATGAATACGGCTCGGCCGAAAAATGGGGCGAGGCCATTTTCGACGGTTCCGTCTTTGCAGACAGGGCTAAACTCGAGGCAGCCCTCGCACAAGGGGACGGGTTCAAGTCGGACCCGGCATACCTCTTCGCAACCGGGTTCTCTTCATGGTATTACAAGGACATAGTCCCTGAAAGAAAGAAACTTACCCTCGAACTCGACCTTGCATACAGGGATTACATGAAGGCACAGATGGACTATCGTCCGAAGTATCCTTTCTTCCCCGACGCAAACCTTACCCTCAGGGTGACCTACGGCAAGGTTGCAGGATATTCTCCTGCCGATGGAGTGACTTACAAGCCCGTTTCCACACTGAAGGGTGTCATGGAAAAGGATAATCCGGACATTTTCGACTACAATATCCCTCAGGTGCTCAGGGATGTATACGCTTCCGGAGACTATGCGCGGGTGCCGGTATGCTTCCTCGCCACGAACCATACCACAGGCGGAAATTCCGGCAGTCCGGTGATGGACGCGCACGGCAATCTTGTCGGCCTGAACTTCGACCGCGTGTGGGAAGGCACGATGAGCGACCTTGCCTACGACCCTGAGATATGCAGGAACATATCACTCGACATAAGATATGTGCTTTTCATATTGGAGAAGGTGGCCGGAGCCGACCATCTCATAGCCGAAATGAAATTCGCTGACTGATGATAATATGCTGATACATAATGTTATGGATATAAAGATGTTATTCGCAGCCCTCGCTCTCACGGGAGCCATTTCCTCATGCAGCTGCACCAACGGGCAGGCTGAAGGGAATGCCGGTGAAAATGCAGAAACTGCGGCGGATACGGCATATGCTGACTCCACACCCCTGAGACTTGCAGTGGCAGGCGTCACCCACGGTCATCTGGGAGAGGTGCGCAGAAGGATAGGAAGGGGGGATTTCGAGATCGTAGGTGTATATGAGAAGGACGACAGGTACCGTGAGAAGAACGAACTTACCGGCCATGTCGCTCCGGAACTGTTCTTCTCCAACC
Organism: Bacteroidales bacterium; assembly: GCA_021443565.1. GTDB lineage: Bacteria > Bacteroidota > Bacteroidia > Bacteroidales > UBA932 > Cryptobacteroides. Next base: position 14,171 of record JABUTS010000028.1, on the reverse strand, counting down.
TCGGCAAGATGCTGGACAGGACCAGACCGGAGGTTGTAGTCGCCTACGGTTCAATCTACGACCATCTTGCTGTCGTGGAGGCTTGCGCCCCCCGTCATATAGACGTGATGGTGGAGAAGCCTCTTGCCGTGTCTGCAAAGCATGCGGAGAAGATGGCTGCCCTTGCTGAAAAATACGGCATAAAGGTGCTGACCAACTATGAAACCACCTGGTATGCGTCCAATACCCATGCAATGAATCTTGTGGACAGTGGTGAGATAGGCAAAGTGGTGAGAATCAATGTATATGATGGCCATCAGGGCCCTCAGGAGATTGGCTGTGAACAGCGTTTCCTCGAGTGGCTCACAGACCCGAAGCTCAACGGCGGCGGTGCTGTCGTGGATTTCGGCTGTTACGGAGCCAACCTTGCTACCTGGCTGCTTAAAGGCCAAAAACCTCATTCAGTGAGCGCTGTCCTCAAGCAGAACAAGCCGGAGGTCTATCCGAATGTTGACGACGACGCTACCATAGTACTCGACTATCCAGGAGCCGTCGTTCAGATCATGGCCTCATGGTGCTGGCCCATGAGCAGGAAGGACATGTACATCTACGGTCTTGACGGCTACATATACCAGAAAGACGGCAAGAACATGGAAACCTATACCGGCAATGGCCTGCGCCAATTCGAGGCTCCTGCCCTGCAGGCTCCATACAACGACTCCTTCCTCTATCTCAAGGCTGCAGTGAGGGATGAAATCACCATAGCCCCTCATGACCAGGAAGCTCTCGAGAACAACGTTATGGTCGTGAAGATACTTGAGGCTGCGAGAAAGAGTGCGAAGACCGGCAAGGCAGTGGAGATGGACTGATGAAACCCTCGGTACTCATCATATACACGGGCGGAACCATAGGCATGAAGGTGGATCCGCACGATCAGGTGCTCAAACCTTTCGATTTCAGCCAGATACATGATGCCGTGCCCGAACTGGGGAAGTTCTCGCTCCATATCGACACCCACACCTTCAGCAAGCTGATAGACTCCTCGGACATAGAGCCTTCGGTCTGGTGCCAGCTCGCATGCATCATCAGGGACAATTACGACAGCTACGACGGCTTTGTCGTGCTTCACGGCACTGACACCATGGCTTACTCAGCCTCTGCCCTCAGTTTCATGCTTGACGGGCTTGCCAAGCCTGTCGTGTTCACGGGCAGCCAGCTTCCCATAGGTGCACCACGCACCGACGGAAGGGAGAACCTGATTTCCGCCGTGGAGATAGCCTCGGCAAAGAATGAGGACGGCAGTGCCCGCGTGCCGGAGGTATGCATCTTCTTCGGGGAACAGCTCATGAGAGGCAACCGCACGACCAAGGCTAATGCCGAGAGTTTCAGGGCTTTTGTCTCACCGAACTGCCCCCCACTTGCAAGCTCCGGCATCAATATAAGATATGACGACAGAGTAATCAGGCTCCCGGAGACCCCCAATGCGGCTCTTTCCGTCAACCTCGGACTGGACACCAGGGTTTCCATACTGAAAATCCACCCCGGAATCACCCCGCAGGTCGTGAAGAATATCCTGCTGGGCCCGGAAACGAGGGCTGTCATCATAGAGACCTACGGTGCGGGAAACGCGCCTTCCAAGGAGTGGTTCCTTGACACCGTGCGCGAGGCGGCGGCAATGGGCAAACTGCTGGTGAACATAACCCAGTGCCCGGCTGGCGCCGTGGACATGGATCTTTACGCGACTGGCAAGAACATGAAGGATGCCGGAGTCATTTCCGGCCATGACTCAACCACCGAGGCCATGCTTGCCAAACTTTTCCATCTGCTCGGCAGCGGGCTTGATGCCGAAAGCATAAAGCAGGCTCTTGAGAGAGACCTTAAAGGCGAAATTACAGTCATGCATGCCTGCGAATGACGCAGCAACCGTTTATGAAGGAGAGAATATGACAGTTAAAGGCACAATGGAAACCGATGGTTTCGTAATGGACTACTTCAGCTTCGGGAGCGGAAGCACGCCTTTCGTGCTGATCCCGGGCGTGTCAGCCGAGCCCGTCACATCCATGGCTGAGGTTGTGGCTCAGCAATACAAGCTATTTCACGAGGACTATGTCACCTGGCTGTTCGACCGCAAAAGGGACTTTGAAGACGGCTACAGCATAGAGGCCATGGCCGATGACACGGCAAAGGCCATGAAACGGCTGTCCATAAGCAATGCCTGCGTCATGGGAAGTTCGCAGGGTGGCATGATTGCCTTGTACCTTGCCGCAAAATATCCCGAACTGGTCTCGAAACTGGTACTCTGCTGCACTGCAGCCTCCACTGACGACATTGACGGCCAGACCCTGCAGGAATGGGTGAGGATTGCGGAAAGCGGTGATTCAGAGAGCCTTTACCGCGCGTACTACCATAGCATATACTCCGAATCCTTCGTGATGGAATATGCCGAAGCCATTGAAGCGGCCGTTAGAACGGCCACCCCCGAAGGACTGCACAGACTGATGGAACTCACAAAGGCCTGCCTCAACTTCGACGCCCGGCCTCTGCTGGCGGACATACGCTGCGACTGTCTCGTGGTGGGTTCGCGCATAGATAAGGTGCTGGGATACCGGGCCGCCGCCAGATTGGCTGAAACCCTGGATTGCCGGACGGTCATATATAATCAGTACGGCCATGCCGCAATAGACGAAGCCCCGGACCTGAAGGAGAAGATGCTGGCTTTCCTGAAGGGGTAGCTACTCCTGGTAATACTCGTAGAAAAGCACTATGGATTCCATCCCGGCGAAGAACTGACTGAGCAGGTAGCTCTCGTTAGGGGAGTGGATGGTGTCCCTTTCCAGACCGAAACCCATCAGAAGCGGGTCTATGCCGAGTATCTTCTGCATTTCGGCAAGCACCGGGATGGAGCCGCCGCCGCGGGAAGGTACCGGCTCTATGCCGTAGACCTCTCCCATCGCCTTCGCTGCCGCCTTGTAGGCCGGAGAACTGATGGGGATGAGGAAGCCGTCGCCGCCCTTGAAGGCCTTGACCTCGACTTTTACGTATTCCGGCGCCATGGAGAGGAAATGCTCCTTGAAAAGCCTTGTGATTTCCTCCGAACTCTGGTCAGGCACGAGTCTCATGGAAATCTTCGCGTGAGCCTCTGAAGGAAGCACTGTCTTGGCCCCTTCGCCCGTGTAGCCGCCCCAGATGCCGCACACGTCCAGGCATGGCCTGATGCCCGTGCGCTCCATCGTGCTGTATCCCTTCTCTCCCTTGACCTGCGCTATGTCAAGGAACTCCTTGTATTCCTCAAGGTCGAAAGGAGCCCTGGCAAACTGCGCCCTGTCTTCGTCGGACAACTCCACGACCTTGTCGTAGAAACCCTTGACCGTGACTTTGCCGTCCTTGTCGATGAGAGAACTGACCATGTCGCAGAGCACGTTGATAGGATTGGCCACGGCGCCGCCGTAGTGGCCCGAATGAAGGTCCTTGTCCGGCCCCGTCACCTTGACTTCCAGATAGGCCAAGCCGCGCATACCGCAGTTGATTGAAGGGACCTTCTCCGAAATCATGGTCGTGTCCGAAACCAGACAGATGTCAGCTGCGAGCATATCCTCATGCTCCTTCATCCACTGAGGGAGGGCAGGGCTTCCTATCTCCTCCTCTCCTTCAAACATGAACTTTATATTATGCTTGAGCTTGCCGGTTCGAACAAGGTACTCGAAGGACTTTATGTGCATGAACAGCTGGCCCTTGTCGTCGTTCGCGCCGCGTCCCCATATCGCTCCGTCATGGATTACCGGCTCGAAAGGGTCACTGTGCCACTTCTCCAGAGGCTCTGCAGGCTGGACGTCATAGTGACCGTAGATGAGCACGGTCTTGAGCGAAGGGTCTGTGATTTTCTGTCCGAAGACCACGGGATTGCCCGTGGATGGGTATACGCCGGCCTCGTCGGCTCCCGCTTCGAGCAACAGCTCTGCAAGTCTTTCGGCGCAGCGCTGCATGTCAGCCTTGTGCTCTTTCTTCGCGCTGACCGAAGGTATTCTGAGTATGGAGAAAAGCTCCTCGAAGAAGCGTTCCCTGTTCTGTTCGATGTACTGTTTCATCATGTCGTAATTTTATTTTCTCTTTCATTGCAAGTGGGGTTCAGCCGCACTACCAGAGTGCAATTTAGTTATAAAGTTTCAATAAATTGTTAACTTTGGGCGTTTTAACTGAATGGCAGATGAAAGGCATAGTACTCGCCGGCGGTTCCGGCACAAGACTCTATCCGATTACCAAGGGCGTCAGCAAGCAGTTGCTGCCTATCTATGACAAGCCCATGGTCTATTACCCCGTCAGCGTGCTCATGCGCGCCGGCATCAGGGAGATACTCCTGATTTCCACTCCCCAGGACCTGCCCATGTTCCGCAGGTTGCTCGGAGACGGATCGGACTACGGCGTCAGCATTGAGTATGCCGAACAGCCCAGCCCCGACGGGCTTGCCCAGGCCTTCATAATAGGTGAGAAGTTCATAGGTGACGATGCAGTCTGCCTCGTACTCGGCGACAACATCTTCCACGGATCCGGCTTCGCGCCCATGCTTGGAGAGGCTGTGCGCCAGGCTGAGGAGGAGAATCAGGCTACGGTGTTCGGCTATTGGGTCAACGATCCCGAGCGCTACGGAGTGGCAGAATTCGACAAGGATGGCAGGTGCCTTTCCATAGAGGAAAAGCCTGCGAACCCAAAGAGCAATTACGCTGTCGTAGGCCTGTATTTCTACCCTAACAGCGTGGTGGAAATCGCCAAACACATCAAGCCGTCCGCCAGAGGCGAGCTTGAAATCACAACTGTCAACCAGTGCTATCTTTCAGAGGGAAGCCTTCGCGTCCAGACTCTCGGACGGGGCTTCGCATGGCTCGATACCGGCACCCACGACTCACTAAGCGAGGCTTCCACCTTCGTGGAGGTCATAGAGAAGCGCCAAGGCCTGAAGATAGCCTGCCTCGAGGCCATTGCCTTCAACAACGGGTGGATAGATGCTGGCAGACTCAAGGAAATAGCAGCACCCATGGCCAGAAACCAGTATGGCCAGTACCTCCTAAGACTCGCTGAAAACGGAACCCCGAACATCATAGGAGAATAGACATGGAAGTGAAAGGAACTGCCATAGAGGGTGTGTTCATTCTTGAACCCCGGATATTCGGTGACGGCAGAGGCTATTTTTTCGAAAGTTTTTCCCAGAGGGAATTTGACGAAAAGCTCGCTTTGCCGGCCATCGGTAAACCTGTGGTCTTCGTCCAGGATAACGAAAGCCGCTCCTGCTTCGGGGTGGTGCGCGGACTCCATTTCCAGAAGCCTCCCTTTGCGCAGAGCAAGCTCGTGAGAGTCGTGGAAGGCAGGGTCCTGGACGTTGCGGTGGACATAAGAAAGGGTAGTCCGACCTACGGCAGGCATGTGGCGGTTGAACTCAGTGCCGAAAACCACCGTCAGTTCTTCCTGCCAAGGGGCATGGCTCACGGCTTTGCCGTATTGTCCGAAACTGCTCTTTTCCAGTACAAGTGCGACAATTTCTATTCACCTTCCGACGAGGGCGCAGTGGCATGGAACGATCCGGCTCTCGGCATAGACTGGCAGCTTCCCCACGACAAGGTGATACTCTCCGCGAAGGACGTCAACCACCCCTTCCTGAGCGAACTCGACAGTCCTTTTGACTACACGGAATCAGCATATTAGCATGGCATTTGACCGATTTTAGAGATTCTTCGGGCTCTGAATGTCAAAAAAAAGGCCTGAATCTTTGTCTTTCAATATATTTTCATTACCTTTACCATGATTTTCGGGATGAGAGGAAACTCTTCCCGGTAAGGTCAGAGTAGTATGATATACAGCAGCATTATTTCCCTTAACCTTCTAGTCGTCCTTGTGGTCCGCATGGCACAAAGACTGGGAAAGCTTGCATAGTATTTCAAGGAAAATTAGCGAAGCCCTTCCAGTCACTGTGAAGGGCTTTTGATTTTTTAACAAAGGATTATATGAAACATCAGTTGCGCAGCGCAATCACCGTAGAGGGCCGCAGAATGGCGGGTGCCAGGGCCCTTTGGATAGCAAACGGAATGAAGAAGGAAATGATGGGCAGGCCCGTCATTGCCATCGCCAATTCCTTTACTCAGTTCGTTCCAGGCCACACCCATCTTCACGAGGCCGGTCAGATAGTCAAGGCCGAGATAGAGAAGCTCGGCTGTTATGCTGCAGAATTCAATACCATAGCCGTGGATGACGGCATAGCGATGGGGCATGACGGAATGCTGTACTCGCTTCCTTCAAGAGACGTCATAGCAGACAGTGTGGAGTACATGGTCAATGCCCACAAGGCTGACGCTCTCGTCTGCATCAGCAACTGCGACAAGATCACACCGGGCATGCTTATGGCTTCCATGCGCCTGAACATCCCGACCATCTTCGTTTCGGGCGGTCCCATGGAGGCCGGCGTTCTCGGAACTTCAAAGCTGGACCTCATAGACGCCATGGTCATGAGCGCCGACCCAGGCCTCAGCGACGAGAGGGTTGCCGAGATCGAAGCCCATGCCTGTCCTACCTGCGGCAGCTGCTCCGGAATGTTCACTGCGAATTCGATGAATTGCCTCACTGAGGCCATAGGTCTCTCCCTTCCTGGAAACGGCACCGTTCTCGCCACACACGCCAACCGCGTGGAACTCATGAAAAAGGCAGCCCGCCAGATTGTCGCGAACGCATACGCATACTATCAGGACGGCGACGAGAACGTGCTTCCGAGAAACATCGCCTCACGTCAGGCCTTCCTCAATGCCATGACCCTCGACATTGCGATGGGCGGCAGCACCAACACCGTGCTTCACCTGCTAGCGGTTGCCAACGAGGCCGGCACTAACTTCCGGATGCCGGACATAGACGCACTCTCGCGCAAGGTTCCATGCATCTGCAAGGTCGCACCAAACACTGCCAAATACCACATTCAGGACGTGAACCGCGCTGGTGGCGTCATAGGCATCATGGCCGAACTCGCAAAGGGAGGTCTCGTGGACTGCTCGGCCACACGCGTGGACGGCATGACCCTCGGAGAGGCCATAGAGAAGTTCTGCATCACCGAAGCGGGCTTTGACAAGGAGAACGAAAAGATTTACAGGAGCGCTCCGGCAGGGGTTTATTCCACCGCCATGGGTTCCCAGGAAACATATTATGACGAACTTGACACCGACCGCGAAACGGGTTGCATACGCTCGCTGGCGCATGCATACACCAGAGACGGCGGTCTTGGAGTGCTTTTCGGCAACATAGCCCTCGACGGCTGCGTGATCAAGACTGCGGGCGTGGACGAGAGCATCTGGCATTTCGAAGGCCCCGCAAAGGTGTTCGACTCCCAGGAGGCTGCCTGCGAAGGCATACTCGGTGGCAAGGTGGTAAGCGGAGACGTGGTGGTGATCACCTACGAAGGCCCTAAAGGCGGTCCGGGCATGCAGGAAATGCTTTACCCGACTTCCTACATCAAGTCTATGCATCTGGGCAAGGAGTGCGCCCTCATCACAGACGGACGTTTCAGCGGCGGCACCTCCGGTCTCAGCATAGGACACGTGTCTCCTGAGGCTGCAGCGGGCGGAAACATAGGCCTCGTGCGCGATGGTGATATAATAGTCATAGACATACCTTCACGCCAAATCAGCGTGAAACTCACCGGTGAAGAGCTTGAGGCCCGCCGTTCCGAAGAGTTGGCCAGAGGCAAAAAGGCCTTCACCCCTCCTTTCAGACAGAGAGAGGTTTCGAAGAGCCTCAAGGCTTATGCCGCGATGGTAAGTTCTGCCGACAAGGGTGCTGTCAGAATCATAGAAGACTGATCCACAATGGAAAATACAGAAAGCAGAAAGATGTGCGGCTCCAGGATTTTCCTGGAAACCCTTGTAAAGGAGGGCGTTGACACCATTTTCGGATATCCCGGCGGCCAGATAATGAACGTCTACGACGCTCTTTACGATTATGTTGACCAAATCAGACACATCCTTGTCCGTCATGAGCAGGGAGCAGTGCATGCCGCCCAGGGCTATGCGAGGATGACAGGAAGACCGGGAGTGGTCACCGTGACCTCCGGCCCCGGTGCCACCAATGCCATTACCGGCGTTGCCGACGCGATGATAGATTCCACCCCTTTGGTGGTTATTACCGGTCAGGTGGGAACAGCCCTTCTCGGCACAGATGCCTTTCAGGAGACGGACGTGCTCGGCATGACCATCCCAATCACCAAGTGGAGCTACCAGATTAGAAGCGCCGAGGACATTTCCTGGGCAGTTTCCAGGGCCCTGTACATAGCAAGCAGCGGCCGTCCCGGTCCCGTGGTGCTTGACTTCACCAGGGACGCTCAGGCCGGAATGGCTGAATTCAGATACGAGAAATGCAATTTCATACGAAGTTACATACCTTACCCGAAGGTTGATGCGGAGGCTGTAAGGCAAGCCGCCAAGATGATAGACGAGGCTGAAAGGCCCCTGCTCATCTTCGGTCAGGGCATAACAATCTCTTCTTCGGAGAATGAACTCCGGGAACTGGTGGAGAAGGCCGACCTTCCTGCCACCGCCACCCTGCTCGGACTCGGAGCGATGGACAGCGAGCATCCGAATTACATAGGAATGGCCGGCATGCACGGCAACATAGCCTCCAACGTCATGACTCAGGAATGTGACCTTCTCATAGCAGTGGGCATGCGTTTCGACGACCGCGTGACGGGCAAGACTTCAGTATATGCAAAGCAGGCGAAAATCATCCACATAGACATTGACGCTTCGGAAATCGGCAAGAACGTCCCTGTCGATCTGGGCATACTCGGCAATGCGAAGGAGGTGCTTCCCATGCTTACCGCGCTGGTTTCCAAGGCTGACCATGCTCAGTGGAGGAAGCGTGCGGACGAGTGCTATACAGTAGAGAACGCTGAGGTGATAGAGCCCGTGATCCATCCATCTTCGGGATACGTAAGGATGGGTGAGGCTGTGAAGGTCGTGTCGGAAGTATGCCGGGGCGAAGCGGTTATCGTAACCGATGTGGGCCAGAACCAGCTTTTCGGCGCAAGGTACAGCAGCTACCGCACCAACCGCAGCATGCTGACCTCGGGCGGACTTGGAACCATGGGCTTCGGCCTGCCTGCCGCGATAGGCGCGAAAGTGGGTGCTCCTGACCGTCAGGTGGTGCTCTTTGTGGGAGACGGCGGCCTGCAGATGACCATGCAGGAACTCGGGACCATAATGCAGGAGGAGACGGGAGTGAAGATAGTCCTGCTCAACAACAACTGGCTGGGCAACGTGCGCATGTGGCAGCAGCTGTTCTGGGACAAGAGGTATTCTTTCAGCCACATGCTCAATCCGGATTACTCGAGCATAGCCAAGGCTTACGGCATAGGGTACCGCCAGGTCGAAAACCGCGAAGACCTTCGCGAGGCCGTGGAGCAGATGTTCTCCGACGAAAGGGCATTCCTGCTTGACATACATGTGGAGGAAGAGGATGTGATTATGCCTATGGTGCCTCCGGGAAAGAGCGTGAACGAGATCATGCTCAGCGAGACAAAGTGGTTCAAATGCTAAAGATGGAGGAAAGAGAAATGGAAGATAAACTATATACGGTCACCGTCTACTCTGAGAACCAGGTAGGCCTTCTCAGCGCCATATCAAGCATTTTCACCCGCCGCAGCATCAACATCTGGAGTCTCTCGGTATCGGCGTCATCCATCCCGGGAGTCCATAAGTTCACCATCGCGACAAGGACCTTCCTCCCGAAGATTCAGGCCGTCGTGAAGCAGATCGAGAAGCGAATAGACGTGATCAAGGCTTTCTACTATACCAACGAAGACATAGTATACCGCGAACTTGCCCTCTACAAGGTCAACACGGAAAAACTGCTCGAGAACTCCAGGGTCGAGGAAATCATCAGCCGCTACAACGCGATGATCGTGGAGATGAACACCCACTTCACCGTGCTTCAGATGACCGGCCACTGCGACGAGACAATGGAGCTTTGCGATGCCCTCAGGAGCGTGACGGACGTTTATCAGTTCGTACGTTCCGGCCGTGTGGCAGTCACCAGGGCAGACAGGGAATATGTGGACGAATTCCTCGAGGAAAGGGAGCTCGTGCGCAGAAGCATCGAAAACAGCAATAACATATAAAACAGATTAAAAACTTATCAACCATGGCAAAAATGAATTTCGGCGGCGTTGAGGAAAACATCATCACCCGCGAAGAATTTACACTCGAAAAGGCTCGCGAAGTCCTCAAGAATGAAACCATCGCTGTAATCGGATATGGCGTTCAGGGCCCCGGCCAGTCGCTCAACCTCCGCGACAACGGCTTCAACGTGATAGTGGGACAGCGTCAGGGCAAGACCTTCGAGAAGGCTATTGCAGACGGCTGGGTGCCGGGAACCTCCCTCTTCTCGATTGAGGAAGCATGCGACAAGGCAAGCATCATCATGTGCCTGCTCTCTGACGCAGCAGTCATGTCGGTATGGCCTACCATCAAGACTTATCTCACTCCGGGCAAGGCCCTCTACTTCTCTCACGGCTTCGCCATCACCTGGAACGACCGCACAGGCTGCGTTCCTCCTGCTGACGTTGACGTCATAATGGTAGCTCCCAAGGGCTCGGGCACCTCACTCCGCACCATGTACCTTCAGGGCCGCGGACTCAACTCTTCATACGCAGTCTACCAGGACTACACCGGCAAGGCGCTCGAGAAGACTCTCGCCCTCGGCATAGGCATAGGCTCTGGCTATCTGTTCGAGACAACCTTCCAGAGAGAGGCAACCTCTGACCTCACCGGCGAGCGCGGCAGCCTCATGGGCGCGATCCAGGGTCTTCTCCTCGCACAGTACGAGGTTCTCCGCGAGAACGGCCACACTCCTTCGGAAGCTTTCAACGAGACTGTCGAGGAACTCACCCAGTCCCTCATGCCTCTCTTCGCTCAGAAGGGCATGGACTGGATGTATGCAAACTGCTCGACCACCGCTCAGCGCGGCGCCCTTGACTGGATGGGACCTTTCCACGATGCCATCAAGCCTGTAGTCGAGAAACTCTATGCAAGCGTGAAGTGTGGCAACGAGGCCCAGATTTCAATCGACGCCAACTCAAAGCCTGACTACCGTGTAGGTCTCGAGGCAGAGCTTAAAGCCCTCCGCGAGAGTGAGATGTGGCAGACTGCTGTGACTGTCCGCAAGCTCCGTCCCGAGAACGACGCTGAATAACATCCATTCACTCCCGTACATAGCGTGCGGGAGTGATTTCACAATCCAATCTGTCAGATGATGGATAAGAACAAGATTTATTTTTTCGACACCACTCTCCGCGACGGGGAACAGGTGCCGGGCTGCCAGCTCAACACCGTTGAGAAGATTCAGGTGGCCAAGGCTTTGGAAGGGCTCGGCGTCGATGTGATCGAGGCCGGTTTCCCCATTTCAAGCCCGGGAGACTTCAACTCGGTGATAGAGATTTCCAAGGCTGTCACATGGCCTACCGTCTGCGCCCTTACCAGAGCCGTGGAAAAGGACATAGACGTGGCTGCCGAGGCGTTGAAGTATGCCAAGCGAAAGAGAATACACACGGGAATCGGCACTTCGGATTCCCACATCAAATACAAGTTCAACTCGAACAGGGAGGAAATAATAGAGCGTGCCGTACGCGCCGTGAAATATGCGAGAAGGTATGTGGATGACGTCGAGTTCTACGCCGAAGACGCGGGCCGCACGGACAACGAGTACCTCGCAAGAGTGGTTGAGGCAGTCATCAAGGCCGGTGCCACGGTCGTTAACATACCGGATACCACTGGCTATTGCCTTCCCGAGGAGTACGGAGCAAAAATCAAGTATCTCATCGAGCATGTGGACGGCGTTGACAATGCCATACTTTCCACCCATTGCCACAACGACCTCGGAATGGCCACTGCCAACACAATGGCGGGCCTTCTCAACGGTGCGCGCCAGTGCGAGGTGACCATCAACGGAATAGGCGAGAGGGCCGGCAACACCGCGATAGAGGAGATTGCCATGATACTCAGGAGCCACCACGACATCAACCTCCGTTCTGACCTCAACACCACCAGGATATACCCGCTCAGCCGCATGGTTTCGAGCCTCATGAACATGCCTGTCCAGCCTAACAAGGCTATAGTGGGCAAGAACGCCTTCGCTCATTCTTCAGGTATTCATCAAGACGGAGTGCTCAAGAACATAGGCACTTACGAAATCATAGACCCTCACGACGTAGGCATAGACGACAACAGCATAGTGCTCACGGCCCGCAGTGGCAGGGCTGCGCTGAAGTACCGTCTCGAGGTCCTCGGCGTCAGCCTCGAAGGCGAAAAGCTCGACAAGGTATACCAGGAGTTCCTCCGCATGGCTGACAAGAAGAAGCAGATCAACGACGACGATCTGCTCATACTCGCAGGAGCGGACAGGAGCGCGAACCACCATATCAAGCTCGACTTCCTCCAGGTAACCACAGGCGTGGGCGTGAGCCCGGTTGCGAGCATAGGACTCGATATCTCCGGAGAGAAGTTCGAGGCTGCTGCAAGGGGCAACGGTCCGGTGGACGCAGCCATCAACGCCCTTAAGAAGATCATCACCAAGAACATGACCCTAAAGGAGTTTACCATACAGGGAGTGTCAAAGGGATCGGACGATATGTGCAAGGTTCACACCCAGATTGAATACAACAAGCACAACTATTACGGCTTCAGCGCCAATACGGACATAGTGGCTGCTTCCGTGGAAGCCTACCTTGACTGTATCAACAAGTTTCAGCAATAATGAACACCTTATTTGACAAGATATGGGACAGTCACGTCGTCGCAAACGTGGAAGACGGTCCCACCCAGTTGTACATAGACAGACTGTACTGCCACGAGGTGACTTCGCCTCAGGCCTTCGATACCCTCAGGGACAAGGGCGTCAAGCCTTTCCGTCCCGACCATGTGGTGGCAATGCCCGACCACAACACCCCGTCCGACCAGCAGGAATGCGTGAAGGACCCGGTGGGACGCAAGCAGGTTGACACCCTCAAGTCAAACTGCGAGGAGTTCGGCATCAGGCATTTCGCCATGGGTACAAAGGATAACGGCATCATCCATGTCGTTGGTCCCGAGAAGGCCCTTTCGCTTCCCGGCATGACCATAGTCTGCGGTGACTCGCATACTTCGACCCATGGGGCTGTGGGAGCCATAGCCATGGGCATAGGCACTTCAGAGGTGGCTCAGGTGCTTGCCTCCCAGTGCATACTCCAGTCCAAGCCGAAGACCATGCGCATCAACATAGAAGGACAGCTCCAGCCGGGCGTGACCGCGAAGGACGTGGCCCTCTACATCATGGCGAGGATGACCACTGCCGGAGCCACCGGCTACGCAGTGGAATATGCAGGCTCCACGATACGCAGCATGTCCATGGAAGGCCGCCTCACCCTCTCAAATCTTTCCATAGAGATGGGTAGTCGTGCAGGTCTCATCGCTCCGGACGAGATTACCTTCGAATACCTCAAGGGACGCGAATATGCGCCTCAGGGAGAAGCCTGGGACGTAGCCGTTGAACAGTGGAAGAAGCTCCGCAGCGATGAAGACGCCGTATTTGACAAGGAGGTTTCATACCGCGCGGAGGACATCAGGCCACGTATCACATACGGTACCAACCCGGGTGCCGGAATAGCGGTGGACGAGTGCATCCCGACTCTTGAGGGCCTTTCGGAGGCTGAGAAGGTGCAGTTCATTTCCCAGCTTGACTATATGCAGTTCGCTCCCGGCGAGAAACTTGAGGGTCATCCTGTCGACTACTGTTTCCTCGGAGCCTGCACCAACGGGCGCATAGAAGACTTCCGCGCCTTCGCAAGCGTGGTCAAGGGCAGGAAGAAGGCTGAGAACGTGACTGCATGGCTGGTGCCGGGCTCATGGAAGGTGCGCCAGCAGATTCTCGACGAGGGCATAGACAGAATTCTGGAGGATGCCGGCTTTGAACTCAGGCTACCTTCATGCTCCGCATGCCTCGCCATGAATCCCGACAAGGTCCCTTCAGGCAAGCTCTGCATCTCCACCAGCAACCGCAACTTCGTAGGCCGCCAGGGACAGGGCGCGCGCACCATACTCGCCTCGCCGCTCACAGTCGCAGCCAGCGCAGTGACAGGAGTCATCACGGACCCTCGTAAACTTATGTAATATGGCAAAGCAGAAATTCAACATAAT
>JABUTS010000080.1 GCA_021443565.1 Bacteroidales bacterium | reverse complement strand
CGAATCGCCTGCAACGGACGGGATTTCATACGCGGCCGCAACATGCCTTGCGCCTTCAGCGCCTTCCGCAACGGAAAATCCGACAGAGACGACACTGGTTTCGTGACCAGTGTCGTTCCCGGTCGAACAGTTTGTTAATGATTGGTTATGATTTGGTTCTGAAACCCTTGTTGAAGACTGGCCGGCAAGCAGCGTATCCCCGCCCGAGGTTCTGCCTCCGAAAATCACGGCGAGAGCTATGGCCGCAGCGGCCGCAAACGACCCGCCCCATACAGCAATGCGTCTGCGTCTGCGGGCAAAGACAGAAACTGCCTTGGCGGCATCCGCATCGAGGCGTCCCTCAATCGCACTCCACATTCCGGAAGGAAGCTCCATCGAGCCCTCTTCCATCATGGACCTGACGCGACTGTCGAAATCCCTGTCTATATTGTCAAAATCTTTTGTCATTTTCTTTCCTTGATCATTTTCTGCAACATCAGCCTTGCGCGGCTGAGTTGTGACCGGGAGGTCACCTCGGATATTCCGAGAGCCTCTCCTATGTCCTTGTGGTTCATGCCCTCTATCACCGCCAGGTTGAACACCGTCCTGAATCCCGGAGGAAGAGAAGCAATCATTGCAAGCAGTTCCTTGTAGCCGATGTCCTCAACCTGGCTGCTTGAGCCGGACGACAGCCCGGACACGGTTTCAAGGTCTTCGCTCAACTTCAGGGCGTCGTTCCTCCTGAGGTACATCAGAGACTCGTTCACGAAAATTTTTCTCGCCCAGCCTTCGAAAGCGCCCTCGCCGCGATATGACCCTATCTTCGAGAAAAGAGTCACAAAGCCGTCCTGAAGCACATCCTTTGCCACATCTCCGGAACCGACATAGCGAATGCAGAGAGGGTACATCTTGGGCGAGAGAAGCTCGAAAAGCCTCTTCTGCGCCATTCTGTCGCCCTTCCGACATCCGTCGATCAATTTCTGGTCGTATACCGATTCCATAGATGCATCTCGTTGCTGAAACGTTGCACCGGACATAAAAAAATCCCGTGAGCACGAAGTTCCCGCCTGTTACCTAGTAAAGATAGTCTTTTTTTTGCTGCAGCCTTCCATAACTTGGAGAAAGTTGAGTATTTTTGCGAGTCATGACGGACTTGAAAGCAACTGCACGCACAGCCATACTCGCCCTCGCCCTGCTTTTCACGGCGGGGCTGAGCCTATTTGCTCAGGAAAAGCCGTTCCCGAACCAGGCGGACGCAGAGAACCTTGTCGCCCAGGCGGCGGGGATGGTCGCCAACAGGCAGTACGACGAGGCCGTCAGACTTGCCGACAAGGCGCTGAAGATGGATGCGGACAACGATGCCGCCCACTACTACAAAGGCATAGCCCTCGTCATGACGGACAATTCCGAAGCCGGACTGCAAGAGCTTGAGAAGGCGGCGGAACTTGACGGAGGAAACTTCTGGTACCGCAGCCGCATGGCGAGAGTCCTTGAGATGCGCGGGGAAACAGGGAAGGCTATAGAGATATGCGAGAAGCTGCTTGAGGATTTCCCCAAGAAAAGCGATCTGTATTTCGGGCTTGTGGACCTGTACTCCAACACGGGCGATTACGCCAAGGCCCTGGACGTGCTTGACAAGATAGAACTGGAGTTCGGGAAGAACGAAAACACCGCGATGGCGCGCTTCGACCTGCTGGGCAGGGACGACAGGAGGGAGGAAGCCTATGAAAGTCTGGAGAAATTCAACTCGGAGTTTTCTTCCGCGAGAGTCCTCACCACCCTGGCCGATTTCAAACTTTCCTCTGCCGACGACTCCACCGCCCTCGCGATGTACGAGGAGGCTCTCGAGCTGGAGCCCGGGCTTCCGGTAGCCCTGCTCGGCAAAGCCGAGGTTTACCGCATGGGCAACAGATACCGCGAATTCTTCCCTGCAGTCATGCCTTTCCTGGAGGATGAGGAGAACTCGCCCAAGTGGAAGGCGGATTATCTCAACGCCGTGACAGGCAGGATGGACCCGAGGTTGTTCCGCCTGTACAAGCCCCAGATGGACAGCCTGTTCAACTCTCTGGTCAAGGTTCACCCTTCAGACAGTTCAGCCCTGACTGCGGCCGGGATATATTTCTACAACGCAGAGAACGGGGCGAGGGCGGAAGAGTTGTTCAGAAAGAATGCCGAACTCTTCCCGGAAAGCGCAAGCGCGAGCGGATATTACTTCCAGTTCCTCGCTTCCGGGGAAAGGTGGGACGAGCTGGAAGCTTTCGCCATGGAGAAATGGAAGGCCACGGGCGTGCCGTCCTTCCTTGAAACTGCCATGAGCGTGGCATATACCAGGAAAGACTACGGCCGCGTGATGGAATACAACCGCATGCTAGCAGAAGAGGCTTCCGACAACGAATCCAAGTGCAGGTGGATAGCCAACATCGGTGACGTTTACCACGAACTCGGAGACCTCCGGAATGCATACAAGTGCTACAAAAAGGCGCTGAAGCTGAATCCGGATTATGTCCCGGCCCTCAACAACTACGCCTACTTCCTCTCCTGCGAGGGAAAATCCCTGAAAAAGGCCGAGACGATGAGCAGGAGGACAGTGGAACTGGAGCCGGACAATCCAACCTACCTCGACACCTTCGGATGGATTCTTCACCTTCAGGGGAAAAACGCCGAGGCGAAGCCGGTATTCAAGCATGCCATGCTTTATGGAGCGAAGGACAGCGCGGTGATTCTTGACCATTATGCCGACGTGCTGTACGCGCTCGGCGAGAAGGACCTTGCCATCCACTACTGGCGTCAGGCAAAAGCCCGGGATGCCGAAGGCGAGGTCAAGGGACTCGATGAAAAAATAGCGGGAGGCAAATAGCTCATGAGACGCCTGCTGTCATATATTTTGGTCCTTGCCGCCGTGACACTGCTGACAGGCGCCCCCCTTTATGCCCAGGACACAAAGACCCAGGAAAGCAAAAGGGCCAGGCTTGAGAAGGAAATTGCAGTGATTGACAAGCAGATACGGGCCAATGATGCAAAGAGTCGGGATATGCTTGCCAAGCTCGGCCTCACCCGCAGCAAAATCAAGGCAAGAAAGGAACTGATAGAGGAAAACAAGCGACAGATAGACGGCTATGACGGGGAAATAGCGAAGGCGTCAAGGGTTCTGGAAGCCCTTAGGCAGAGTGCCGACAGCCTTGAAGCCGACTACAGGGTGCTCGTTCGCGCCGCTTACAAGAACCGCAATCCGCGTCTGTGGTTCATGTACATACTTGCCAGCGAGGACCTTCCCCAGGCCTACAGAAGGTATGCCTATTTCAAGGAAATGGCTTCAAGGATGAGGAAGCAGGCAGATGAACTCAAGCGCACGCAGGAAAACATCGAGACACGCAGGAACGAACTCGTGCAGCTGCGCAGCGATGCGGCGGAACTGCGTTCGAAGCAGCAGAAGGAGCTCAGTTCCCTCAACCGGGAGGAAAGCCAGAACGCCAGCCTCGTGGCTTCGCTGAAAAAGGATAACGCCCGCTACCGCCAGCAGCTAAACGAAAAGCAGAAGCAGGTGCAGGCGCTCAACAGGGAGATAGAACGCCTGATAGCAGAGGCCTCGGGCGGGACAGCCGGGAGCAGAACTTCAGGCTCCTCCAGGTCCAGGACTTCCATAAAGATAGACGAGGCTCTCTCTGCGGACTTCGCCCGAAACAAAGGCAGGCTGCCGTGGCCTGCAGAAGGCTATGTCACCGAAAAGTTCGGTCAGCACCCCCATCCCGTATTCCAGAACGTAATGCTTCCTTTCAACAACGGAGTTGGCATTGCAGTGGAGCCGGGCACCAAGGCAAGGGCTGTTTTCGGCGGTACTGTCAAGCAGATAGTCGTGATGCCGGGATATAACCAGTGCGTGCTTGTCCAGCACGGCAGCTATTTCACCTTCTACTGCAAGCTCGGCAGCTGCAACGTGAAACCGGGAGCCAAAATAAAGACCGGCGAGGTCATAGGAAGCGTGGACACGATAGACGGCCAGACTCTGCTCCATTTTCAGCTATGGCAGGGGCAGCAGCCCCAGGATCCCGAACTCTGGCTGAAATGACATAAGGGGGGACGAAAAGACGTCCCCCCCCTGTCGGTTTGACGGAAAGTATTACTTTCTCTTTACGCTCAGAATCTTAACGTTCTCTACAGGCCTGTCCATGAAGCCGGTTTCCACCCTCTGTATGGCATCGACCACCTCAAGACCTTCCACAACCTCTCCGAACACTGTGTACTGGCCGTCGAGGAAAGGAGTGCCTCCCACAGTCGTGTAAAGCTCGCGGGTTTCGTCGGTAAAGGTATAGAGTCCCCCGCTTCTCTCGGTGAGTTCATCGAGCTGCTCATCCGTATAGACATTGCCCCAGACGATATAGAACTGGCATGCGGAACTTTCCTTCTTCGGATTGACTTCATCGCCCATGCGGGCGGCAGCAAGGGCGCCCCTCTTGTGGTATATACCCTTGTCGGTGCAGAATTCGGCGGGAATGGTATATCCGAGGTCACCGTTGCCCAGTATGTCACCGGCCTCGGCGTTTCTTGACTCGGGGTCTCCGCCCTGAATCATGAAACCGTAGATCACACGGTGGAAAAGAAGGCTGTCATAAGTGCCTTCGTCCACGAGTTTCAGGAAATTGTCCCTGTGCTTGGGAGTTTCGTTGTAAAGTTTGAGCTCTATGGTGCCCAGAGATGTTTCCATGACCACCACGGGCTCCTCTCCGTTGTTCTTCGGGCCGGAGCAGGAGAGGGCAAGCGTTGCCGCAATGCCAGCAACAAAAGCGTTCTTGAGTTTCATGTTTCAGTCAGCTTCTTATACTTATTTCAAAGGGGAAATCCTGATGGTCCAGTTCTCCTGCTGAGGACGCACGATGTTTTCGTCCAAAGGGGCAGGGCCGCATGAAGCGCCGCCGAGACCTGTCTGGCGATAGTCAAGGTTGAGGCATATTTCCTCGCGAGGAGCCTTGATGTTGACGTTGCGTACCTGACCGTTGCGGTGGCGGGCGAACTCAAGGTCTTCCCTGTCGTAGTGGAGAGCCTGCACGAAAGGTATGTCGCCCGAGAATCTTACGCCCTTGCCGGCCTTGTCGCGGAATTCGAACCAGCGTATGTCGCTGCGGTAACCGTTGTCCTGAGGACGCACATATTCCTCGTAAAGTTCAGTTACGGTGGAGTTGTACCTGCCTATGAAGCTTCCGCTGCAGCGGTCGACATAATTCTCGCGAGGGCCGCGGCCGTACCATTCAACCTGCTCGAGAGAGCCGTCGAGCATCAAGGATATGCCCAGACGAGGGAGATAAGAAGGCATGTGGCCGAAAGGAGATGCGCTATTGGTCATGGTGAGCGTGCCGTCAGTCTCGAAGGTCCACTTCATGTCATGCCTGAAGCCGGCTGACTTGGCACCGTCCACCTCAATGGCGGTTTCCACAGTCACGGAGCCGTCCTTGCCCTCTGAAAGCTTGATTCCCTTGCAGTGGTAGCTGAGCTGGGTAAGGCCGTAGTTTACAATCTTACCATTGCCGTCCCATCCGTTGACCATCCATACGTCATTGTCCACAAAGGCGCGCAGGCAGCTGAGCCTTGGAGCCGAGCCTTCGTTGGCAGCAAGTATCTCCTTGCCGTCCACGACGAGGGAGAAGAGCATTCCGCTACGGCGGCAGAATTCCGCCCTTATGCTTCCGTTGGTCACGCTGATTATCTTGTCATCTTCCTTCACGATGGCCTTCACGCCAGACTTGCCCTTGCCGTCCTTTGCCTTAGGTGCTGCCCATGCGAGCTGGTCAGAGGCTACGACATGGCCCTTGGAAGCCCATATCTCGTCATTCTTCAAAGTGAAATATACGTTGAGGAAATACTCCTTGCCGGCTTTGGTCTTGTAGGAAACCTCAGGAAGCTTCACGGCAGCTCTGGTGCCCGGAGCCACAGAAGGAACGGTCCATGTTCCCTTCTCCACCTCAAGGCCGTCCTCGAGGAGGCTCCAGCATGCGTCATATTTGTCAGAATTGGTGAAACTGAAGCGGTTCCAGAGTTCAGCCTCGCCCTTTGAAGCATCTTCGCTGCTTAGCGCAAGCTGCTGGTACACATGGCCTACCTCGACAATCTTGGCGGTCACCTGCCTATCCGGACGTATCACTCCGTTGCAGCAGAACGGGCCGTCGTTAGGGCTTTCGTCGTAGTCGCCGCCATAGGCAAACACGGTGATGGCCTTGCCGTCTCTGTCATATCTCGTGGTCTTCTTGATGAGAGCCTGGTCAACCCAGTCCCAAATGCATCCGCCGCTGAGATAGTCGCTTGAGTAGAACACGTCCCAGTACTCCTTGAGGTTGCCTATCGCGTTACCCATTGCATGGGCGTATTCGCAGAGGAAGTATGCGCGAGGCTTTGACGCTCGCTCCTTGAGCCAGCCCACCGAAGGATACATGTTCGAGTCCATGTCCACATCCTGGCTGCCTCTCTCCCAATGTACCGGGCGGGTAGGATCTATGGCCTTGACAGCGTTGTACGCGTCCACGAAGTTCTGACCGTGTCCGGTCTCGTTTCCGAGCGACCATATCGTCACGCAAGGGTGGTTGCGGTAGTTGAGCACCTGATTCTCGTTGCGCTCCACTATGCTCTTCTTCCACTCGTCAAAGCGGCCGAGGCCCTTCTCATCATAACCCATGCCGTGGCCTTCGACATTGGCCTCCGCCACGATGTAGATGCCGTAAAGGTCGCAGAGGTCATACCAGAGATGGTGGTCAGGATAGTGCGAGGTGCGGACTGTATTTATGTTGAACTGTTTCATGAGGGTGATGTCGGCTATCATCTCCTCAAGGCTTACGCTGCGTCCGTTCTCCGCTGAGTGCTCATGCCTGTTGACACCCTTGAACTTGACCTTGCTACCGTTGACAAGAATGACCTCGTCCTTTATCTCCACCTGCTTGATGCCGACCTTCTTGCTGCGTATGTCCTTGCCTGCGCGAAGCACGAGGGTATAGAGATATGGATCCTCGGCGCTCCAGAGATGGGCCTTCTTAAGGGTGAGGGAGCCGTTGCTGAAGCTGCCGACCTTCTTGAAATCAGCATCATAGAGGTCTGCACTGACCTTGCCCGCTCCCGGAGCCGTGACCTTGAGAGAGAGCTTCGCGTCGGTATAGCCGTTCGTGAGTTCGGTGCTGATGCAAAAGTCCTCGATGGACTTCTGAGGCACTGCATAGAGGGTGACGTCGCGATATATGCCGCTGAAGCGGAACATGTCCTGGTCCTCGAGGTATGAGCCGTCGCTCCAGCGGAACACCTCCACAGCGAGCTGGTTCTCACCCTTATTCAGGAAGGCGGTGATATCGAATTCAGACGGGAGTTTCGAATCCTCGGCATAGCCTGCCATCTGGCCGTTCACCCAGAAGTGGTAGGCCGAGTAGACGCCGTCGAAGCGGATTATTATCTTTCTGCCGTCCCATCCCTCCGGAACGGTGAAGGTTGTCCTGTACGAAGAAACTGGATCATAGTCGCCCGTCCCGAAATCGTAGTCCCTGATTACAGGAGGAGTCGGCTTGTGGGGATAGGTCGCATTGGTATAGCCTGGCGTGCCGAAACCCCTGAGTTCCACGCAGCTCGGTACGTCTATGGTTTCCCAGCAGCTGTCGTCGAAGTCGGTGCGGTAGAAGTCCTTTATCCTGTTTGCAGGGTCGCCCGTCCAGCTTATCTTCCACTCGCCGTTGAGGAGCTTGCGGTAAGGTGTATTTGGTTCAAGCTCATCGGTGAAGGCGTCTTTCACGCTGGCCAGAGGGAGCGTGAAGGTCCTCGCCGGCAGACGATTGATCGCATTAATCTGCGGATCCTCGATTTCCGGGTAGTCGTCCGAAGGCGCAGTTTGGGAATTCTGGGCATTGAGTGTAGCCGGAGCCGTCATCAGGCCCAGCGAGATGGCCGCACCAGCAGCCAAGAGAGAAAATTTCCTGGTTATCATCGTGTGTGGTTATTTATTATATGGTCATCCTTACAAATGGCCGCCGCTACTCGGCAACCCAGACCAGCACGTGGCGGTCGAATGTCATATAGCCCAGATCGAACTCATCCTCATGACCGTCCTTGTGGATAAAGGTCGCCTCCAGCTCGCCCTTGCCTTTCGGGCGGAACTTCTCAACCTCGATCTGCTCGGCAAAATCCACCTTGAGCTGGGACATTCTCTTGAAAATGGCCTCCTTTGCGCACCAGTAGATGGCGAGCTGCTCGTTCTTCGTGTCCTCGTCAAGGTCGTCTATCTCATCCTCCGAGAGAGCGACCTTCTCGACTGCAGAGAAATCCCTGTCAAGCGACTCTATGTCTATTCCGAGGTCGTCTTCGTCATGGATTATGATTGCCACATACTTCTCGGTATGGGTGATGCTTATGTTGGTGACGCAATTCTCGAGGTAAGGCTTGCCGTTGTCGTAGTGGCTGAGATACATCTTGTCCTCGAAAACTTCATTGAGAAGGGCCCTGACGGCAAGCCTCTGCCTGCGCAGCGATTCGCTTCCGAGGAGGTCTATCTCCTCGAGTTCGTCGGTGGGAACAGAGAGCATGTCCCTCAGTTCGGACTCGGACTCGGTAACATGCCATACGGCAATCTCCGCCTTGTTTTCAACTTTCTTCCTCAGGTAAAGTGGCATATAATGTCTTTTTCGTGAAACTTACGACACGATGTCGCCGGGTGTACCTATATACGACAAACCCGTGCGCCCCGACCAGGAGCACACGACAAACCTCGTCTCCGCAGGGTCCTGACCTTCGGAGGCATATTCCAAAACCATATAAAGGGGGTCCGACAACGGATCGTCAGAAAGCGCGTCCGCTGCAATGTTGAAGTCTTTCAGTATTGGACTGGGAGGTTCCACGTGTCACTAATCAAAATTCAAATGCAAATATAAGCATAATTTTCTTATCTTTGTGCCTGGCGGTGCAGAAGTTGGAAACAACTTTGCGCAGGCCCTGTAAAAGGCTATATACAACACTAAACCATAAACAGTTATGAACTTTCTGACTAATGAGAAGCTCGTCATCGTAGGTGCCGGCGGAATGATCGGTTCAAACATGGCCCAAACAGCCATGATGATGAAGCTTACTCCCAACATCTGTCTTTACGACGTTTACGAGCCGGGCCTCAAGGGCGTGGTCGAGGAAATGTACCACTGCGGCTTCGAGGGTGTGAACCTCACCTGGACCACTGATCCTGAAACTGCATTCACCGATGCAAAGTATATCATATCTTCAGGCGGCGCCCCTCGCAAGGAAGGCATGACCCGCGAGGACCTGCTCAAGGGCAACTGCCAGATTGCAGAGGACTTCGGCAAGAACGTGAAGAAGTACTGCCCTGACGTAAAGCACGTGGTTGTCATCTTCAACCCTGCCGACCTCACCGGTCTCGTGGTTCTTCTCCACTCAGGTCTCAAGCCTTCGCAGGTGACCACTCTCGCAGCTCTCGACTCCACCCGTCTCCAGAGCGCAATAGCAAAGGAGTGCGGCGTTCCCCAGTCTTCTGTCAAGGGTGCCCACACCTTCGGCGGCCACGGCGAGCAGATGGCTGTATTCGCTTCAAAGGTGACCGTTGACGGCAAGCCTTTCACCGAGATTCTCGGCAATGAGATTTCCGCAGAAAGGTGGGCTGAAATGAAGGTTGAGGTCATCCAGGGCGGTTCAAACATCATCAAGCTCCGCGGACGCTCATCATTCCAGAGCCCTGCATACAACTCAGTATGCATGATTGCGGCTTCAATGGGCGGCGAGAAGTTCGAGTGGCCTGCAGGCTGCTACGTGAACAATGAGAAGTTCCAGAACGTGATGATGGCAATGCCTACCGTAATTGACGCCACTGGTGTTCACTATGGTGAAATCTGCGGCACTGAGGAAGAGATGGCAGCTCTCGAGAAGAGCTACAGGCACCTCCAGAACATGCGCGATGAAATCATCTCTCTCGGCATCATCCCTGCAGTGGCAGACTGGAAGACAGTAAACCCTAATCTTTAGTCTGGCTTCCTGAAATTGAATCAAGAGGGTGGCCGTGACCGGCCGCCCTCTTTCACGTTAAACCATATATGAAGAAGACACTACTGATGACCGCGGCGGCCCTCCTGCTCGTTTCATGCGCAGGCGAAAAGGGCGCAGACTACACCTCCTTCGTTGACACCTCCATCGGAACAGGCGGACACGGCCATGTGTTCGTCGGAGCCGACGTGCCTTTCGGCGCAATCCAGCTCGGCCCTACAAGCATACCTCAGGTATGGGACTGGTGCTCGGGTTACCACGAGAGCGACAACAGCGTGATAGGCTTCTCCCACACCCACCTCAGCGGTACGGGCATAGGCGACCTCTTCGACGTGACCGTGCTCCCTGTTGTGAAAAGGGAATGTACATACACCCGTGAGGGAATTGCCGACAGGGCGGACAAGAGCACGGAAGTCAGCATGCCGGGATTCTACAGCATAAGTCTCGAGAGCGGAATCAAGGCAGAACTCACAGCCACTGCACGCACGGGCTTCCACCGCTACACCTTCCCTGAATGGGCGGAGGCAAGGGCCATACTTGTGGACCTTGAGAACGGAGGCTGCTGGGACAAGGTGACTGACGAAGACCTTAAGACCACGGGCGGGACCTCATTCAACGGCCATCGCCACTCGTCGGGCTGGGCTGACAACCAGAAACTGTGGTTCAGCGGCGAATTCGACAAGGCCTTCCTGTCATGCACCAAGGTGGCAGACCATGTCTACCGCTTCGAATTCGCGCCCCAGACCCGGAGCGTGATGCTCAAGCTGGCGATTTCTCCCAAGTCGACTGACGGCGCGGCAGCCAACATGACTGCCGAACTCCAGGGCTGGGACTTCGAAACTGCCGCAAAGGCGGCAACGGCGGCATGGAACGCGGAACTTTCCAAGGTTGAGGTTGAGACCGCCGACACCGACGCAAAAACCATCTTCTACACCGCGCTCTATCACAGTATGATAGCACCATCGCTCTTCTGCGACAACGGCGAGCCCGCGCGCTACACTACTTTCTCGCTCTGGGATACCTACCGCGCCCAGATGCCTCTCTTCAGCATACTGCATTCAGAGAAGGAAAACGACGTTATCCAGACCTTCCTCGATATCTTCAGGAAGCAGGGCAAGCTGCCTGTATGGCACCTCATGGGCTGCGAGACCAACTGCATGGTAGGCAATCCGGGCATCCCTGTGGTGGCTGACGCCATACTCAAGGGCTTTGACGGTTTCGACGCAGAACTTGCATTCAAGGCCATGGTCACCTCCGCTATGCGTCCGGACCGCGGCCAGGAACACCGCATCGAATACGGCTACATTCCTTACGACCTTTTCGAGAACGAGAGCGTGGCCTATGACCTAGAATACGCGCTTGCAGACTGGGCCCTTGCCCAGGCAGCCAGGAAACTCGGCCACGAGCAGGAGTTCGAGTACTTCAACAACAGGAGCAAGTCCTATATTCCTCATTTCGACTCCGTTACCGGCTTCATGCGAGGAGTGGACACCAAGGGCAGGTTCCGCGAGCCTTTCAACCCGTTCTACGCCACCCACAGGGCAAACGACTACTGCGAAGGCAACGCATGGCAGTACACCTGGCTCGTGCCTCATGACTTCGACGGACTCTGCGAATGTTTCGGCGGCACGGAGAATCTGCTCTCGAAGCTTGACTCCCTCTTCATCGTCGACTCAAGGCTTGACGGTGAGGACGCATCGCCTGACATCAGCGGTCTCATAGGCCAGTATGCCCACGGCAACGAGCCGAGCCACCACATACTCTATTTCTACACAATGGCGGGACAGCCTTGGAAGACTGCCGACCTCGTGCGCAGG
This sequence comes from Bacteroidales bacterium, assembly GCA_021443565.1. GTDB lineage: Bacteria > Bacteroidota > Bacteroidia > Bacteroidales > UBA932 > Cryptobacteroides. The sequence continues at coordinate 8,668 of JABUTS010000080.1, read as the reverse complement.
GTGCTCAAGGAAATGTATTTCGTCGCACCTGACGGACTTTCGGGAAACGAGGACGTAGGACAGATGAGCGCGTGGTACGTGCTCTCTTCACTCGGCTTCTACCAGGTGGAACCTGCGGGAGGAAGATACTTCTTCGGTAGCCCTGTATTCGACAAGGCGACCATCAATCTTGAAGGCGGGAAGAAGTTCACCATCGTGGCGGAAAACAATTCCGACGAGAACCGCTACATCCAGGGTGTGACCCTCAACGGCACACCTCTCAAATCAGCCTGGATAGACTACAGGGACATAATGGCAGGAGGCGAGCTCGTCTTCAGTATGGGAAGCGAGCAGACTCTTTGGTATTAAAAACCATATCCGAGGCCGGCGGAAATGCCGTTTGACAGAGGGGATCCCCCGAATCCGGTGAACCATGCGAAATCCAGGCGGACGCCCTTGAAGCAGAAGCCTGTGCCTGCCGAGACGAAAGAAGGGATCATGTCTCCGTAATGGTATCCGGCCCTTGCTGAAATCTTTTCTTTCCAGCAGTATTCAAAACCGGCTGACAGGTCGAGCGAACCCGCAAAGAAATAGCGGAAATCCAGCTCGGCCTGTATTTTATGTGCCCCGGAGGCCTTGATTTCATAGCCTGCGGCAACGGCGGCGGAAGACGGGGCGGAGAATTTTTCTCCCGAAACGGACTTCACCGGAGTGCCGAGCTGCGAAACTCCCAGGGCGGCCTTGAAGCCGGAGTCGAGAACGGTGGTAAGAAACAAATCTGCGCCGAAGCATCCCCGGCTGAAATCCGGAGAGAGTTTGCCTGTTGCATAGCGGAGGTTTGCACCTGCAGAAAGCCAGTCGGCAAAGCGGCAGGAGAAACCGAGACTGCCCGTCAGCTCGACGGGATTGAAGGTGCCGAGACTGTTGTTGTTTTCGTCCACCATCTCATATCCCTTGCTGCGGCCATAGTCAAAGCCCAGCGCCACGCCGAACCTGTTCCCGGCTTTTACGGAAGCTCCGAGACTGTACCATCCGGTTTCGGAGGGGGTCCAGTTCTGCCATGACAGCCCGGCATCCAGTGTTTTCTGTGAGAAGGGGATGAGGGACGGGTTGGAAGACGACGCCCCTGCCAGAGAACTGAAGTTGAGCAGTCTGGCTCCACCGCTGGCGAGACTTGCGGGATTGCGGTCTATGGCAAGGTGAGGCATGGCTGTGCCGCCGTGTCCGGCTCGGGACGGGGTCTGTAAGAGCATCAGCATTATGGCCGACAGTATGGAGATGATGTGTTTCATATTTGATTCCCGTGGGCCCGGAGCATATCCGCATCCGGACGTATGGTTCTTTGCTACAGCCTCTGGCCCCCTATGAACTCCCTCATGATGGAGGTCGGAGGGACGGCTGCAATCTCGGAAGGGGTAAGGGCCTGGATGCGATTGAGCAGTTCAATCAGTTTTGCTGCCTTTGAGTATGCCGGTGAAGATTCTGCCACCCCCTCCAGAAGAGGCATGGCGAAGTATTTCAGCAGCGGCAGGTCATAGAGCATGGATGAATTGAAAACCATTTCCGCGTTTTCCTCATAAGGGAAAATCCACTTTATCTCTCCCCGGCGGACGCTCGGCCAGCGGAGTATGGTGTCCTCCGGGCTCTGTCCCCTGGTGCGGAAGTCCCTGACCATGCGCCTCAGCAGCCTCTTATCCGTGGTCGAACCGTGGTCGGTATCGGTGACCATGAGGGCGGAGAGGGCGGATATGTATATGTGCTGTATGCAGTCCCTGTCGACGGCCGAGGTGAGCTGCGGGTTCAGGGCATGAATGCCCTCCATCATAAGTATATCGCCCTGAACGAGTTTCATGCGGTGCTGGCCGAATTCCTTCTCGCCTGTAATGAAATTGTATTTCGGGAGCTCCACTTCCCTGCCGGCAAGCATGTCGTTGATCTGGGAGTTCAGCAGGTCCATATCCATTGCATATATGGACTCATAATCATAGTTGCCGTCCCCGTCCAGAGGGGTGTCTACCCTGTTGACGAAATAGTTGTCAAGTTCCACCACCTTGGGATTGAGGCCGAGCACACGGCACTGCTGGGCTATGCGCAGAGACGAGGAGGTCTTTCCGCTGGAAGACGGGCCGGAAATCATGACTATTTTCTTCTGCTGCCTGTCCGCCCATATGCCGTTTGCGATTTCCGCGTACTTTCTCTCCTGACGGGCTTCGCAGAGGTTTATGAATTCCACTCCCCTGCCGTCCTTCAGCACGGTGTTGAGCTTTTCAAGATTATCGATGCCTATGGCATCACACCACTGTCTGTATTCCAGACGGGCTTCTTCCACCTTTCCTGTAAACATGGTATCACCTATTTCAGGCCTTCTGCCTTGTTCAACGCAAATATTTCAGCAAGATAGGGTCCCGTGACCGAGCAAGGGTCTGCCGCCACCTGTTCCGGGGTGCCCTTTGCAACCACCATTCCTCCCTTGGCGCCCCCTTCGGGCCCCATGTCTATAAGATAGTCGACGCTTTTTATTACATCGAGGTTATGTTCTATCACTATCACCGTATTCCCCTGGTTCACAAGATCCTGAAGCACTGATACAAGCACTTTTATATCTTCGCTGTGAAGGCCTGTGGTTGGCTCGTCAAGCATGTATAAGGTCTTTCCCGTGCCCTTCCTGCCCAGTTCGGCTGCAAGTTTCATACGCTGGCTCTCGCCTCCTGAAAGTGTTACGGCTGACTGCCCGAGACGCACATAGCCCAGCCCCACGTCCACCATTGCCTTGAGCCTGATGGCAATCTTTGGGATGTTGCGGAAGAACTCGTATGCCTCTGAAATAGGCATCTCCAGCACGTCGCTGATGGTCTTCCCCTTGTATTTCACCGCGAGTGTGTCCGTCTTGTAGCGCTTTCCCCGGCATTCCGGACAAGATACGTTCACCGACGGCAGGAAGTTCATCTCTATCACCTTCAGTCCCGCACCCTTGCATTCCTCGCAGCGACCACCCGCGACATTGAAGGAGAAACGGCCCGCCTTGAAGCCCCTGACCTTGGCGTCCGGGGTGGCTTCGAACAGTTCCCTTATGTCGTTGAACACCCCCGTGAAGGTTGCGGGATTGCTTCGCGGAGTCTTGCCTATAGGGCTTTGGTCTATCTCTATCAACTTGTCTATCAGCTCTATGCCCTCGACACTTCGGTAAGGGAGAGGATGGAGTTTCGCCCTATAGAAGCGGTTTTTGAGCACAGGCATCAGGGTGTCGTTTATGAGCGAGGATTTTCCGCTGCCGCTGACTCCGCTTATGCCTATGAGAAGCCCCAGCGGGAAGTCCACGTCGACTCCCTTGAGATTGTTGCCCGAAGCACCCCTGATCGAGAGGAAGCGTCCGTCGGGCTGCCTGCGGACTGACGGCACGGGTATCTCCAGCCTGCCCTTGAGATAGTCCAGGGTGGAGGATTCGCCGAAGATGCAGTGCCTGCGTGTCTCCTCGTCAAGCTTTTCGGCCTCGGAAGGGTCCAGAAGGGCCTTCACGGGAGCGTTAAGGCAGATCTGCCCGCCATGCACGCCCGCACCGGGGCCCACGTCCACGAGCCAGTCGGCGGATAGCATGGTCTCCGCGTCGTGTTCCACCACCATGACGGAGTTACCCTCGTCGCGCAGTTGCTTGAGCGAGGCAATGAGCTTGCGGTTGTCTCTCTGATGAAGACCTATCGACGGTTCGTCAAGTATGTAGAGCACGTTCACCAGCTTTGAGCCTATCTGGGTCGCGAGCCTGATTCTCTGGCTTTCACCGCCCGAGAGCGAGGCGGTCTGACGATCGAGGCTGAGGTATTCGAGGCCTACGTTCATCAGGAAGCCCACCCTGTCGCGAAGTTCCTTGATGATGTCCGTGGCGATTGCCATGGCTCTTTTGTCCAGTCGGGAAGGGAGTTCTTCCAGCCAGGCGCTCAAGGCGCTGATTTCCATGGCCGCCACCTCCCATATTTTCTTTCCGTCTATGCGGAAGGCGTCGGTTTCAGGATTGAGACGGGTACCATGGCACACCGGACAGGTAATCTTGTCGTCCACGTCCTCCACGACTCCGTCATAACCCAGCATCTCCGATGCGGCGCCGTCACCCACGCGGTAGAGGTCGTCAGAACCGAAGACTATGAGGGATATGATATCGTCACCGAGTTCAGAAACGGGCTCGTAAAGCGAGAAGCCGTGACGGCGGGCGACAGCCCTGAGGGTATCGAATTTTTTCGTTTCCCTGATTTTTCCAAGAGGCACGACAGCCCCGTCCGCTATCGAGAGCGAGCGGTCGGGAATAATCAGGTCCATGTTTATGTCAACTATGCTTCCCAATCCCTTGCAGTGCGGGCAACAGCCCTGGGGAGAGTTGAAAGAGAAGCTGTGGGGGGCAGGTTCGGCGAGGGACACGCCCGAATCCGGGCACACGAGGTGCTTGGAGAAATGGCTGATTTCCCCGCTCTCCTGGTCAAGCACTGCGAGAGTGCCCTTGCCGTAGTTGAGAGCGCTCATCACACTGGTCCTGATTCTCTTTTCATCCTTTTCCTGAGGCTTGAGGCGGTCTATCACAAGTTCTATGAAATGGGCCTTGTAACGATCCAGGGCCGTGACAGACGCAAGCTGCAGCACCTCTCCGTCCACCCGGACCTCGGTGTATCCTCTTTTGCGAAGCTGGTCGAAAAGCTCCTTGTAATGACCCTTGCGGCCCTTCACCAAAGGAGCAAGCAGGTAGCACTTGCGCCCGTTGAAGCGCTCGATGATCAACTCGACTATCTGGCTGTCGGAGTAGCGCACCATCTCCTTGCCTGTGACCGGGGAGAAGGCTGTTGACGCTCTGGCATAAAGCAACCTGAGGAAGTCGTAGATTTCCGTTATGGTGCCGACGGTGGACCTCGGATTGTTGCCCGTGGTCTTTTGTTCTATGGCTATTATGGGACTCAGGCCTCCTATGTGCTCCACCTCAGGTTTCTCAAGTATGCCCATGAAGTGCTTGGCATAGGCAGAGAGGGTGTCCATATACCTTCGCTGCCCCTCTGCATAGATGGTGTCGAAGGCAAGCGAGGACTTCCCGCTACCGCTGAGTCCGGTGATGACGACGAACTCGCCGCGCGGGATGTCAAGGCTGACGCCCTTGAGGTTATGGGCGCCTGCGCCCTCTATTTCCATGTACTGCCTGCTCTTCATGTTCTCTACGAGAGAAAATCATCCTGGAAAGGTTCGTTGAAAGGAAGGAGGAAAGGATTTTTCTGCCTTTCGTCGGCTATGGTGGTTGCCGGTCCATGACCGCAGAGCACGTCTATGTCGCCGTCCATCTCCATGAGTTTCCCGTTTATGCCGGCCATCAGGCTGTCATAGTCACCGTACATGTTGTCAGTGCGGCCTATGCTTCCGCTGAAGAGGGTGTCTCCGCTGAACAGTATCTTCTCCTCCTCGCAGTACCAACACAGGCCTCCGGGAGTATGGCCGGGAGTGTATATGGCCTTGAATACCAGGCCGCCCATCTTCACGGTATCTCCCTCCTCCGCTGCCGTGCAACTGAAAGAGCAGTCCGGAGCGGGGAAGCCGAAGCATGCGCTGAATTCAATGTTGAACCCGAGTATGTCCTTGTCCGCCTTGTGGAGATAGACCGGTATGCCATACCTGTCCTGGAGCTCCTTCACGCCGTATATGTGGTCAAAGTGGCCGTGCGTGAGCAGTATGGCGACAGGCTTGAGCCCTTCCTTCTCCACAAGGCGAACTATCATGGAACTTTCACCGCCCATGCATCCCGGGTCGACAATGACGCACTCTCCCGAGTCGTCCCACGCTACAAAGCAGTTTTCCGCGAGGGGATTGAAAACAAAATGTTTAATCTTCATAACCGATGGCAAAGTCTGGCAAAAATACTAACTTTGTGGGAAAAGGATATCATAATATAGTACATATATGCACATAGCAGTAGCCGGAAACATAGGCAGCGGCAAAACCACACTAACCAAAATGCTGGCGGCCCACTATGGTTGGACCCCGAGATTCGAGTCAGTTGATTATAACCCTTATCTTTCCGACTTCTACGGAGATATGGAAAGATGGTCGTTCAATCTCCAGATATATTTCCTTAACAAGAGGTTCAAGGACGTCGTCGAAATATCCCGTCAGGAAGAAGTTATAATCCAGGACAGGACAATATACGAGGACGCATGCATCTTCGCGCCCAACCTCCACGGCATGGGCCTGATGAGCTCCAGGGATTTCGAGAACTATACCGACCTCTTCAACCTCATGATGTCGCTGGTCAATCCTCCCGATCTGCTCATATATCTGCGATCATCCATCCCGAACGTGGTTAATCAGATTCAGAAGAGGGGCCGCGAGTATGAGAAAAGCATACGTATAGACTATCTGACCGGCCTTAACGAAAGGTATGAAAACTGGATTGCCGACTACAAGGGCAACCTTCTCATCCTCGACGTTGACCGCATCAAGTTCGAGAACCGCGCAGAGGACTTCCGTGAGGTTACCGACAAGATCGACGCCCAGCTGTTCGGCCTGTTCAGGTAGACGGCAAGCAAAACCACCTAAAATAATATGACTATGGCAGAAAGACCCACCATCATTGAATTTGTAGAAAAATACACCGAAAAGTGGAATGACCTCACCTTCCTACGCGAGAAAATAGGAGGGACATGGACCGAGACCTCGTTCACACAGACTAAGAAAGAAGCCTACCGCATAGGTGCCGGCCTCATGTCGCTCGGCCTTGCCAAGGGCGACAAGGTTGCACTCCTCTCCGAGGGCCGCAACCTATGGGTGCTTTCCGAACTCGGTCTCCTCTATGCAGGTGCCGTGAACGTTCCGCTTTCAGTGTCGCTCAATGAGAATGAACTCCTTTTCAGAATCCAGCATTCCGAAGCGAGGTTCATCATAGTTTCGAGAAACCATCTTGCCAAGGTCCGCTCAATACTTCCTCAGTGTCCGGAAGTGGAAACCGTTGTCGTTCTTGACGAACTGGACTCATATCAGGACAAGGAAACCAGCATCTCTGCCGTGGCTGAAGCAGGTGACGCATTCCTCGCGGAAAAGGCTGACGAATTCGAGAAGAGGTTCAGGTCTGTGGGACCGGACGACTATGCCACCGTAAGCTATACCTCCGGCACAACCGCCGACCCCAAGGGCATACTTCTCACCCACAGGAACTACACCGCGAACGTCGAGCAGGCATCGACCGTGATACGCATCCCGCCAGAGTACGTTATGCTCATCATCCTTCCCCTCGACCATTGTTTCGCTCATGTCGCGGGTTTCTATATAATGATGTATTCCGGCGCGTCTATCGCGACCGTACCTGCAGGCAAAGGCGGTATGGAGGCTCTGAGAAACATCCCTGTGGCCATCAAGGAGGTTCGTCCTCACATCATGCTTTCAGTTCCAGCCCTGAGCAAGAACTTCAAGAAAGGCATAGAAACGGCTATAAGGAAGAAGAGCCCTGCAATCCAGAAACTTTACGACTTCGGCGTCCAGAACGCAATCAAGTACAACAAGGAAGTTTACAACAAGGGAGGCGTGCTCAACTGGTGGAGGAAGCCTGTGATGGCTGTTCTCGACAAGCTTGTGTTCTCGGCAGTCAGGGAGTCCGGTTTCGGCGGAAGGTTGAAGTTTTTCGTCGGCGGCGGAGCCCTTCTTGACATCGACCTCCAGAGATATTACTATGCCATCGGAGTCCCTATTTTCCAGGGCTACGGTCTTTCCGAGGCCACACCTATCATCTGCGCCAATTCTCCTGTCCGCTATGTGATGGGGTCTTCAGGCCGCCTTGTCCAGCCTATGGAGTGCAAGATATGCGATTCTGAAGGCAAAGAAGTTCCGGACGGGGAGCTGGGTGAAATCGTAGTAAAGGGCGAGAACGTGATGGCAGGATACTGGAAGAATCCGGAATCAACCGCCAAGACTGTCATCGAAGGCTGGCTTCATACCGGAGACATGGGCTACAAGTGGCCTCAGGACAACACCATGCTTTATGTGGTGGGACGTTTCAAGGCGCTTCTCATCAGTGCGGACGGCGAAAAATATTCTCCGGAACTTATGGAAGAGTCTTATGTGGAAAGTTCCAGGTACATCGACGGAGCCGTGCTTCACAACAACCAGGACCCTTACACCATACTTCTCGCCGTACCTAACAAGGACGCCCTCAAGGAGTACGTGAAGACTGAGTTCCCTGCACTTGACCCGGAGTCAGAAGAGGCGAAGGTAAAGATGCTTGAGAAAATCCAGGCGGAGGTGAACATGTTCCGCAAAGGCGGCAGCCATGCTGGCCAGTTCCCTGACAGATGGCTTCCTGCTGCTGTCTGCGTGCTTCCAGAACCATTCAGCCAGGCAAACGGCCAGATGAACAGTACTTCAAAGGTTGTTCGCCGCAAGGTCGAGGAGGCGGCCGCAGAGCGTATGGCTTTCGCCTACACTCCTGAAGGCAAGAATATCGTGAACAAGATGAATCTCAGCTCGCTGTAAGATGCAGCAAAACATCACGGCTGTGTTCAGATACAGCCGTGAAAAGATTTCACTCCGCCTCGGCAAGGACAAATTCGTGTGCCCCCGAGGCGGATTTAATTATTATTACAAGTTGACTGAGTGATATAAAAGTAGCGATTCCGTTAAGAAGGAGGCAGTTCGGAACAAAAAAAAGCGTCCGGACGAATACTCGTTCGGACGCTCA
>JABUTS010000049.1 GCA_021443565.1 Bacteroidales bacterium | reverse complement strand
GGATACCTCCCTGTCTTTCAAACGCATGCAAAAACAAAGATACTTAATTTCGTCAAAAGCGCAAAAACTTTTAGCCTTGATTTTTAGCAGAATCTCCTAAAACGATTAATTGAATATATCCGAATGTTTAGCAATCGGGTATGCGCCATGGAATAGTTATAAAATCTAATAAGGTTATCTTATTGTTACCCAAATACTTGAATAAATATCACCCAAAGATTTCGGAGCTTCTGCTTACACTTTTCAGCACCAATGGTCCTGAAAAAAGAAAGTTCTTGCATTATTCAAAATAAGGATTATATTTGCTATTTGTTATTGGACAACAAAACCAAAAAACATAGTACAACGCCCTCTGTGGCACTTTATGTTAAAATCAATCGTTTTAGCAAACTGCTGCAAGGGTAAAAAATTAACCACAATTTTCGTTATTTTTATGAAAATTAATCATTCATCAGGACATGCAAGACCGATAGGCAGTTACTGCTTTGCAGTATTGTCTTTCTTCTTCGCAGCTTGTCTCCTCTCCACTGCTCCGCTGAGTGCCCAGTCAAGGACAAGGACGCTTAGCGGACATGTCTATGATGCAGCGACCGGCGAACCAATTCCGGGCGTCGCAGTCATGCAGCAGGCGACCAACATCGGTTCAGTCACCGATATCGACGGCGCCTATGTCCTCGGTGTCACCGACATCCAGAAGGGCAAAATCGTGGTTTCAGCCATCGGCTATCGCGACCAGACGATAGAAATCGGTGGCAGGACTCAGATTGACATCCGCCTTGAAATCGAGGCACAGTCACTTGACGACGTTGTCGTTGTCGGTTACGGTGCGCAGAAGAAGGCCACCGTCACGGGAGCCCTCACCACGGTAGAGTCAAAGGCTCTCACCCACCAGGCCACCACAACCCTTTCCAACGCCCTCGGCGGCGTAGTTCCGGGCATCGTGTCAAGGCAGGTCAGCGGTGAGCCGGGCTATGACAGCGCAAATCTTCTCATCCGCGGTCTCGGCACATGGGTAAACGCAACACCTCTTGTTCTCGTGGATGGTGTCGAGCGTGACATCAACCTTATCAGCGCAAACGAAATCGAGTCGTTCTCTGTCCTCAAGGATGCTTCTGCAACAGCCGTTTACGGTATGCGCGGAGCCAACGGCGTCATTCTCATCAACACCAAGAAGGGTACGATGGGACGTCCTAAGGTCGTATTCAAGTCAGAGATGACAAACCTTCATGGTCTCCGCTTCCAGGACAACATCGAGTCTTACGAGTTTGCAACCCTCATGAACGAGGCCTGCATGGTCAGCGGCAACATCATCCCTTGGTCTGACGAGGAGATAGAGAAATTCCGCGACGGCTCCGACCCATATCTCTATCCGAACGTGGACTGGACAGACGCGATTCTCAAGAAGAACGCATTCCAAACCATAGACGAGCTCTCCGTATCGGGCGGTAACGAAATCATACGCTATTTCGTGAACGTGGGTTTCTCTTCTCAGAGCGGTCTCTTCAAGGAGGACCCGACCTACAGTTACAGGACCAACTCGCTCTCACAGAGATATAACTTCCGCACCAACCTCGACATCAACCTCTCGAGGAATCTCATACTCAACATAGGTCTCGCCGAGATTGTCGAGGACCGCACCTATCCGGGCACTTCGGCTTCAGCGATTTTCAACTCGCTCAAGCTCGTGACTCCTCTCTCATACCCTATGGTCAACCCAGACGGCTCTCTCGGCGGCGGCAACACCTCATACGAGTGGGATTCACCTTGGCGCCTAGCCACCAACAACGGCTTCTCAAAGCAGTACAGGTCTACCACCCAGGGTACAGTGGGTCTCAAGTGGGATCTCGGCACTCTCATCACTCCAGGCCTCTCCCTCGAGGGCAACTTCTCTTACGACCACGTCTATGTCAACGAGGTTTCTCGCCGTAAGACTCCTACAATCAAGAAGTTCCTCGGCTGGGACGACAACGGAGAAGAAAGGTATAACATTATCAAGGAAGAAACCGCAATGACCTATGGGGTGGGTACAAACTATTCCAATAGGGCATACTACGGCGATGTCCGCCTCAACTACAACCGCACCTTTGCAAAGCACACGGTAGGTCTCCTCGCCATGGGCAACTGGCGTGACTTCAAGGACCTCACCACAGGATCGTCCGTCGGCAACCTTCCTTATCGCCGCCAGGGCTGGGCTGGACGTGCAAGTTACAACTACGACCAGCGTTACCTCGCCGAGTTCAACTTCGGTTACAACGGTTCGGAGAACTTCGCAAAGGGCCTCCGCTACGGTTTCTTCCCTGCTTTCTCGGCAGGATGGGTTCCTTCGAACGAAAAGTTCTGGGGTGCATCCAACCCTATCAACCACTTCAAGATCAGAGGTTCATACGGCCTCGTAGGTAACGATTCCAACTCTGCGGACCGTTTCTTCTACATGTCTACTGTCAACAAGACAGCCAACGGCTACCTCTTCGGTGACTCTCAGATAGGAAAGAATGGTATGGCCGAACTCTCAATGGGTTCACCTCTCGCAACGTGGGAAGTGTCACACAAGACTGACGTCGGCCTCGACATGGAGATGTTCCAGGGCAAGTTCAAGCTTTCTGCCGACTACTTCTACGAGTACCGCGACCAGATTCTCCTCAAGAGGGCTCAGATTCCTGACATCATGGGTGCAGCATGGGGTGACACCCCTTGGGCAAACGTAGGTATCATGGAAAACCGCGGTATTGACGGAAACATCGAGTTCACAAACACCACTAAAAAGGGCTTCTACTACTCTCTGCGCGGCAACGTGACTTTCGCACGCAATAAGATTGTAGAGGATGACACCGTATACCACACCTTTGAGTATCAGGATACCAGAGGACGCTCTGCAGGTCTCATCTACGGTCTCGAAGCTATGGGACTTTTCCAGAGTCAGGAAGAAATCGACAATGCTCCCAAGCAGGAATTCGGTCCATACACAGTCGGTGACATCAGATATGTTGACCAGAACGGTGACGGCCTGGTCAACTCATACGACTATAAGTTCATAGGCTACGGCCGTACCCCTGAGGTGATGTTCGGCTTCGGATGGACCTTCGCATACAAGGGTTTCGACCTCACCATGAACTTCACCGGCGCGACCAACACCAACATACTTCTCGACTACACCTCGATGTGGCCGTTCATGCTCGACTATCCAGGCTACAACATCTGCCGCGAGTACTACGACAACCGTTTCATCCCAGGTGCTGACAACAGCAACGCGAAGTACCCTGTCGTTCACGCGGGAACGTCGAAGAACAACTTCACCCAGAGCACGCTCTACATGCGAGACGCCTCTTACCTCAAGCTCAAGACCATGGAGTTCGGCTACACCTTCCCTAAGAAGGTCAACGACGCCCTCCATCTCTCTTCTCTCCGCCTCTTCCTGAACGGAAACAACGTATTCTGTCTTGACAAGGTGAAACTCATAGATCCCGAGACCGAGCACATGGGCGATACCAAGTATCCTACCCAGAGAGCGCTCACTTTCGGCCTCACAGTCGGATTCTAACCTTATATAATGAAGAGAAATATGATACGTAAATATACATTCATACTCACAGCCATCGCGTCAGCCGCTCTTGCGCTGACCTCATGCGAATCCTTCCTCGACAAGGCTCCTGACGAGAACCTTACCGTGGATGACATCTTCGCCAACAGGCTTTATACCATTGACTTCCTCACCCACACCTACTCGTGGATACCTACCGAGGCCAACATGGCCGACGACGGTGGAGCATGGAGAAATCCTTACACCGCAGGTTGCGACGAGATGGAGTGCGCGTACGGCGGCGCATACGGCCACCTCATCAACAACGGCAGCTGGAACTCGACCAACATCAACCAGACCCAGATATGGGGCGAGTCATACATGGCTCTCCGCAAAGTCAACATGATGCTTGAAAGAGTTGACGGCGTTCCCGCATCCGAGGATGAAATCCGCCACTGGAAGGGCGAGTGCCACTTCCTCCGCGCTTTCTTCCATTTCCTCGCCTTCCGTGCATTCGGCGCGATTCCTATCGCTGACCGTTGCTACGACCCGAAGGAAGACCTGATGTCAATCCGCCGCTCGCCTGCGGACTCTGTGGCTAACTTCATAGCACGCGAATGCGACTTGGCTGCAGAATATCTCTACGACGAAGACAAGTGGCCTTCAACCGACACAGGCCGTGCGACCCGTCTCTCCGCTCTCGGGCTCAAGTCAAGAGTGCTCCTCTACATCGCTTCTCCTCTCTACAACGGCAACAAGCAGCAGGCTGAACTCAAGGACCCTATCGATGGCACGAACCTCATCAACCAGACCTATGACGCCGAGAAGTGGAAGAGGGCAGCAGACGCCTCTCTCAAGTGTATAGACATGTGCAAGGCTGCAGGCCGTGCGCTCTACAACAAATATCCTGACAACCCTGTCAAGAACTACGCAAGCATCTTCACCGACTGCTGGAACGACGAGATTCTCTGGGCGAAGAACATAGGTACCTACGTTCACTGGCTCAACTGCGCCGACCCTGTTTCATTCGGCTGGTTCTCAATTTTCAACCCTACCCAGGAAATGGTGGACGCATACGAGATGGAGGACGGTTCAACCCCTATCACGGGCTACACCAACGACGGCCTCACCCCTATCATCAACAAGGAATCGGGATATGTCGAGGAAGGTTTCATCGAGACTGCCGACGAGTCCGGAATGGCAAGGTGGCAGGCTGGTGTATGCAACATGTACACCCACCGCGAGCCTCGTTTCTACGCTTCAATCAACTTTGCGGGCGCAATCTGGAAGTGGAACGCTCCGAACTACAACTTCAACGACCCTCACACTCTCGAGTTCTGGTACAAGGGCTGCGACGGCAAGGGCGTGGCAGGCTCAGACTACTGCAAGACAGGTTATCTCCTGCGCAAGCTCGTTCACCCGGACCGCGTTCCTAACGGTTATATCCCTAACCAGCAGTGGGTTTATCTCCGTCTCGGAGAAGTTTACCTCAACTATGCAGAGGCCCTCAACGAGTATAGCGGCCCGACCGCAGAGGTTTACGCAGCTGTTGACGCAATCCGCAACCGTGCCGGTCTCCCTGGACTTCCCAAGGGACTCACAAAGGAGCAGATGCGCGACAAGATCAAGCACGAGCGCCGCATAGAGCTTGCATTCGAGGTGCATCGCTTCTTCGACGTTCGCCGCTGGCTCGACGCCGAGAACACTGAGAGCAAGCCTATCCACTCTATGGACATATATGCGGGCGAGCACATGCAGGATCCTGCATTCTACAGAAGAGTGAAAGTTGAAGACCGCGTATTCGAGGCACCTAAGCACTACTTCCTCCCTATCTATCAGGTTGAGATAGACAAGCATCAGAGGAAGGAACTTGTCCAGAACCTTGGTTGGACTGCTGTTCAGTAACGTTTAAGTATGAAAAGTCATAACAACATATTATTTGTCGCTGCGGCTGCCGCTCTCTGCGGCTGCACCGGCGGCGCATCTTACGAAATGGGAACATACGGATATGATCTCGACTTTCTTGCAAAGCACGAGATTCCTACTGTCGAACTTGCAAGTGCAGACGGACAGTCAAAGGTAATGCTCGCGCCGTCCATGCAGGGCCGTGTCATGACCTCCACCACCGGCGGCGACGGCGGTGCCAGCTACGGCTGGATCAACTATAAGTTCATAGAGGCCGGCGAACTCTCGACCTTCTTCAATCCTTACGGAGGGGAGGAAAGGTTCTGGATCGGCCCTGAAGGCGGTCCCAACTCCTATTACTTCAAGAAGGGTGTTGAGCAGATCTATGACAACTGGGTGGTCCCTGCAGTCATAGACACCGAGAGTTACGACATAGAAAGTCAGGCTCAGGACAAGGTGGTTTTCACCAAGCACACCGAGATGGTGAATGCTTCCGACAATGCTTTCAAGATTGGCATCCGCAGGGCAGTGACTCTCTACGAGGCTGAGAAGATTGCTGAAATAATAGGCATAGAGGTGCCTGCAGGTGTGAAAAGTCTCGCATACAGCACGGAGAACACCCTCACCAACGAGGGTGAGAACGCGTGGACCAAGGAAACCGGACTTCCTTCCGTATGGCTGCTCGGATCCTTCACCCCTACCCCGACTACAACCGTGTTCATCCCTTACAACAAGGACTTCGAGGGACGTCTGATCAACGACGAATACTTCGGCAAGGTTCCTGCAGAGCGTCTCGTACTCGAGGATGGCATGGTCTACTTCAAGATTGACGGCGAATACCGCTCAAAGATAGGCCTGCCTGACGGAAGCGCAAAGGATATCTGCGGCAGCTACGACAGCGAGAAGCATGTCCTCAACATTCTCAAGTACACAGTGCCGGAGGGAGAGAAGGACTATGTAAACGGCCAGTGGGGCCCTCAGGAGAACTGCTTCGGCGGTGATGTGATCAACTCCTACAACGATGGTCCGACCGATACAGGCTTCGTGATGGGTCCTTTCTATGAAATCGAGACCTCGTCTCCGGGCGCTACTCTTGCTCCAGGCGAATCATTGACTCATGTCCAGTACACAATGCACTTCGAGGGCAGCGAGGAAGAGCTCGCAAGCATAGTGAAGGCTGTGTTCGGCGTTGAGCTTGAGGCCATTTCAACAAGGTTTCAGAAGTAAACGCCATGGCAGAAAAGACAAGAATTATTCCCAAGGGTATAGCATGGCCTTTCGCCCTGCTTACCATACTCTTCTTCGCGTGGGCGGTTCCGAACAACCTCACCGACACCATGCTGGCTGCATTCAAGCGCATCATGAGCCTCTCAGACTCAAAGACCGCCTGGATTCAGATAGTATGCTACCTGCTTGGTTACGGCTGTTTCGCAGTTCCCGGTGCGCTGTTCATCCAGAAATATTCCTACAAGTCCGGTGTGATGCTCGGCCTCGGCGTCTACGCGTTGGGTGCCATTCTCTTCTACCCGGCAATGAAAATTTCCATGGTCAGCGTGGGTGTGGGCTTCTACTGCTACCTGCTCGCGATATTCGTGCTCTTTGCCGGACTCTCCATACTTGAGACGTCCACCAACTCGTTCATCTGCGCTCTGGGGCCTGAGGAAACGGCTACGCAGCGACTCAATTTCGCACAGTCGTTCAACCCATTCGGTGCAATTGCCGGTGTGGTCATCTCCCAGGTGTTCATCCTCTCGCAGCTCAACACCAAGTCTGCGGCCGAAAGGGCAGCTCTCTCAGATGCCGACCTTGCGGCAATTCAGGGACAGGAACTCAATGCCGTCACCAACACCTACGTGATACTCGGCCTTGTGATGGTGGCTATACTTCTCGCCATCTTCTTCACCAAGATGCCGGCCATCAAGGAAACGGGCAGGATTGACCTAAAGGGTTCGTCAAAGAGGCTTGTCAAGAACAAGAACTATGTTCTCGGCGTGACAGCCCAGTTCTTCTATGTGGGCGCGCAGATTGCCGTATGGTCATACGTGATACGCTACGCGATGCATACCCTTGACCTTGACGGAATCATCGCCGCCCTGGGCGAAGGTGCCACCACCACCCAGATTATGGATGCCCTCCGCAACGTGGAACCTATAGGAGCAGCCTTCTATAACTTCTTCGAAAGCATAGGACTTGATGACCTCCTTCCGAGAACTGCGGAACAGGCTGGAGCTACATATTATATAATGTCGCTTGTGCTTTTCGTGGCAATGCGCTTTGTCTGCACCTTCCTCATGAAGTATATCAAGCCTCATGACCTGCTCGCAGTGATTTCAGCCATTGCCGTAGCATGCTGCCTCGGCACAATCTACGGACATGGTCCCGCAGGCGTTTACTGCCTCATCGGCATCTCAGGCTGTATGTCTCTCATGTTCCCTACCATCTACGGCATAGGTACGGAAGGTCTCGGAGAAGACCTCAAGCTCGGTGGTTCGGGCATGGTGATGGCCATCGCCGGAGCAGCCCTCCTCACCCAGCTGCAGGGCATGGTGTCCGACTCTGTCGGCAGCATCGCGACCGCATACTGGGTACCTGCCATAGCATTCGCCATCATCCTGGCCTACAGCTGCGTGATAGCGATATGGTATGTGAAGGCAAGGTCAAAGGCAAGAGCATAATTTCAGGATTTTCTCATGGGAATACTCAGGAACACAGCAAAGTTCATTCTGGTTGCGACACTCGCAATCCTGACATTGCCGTCTTGTGACAGTGACACCAAGGAAGAAGGTGATTCAGGGATTGTCATCAAGGTGATGCTCCACGCGAACGATGCAGGCGGACAGACGCGGGAAATCGAAGCCTACAAGGGCCGGATTCTCGAAGAGCCCGTATGGCGTCCGACAGGGAAGACTGATTATACCTTTGCGGGATGGTTCTCCGACAAAAATGCAACGATACCCTTTGACTTCGAGAACACCATAATCGAGGGAGCTCTTGACCTTTATGCGGGCTATGTCCCCGACATAATACTCAAGGAGACCAAGAAGGTGGCAAGAGTCACGGGCGAAACACAATCCTCCGACGCTTCACTGCCCAATCCAAACCACACCCAGACCAACTGGAACGTGGGCGGGACTGATCTCGGCATCATCTGGGAAATGAGCAAGGGAGGCTACGGTGTGGCATTCGGTGACACATTCAACACCTACAGCATGGGTGGAGACTGGCGTTCCAACGTGATAGGGTTTTCCGACAACACCGACCTCGACAACGGCCTGAAATTCTACGGAATGATGGTGGACGAGGGAAGGCCGAACAGGGCGAAGCCCATTATGGAAAGGGAGAATTATTACAATTTCACCTATATTCCCACCGCGGCTATAAGCCTCAACGGCAAGGATTATGTCCATATCATGTACTGGCAGGTCGGCGGCGGCCTCGTCGAGAAGGACTACTCGGCCTACTGGGTATCCGGCGACGGCTGCAAGACATGGAGCCGGGGCTCGTTGCAGTTCGCTGCAGATTCATACTTCGGCATGGTCGGCCTCGCAAAGAGACCGGGCGACGAGTACTGCTACATGATAGGCACAAAGACCGGCCAATGGGGCGCTAATGCAGACGGCTACCGCAAGTCACCTGCAAAGCTTGCAAGGTTCAAGCACTCCGACATACTCGACAAGAGCAAATACGAGTTCTGGAACGGAGGCAAGCGCAAGTGGGTAGTCGGGAAGGAGCAGGAAGCCACGACCATCATCGACGGCACCATAGGCGAGCTGGGAGTAATCTGGCTTGAGGATGCGCAGAGATGGCTCGTGATGTACTTCAACGAAGCGAAGTATGCCATCTGTTACCGCTCCGCGGCAATGATAACGGGACCGTGGTCCACCGAGAGGAAACTCTGCGACGGACGGGCAACGGGATACAACCAGCTTTACGGTTCATATCCTCATCCTGCCAGTTCGAAGGGAGACTACATCTACTGGAACATGTCCCTCTGGGGCCCGTACAACGTATTTTTCATGAGAAGCGAAATAGATTACGCAAATTAGTAAACAAAATAAACTTTAGCACAATGAAAACTTCAAGACTTTTCATCGCGATCGCTGCCTGTGCGGCAGCCGTGGCATGCCAGGAGGAAGTCGAGGACAGGACTGCAGATCCTGTCGAGATGACCTTTGACGCCACCATCGAGTCTCCGGGCGCCGGCCTTGAACTCGGATGGTCGACGGGAGATGCCATCTCCGTCTACGACGGAAAGAAAGTCAACGAATTCATCGCCCAGGGCAGCGGCTCAAGCACAAGCTTTGCCGGTATCGCCAACAAGAAGGCGGAGCAGTTCGTGGCCATCAATCCTTATACAGACAAGGAACGTTACCTCGGCGCTGTCGAGACCCAGATTCCTTCAGTCCAGGCCGCAGTCAAGAACGGAGTGGACGCCTCTGCAAGCATTGCAGCTGCCTATGTCAGGAACGAGGGCAGCAAGGTGCTGAATTTCAAGAATATGCTTGCATATCTCAAGGTCAGCGTCAATCAGCCCGACGAGCAGATTGTTAAGATTCAGGTCAGCTCGACAAAAGGTGAGGTTCTCGCAGGCTATGTGAACGTAGGCCTGTTTGAGGAACCTGTCATAGCCGGCAGCACCACCAAGGCGACATCCACATCAGTAGCCGTTACGGGCGAGGACCTCGACGGCACCTACTACATAGCCGTGATGCCTCAGGTGCTTGAGGGCGGTTATGAAATCACCATCACGGATGCGGAAGACTCACGCTGGAGCGAGGTAGTTTCCGCCCCTGTCGAATTCAAGCGCAACGAGATTACCGACCTCGGCACCATCTCGGGCAAGACTCTCGACCCTGCAGTCAACCCTAATCCTACCACGGTTGTCAAGAACGTGATACTCAAGGCTTCATTCCAGGAAGGTGAGTTCAACATGGTTGACGACGGCGGATTCGAGTACTGGCCGAGAACCACCTGGGCCCTCCCTGGCGGCGCAGAAGTCAGCCTTTATGACAAGCCTATAAGCGGCAAGAACACCATCAAGATTGACGTTTCCAAGAACGGAGGATGGTGGCCTATGTTCAACGTCGTTGCCATCAGGGCAGGCCTTGAATATACTTATGAGACCACTGTCAACTCCAACACCCCTCACACATACACTTATGTCCAGAGGTATCGTCCTGATGTCAGAAGTGAGCTCGGCGGACCTGCATATTACAAGGATTGGTCTCTCGTTGAATTCCTTGACCAGCCTAACCACTTCGTAATCGACGTTCCTGTCGCTTCTTCAGTGATTGCCGATGTCGGAACAGGCGCATGGTGGGATGCCGACAGATACTGCTACTTCGACGACGTGAAGCTCTATCCTAAGGGCTACGACAAGAAGTCCATGGATCTCAAGGCCATAGAGACCAAGGGTCAGATAAGCAACACCACCTTTGACGCCATCTCGGGAATGGACAGGGTTGTCGCATGGAACACTCTTGACGGTGACGTGAATTTCGTATTCAGCAAGCCGACAATTGGTGGACAGAGCGTGGACAACGCCTTTGCCACCTGCCTCGACGGAGATATCACCACAGGCCTTGCAGTCAACAAGTACTTCAAGAAGAACGGATCTCTCATCACACTCAAGAGCCCTGTGGCAGGCGTTTCGTCAATAGTGCCTGATGCCGTATTCACATACAATGGCAAGACCTATATGCACTATTATGCGGAAACAGCTCCTGGCTACTGGAGGGATGATGCAGCATACATAATGAACATCGTGGCATCAGGCTTCGCAATCTCAGAGGACAACGGAAAAACATGGACTCTTCCTTCACACAACAAGATGTGGACTCCTATCAATACCGCGAACTATGCTCCTTACTTCCCTAACAGCTACAACTACTTCGCCCAGGCTTCATTCGTCCAGAAGGACGGCGTGATTTACATGATAGGCTGTCTGCCTGGCCGCTTCAGGGCAACAGGCGGTACACTCGGCTGGAAGGAGCGTGAGAGAGGATACTACTGCGCTAAGTGCGACCTCACCAAGGATTTCACAAACCCTGACAACTGGCAGTACTGGAACGGACTCACTTGGGTGAACACCCAGGACGAGATTCTTGTGGACGCCACCCTCACAGCCAACGACTGGAGCGAGATGCAGCTTGTATGGAATCCTAAGTTCAAGAGGTGGATGATGATTTACCGTTCAGAGCAGATGGCCGGTCTCGTATACCGCGACTCAGACGTCATCGAAGGCCCATGGTCAGGCGTCAAACTTCTCACCAAGGACGAGGAACTCGGCAAGTGCTTTGCTCCTTCAGTTCTCAAGGTGGATGATAACGGAGACATCTGGTTCATCGCATCTCAGGTTGAATAATTAATTGAGAGAAAGGGAAGACGGTGGAATTCCGCCGTCCTCCCTTTCTTTAATTTTTTATACATGAACAAATTCACCAGACTCACACTGTCGCTGCTTCTGCCGCTTGCCTTATTCTCGTGCCAACCCGAGGAAAATCCGGGCGGGGAGAATGCCGATGTGCAGAGCCTGATGAACATTTATTATTCGGAGGCATGTTTCCAGAGAGGTGCAGTGAACGGAGACATGACGGAACTCCATTTCACCCTTGGGCGCTCCGCCCGCATCTCGAAGGAGGCGATGAGGGTTTTTGACTGCACCTCAAAGAATCTTCCGGAAATCGGTATCAGTTACCAGAAGAACGAGTGGACATACAACGACATGCTCAGCGGCGTCAAGGTTGACAAGGAACTTCCTGACGATCAGGCAAAGCCGTTCTGCGCGGCCTTTACAAAAAACCGGCTCTACATCTATCTCAACAACGGCAACACTCTCGAAATTCCGGACTCCCCCGAAGGATCGCTTGTGTCCTTCATTTTCCGCCAGGCGGACAACTATGACCTGCCTGTCGGATTCAATTGCACCATAGAAGGAACTACGGTGCGAGGCGTGCTCCCGGAGAGCACCGAAATATACAGGTTGGCCCCGACCTTCAGATTCAGGGGCAAGACTCTGCGCGTGGACGGACGCGAGCAGGTCAGCGGCAGGAACAAGCAGGATTTCTCCGAGGCCATCAAATATGAACTTGAACTTTTCGGAGGCACTAGGGTCACATACTCCGTCCAGGTGGTGAAGGGCAACACCTTCCCTGCCGTATACATCATCACCGACAACAATGCCGGTATCAACAGCAAGGAAACATACGTGCCCGGCACGATCAAGATAGAGGACCTCGACATGAGGCACTCGGAAACAAAGGTACTGGAGTCCAGAATGAAGATAAAGGGGCGCGGCAACGCAACCTGGAACATGCCGAAGAAGCCTTACAGGATAAAGCTGGACGAGGCACAGAAGGTGCTTGGAATGCACAAGAACAAGGACTGGATACTTCTTGCCAACTATGCGGACAAATCTCTCTTGAGGAACGTCACGGCAATGAAGATCTCCGAAATCTGCGGCATGGCTTGGACCCCTCAGCTCTACAGCGTTGAATTATATATCAACGGACGCTATCAGGGCGTTTACAACCTATGCGACCACAAGGAGGTGGCAAAGCACAGGGTGGACATAGAGGTCGCCGACCCGGCGGCTCCCCTTTCGGCGGATGTTACCGGTGGGTACTACCTTGAGATTGAACAGGTTATGGACGAACCCGTATGCTGGTGGACCGACAGGCAGGTCCCAATGATGTTCAAGGACCCGTCTTATCCGAATGCAGCCCAGCAGAGTTATGTGAAGCAGTATTTCAAGGACTTTGAAGCCACCCTCAGCGGCACGGGACCGGGTTCCGTACTCTGCAGCGGAAAGTACGCCGACTACATAAACGTGGAATCCTTCGTGAACAACTACATTGTTCAGGAACTCACCAAGAACATAGACGGAAACCTGAGAAAGAGCAGTTTCCTGACCAAGGAAAAGGGGAAGAAACTGGAGATGTACCATGTCTGGGACTTCGACTTCACCCTCGGCAACTGCGACTATTTCCACTCTTCATACCCAGGCAGCGACAATTCTGCAACAGGATGGTTCATACGTTATTATGGCCTCCAAGGCTACGGTTACGGCTGGTATTACAAGCTCATGCAAGACCCTGCGTTCTGTGCAAAGGTGAAGGCAAGGTGGAACGAACTGTACCCGCGTCTGCGCGACGAGGTGCCAGCCTTCATCGAGGCACAGGGCAAGTACATATACAACGCTGCCGGCAGGAATTTCAAGACCTGGGACATACTGGGCATATACGTATGGCCCAACCAACTGGTATCCGGCAACTACGACGCGGAACTCGCCTTCCTGAAGCAGTTCTACGAGAACAGGTGCACTTGGCTGAACGAGGCGATAAACTCTCTGTAATTATTTAACACACAAGCGATATGAAAGCACGTTTTCTCAAGGGGACATTAGTCCTTGCAGCAGCGACCTTCTTGAGCCTCTCAGCTTCAGCGGATGGGAAGAGGCAATACACCGGCCCATACAGCGGTGAGAATCTCAACCACGTGGCCTTCCCTATAGGTGGCCTCGGTTCCGGTATGTTCTGCCTTGAAGGCACCGGCAACATCTCCCATATGTCCCCAAGACATTATCCAGAGGTATTCCATGAGCCATGCACCTTTGCAGCAATACATGTGAAAGGTTTGAAGAACGGCACAAAAGTGCTCGAGGGTAATGTGCCTGAGTGGAAGAAATTCGGTGACAATGACACGGGACTCGGCAAGGGTGGCACCACCTGGGGACTGCCGCGCTTCAGCGACTGCGAATTCTCCTCGAGATTCCCGTTCGCTACCATAAAGCTCCACGACGACGAGATGCCCGTAGACGTTGTTCTCACTGCCTTCAATCCTTTCATTCCTAATGACGAGGACAATTCAGGACTTCCTGTGGGTGTTTTCGAGTACCAGTTCACAAACACTTCAGACAAGGCCATCGAGACCGTCTTCTCGTTCAATACCAGAAACTTCATGTTCCGCACCCATGATGCCCTCTCCGAGATTGTACCAATGAAGAACGGTTTCGTTCTCAGGCAGGAAGGCACCAAGGCCGAGCCATGGATCAACGGAGAGTTCGCAATCTTCACCGACAACGACGAGGCTGTCGTGAACCATACCTGGTTCCGCGGCGGATGGTTCGACCCTCTCACCATGGCATGGAACGACCTTACCACGGGCGAACTCAAGAGCGTTTCTCCAAAACCGGGCGCACCGGGCGCGACTCTCTTCGTCCCAGTGGCTCTTAAAGCTGGGGAGTCAAAGACCGTGAAGGTTTTCATGGCATGGTACAACCCGGATTCAATGCACCGCATAGGCCCTGACGCAGTTGACGACAACGACCTCGGGGACCGCTATAGCCCTGACCTTTACAAGGATACGCCGAACACATATCGTCCTTGGTATGCCACACGCTTCAAAAATACCCAGGAAGTAGCCAAGTACTGGCTTGACAACTACCAGACCCTTCGCGAGAGAACAGTGAAGTTCACCGAGGCCTTCTACGACTCCACCCTTCCTGCTGAAGTGATAGAGGCGGTTGCAGCCAACCTCACAATTCTCAAGTCCACCACCGTCATGCGCCAGCACGACGGACGCATGTGGAACTGGGAAGGCAGCGGCGACACCTGGGGAAGTTGCCACGGCTCATGCACCCATGTCTGGAACTACGCCCAGGCCATCTGCCATCTCTTCCCCCGCATGGAACGCACACTGCGCGAGACCGAGTTCAAGGTCAGCCAGAACAAGGACGGCCATCAGGCGTTCCGCACCAACATTCCCATTCGCCCCGTTCACCACGACTTCCACTCGGCATCCGACGGCCAGCTCGGTGGCATCATGAAGGTATACCGCGACTGGAGAATCAGCGGCGACGACGCATGGATTGCCGACCTCTGGCCTCTTATCCAGAAGAGCATGGACTACTGCATACGCACATGGGACCCTAAGGAGGTCGGAGCGCTCGAGGAGCCTCACCACAACACCTACGACATCGAGTTCTGGGGCCCGGACGGAATGTGCACCAGTTTCTATGCCGGCGCGCTCAATGCGACAATTGAGATGGGAACTTATCTCAAGAAGGATGTCAAGCGCTACAAGGCCCTGCTCGCGAAGTGCCAGGACTATATGGAGACCAAGCTTTTCAACGGAGAATACTTCTATCAGCAGGTACGTTGGAAAGACCTTCAAGCTACCGACCCTACCAGTGCCCAGATGTTCCATGCGGGCTACTCTGATGAGGCTGTAGTGATACTTGAGAAGGAAGGCCCCAAGTACCAGTACGGTACGGGCTGTATCTCCGACGGCGTCCTCGGATGCTGGATGAGCCTCACCGCAGGTCTTCAGGAGCCTATCAGCAGCGAGAAGGTGCGCAGCCATCTCAACTCCGTATACGCCTACAACCTCAAACACGACCTGTCCGATCATGCAAACCCTCAGCGCCCCACCTACGCTCTCGGTCACGACGGAGGCCTGCTCCTCTGCACTTGGCCTCGCGGCGGCAAGCCTCAGCTTCCTTTCGTATATAGCGACGAGGTTTGGACAGGCATAGAGTACCAGGTTGCATCACACCTCATATTCGAGGGAGAGGTCGAAAAGGGACTTGACATCGTCAGAACCTGCCGTGACCGTTATGACGGCCGTATCAGGAATCCTTTCAACGAGTACGAGTGCGGTTCATGGTACGCAAGGGCAATGTCCAGCTACGGCCTGCTCCAGGCTCTTACCGGCGTGAGATACGACGCTGTCACAAAGACCCTCTACATAGACTCGAAGGTCGGCGACTTCCGCAGTTTCCTCTCAACCAACAGCGGTTATGCCACAGTTTCCCTTGAGGGCGGAAAACCTTCCATCAAGATGATAGAAGGCGATATTGACGTGCAGAACTGCATAGTCTCCGGCAAGAAGGCAAAACTTTCGAAATAAGGTTGTGGGATGACATCCGCACTTATGACACTGCTTGCTGCTGCAGTCCTGTCAATCGCAGGCCTGGAAGCACATGACCCGTCCCGTTCCGAGCGTCCCGACTCCGTGATGCGTCTCAGTCCCTCATGCTTCGTTTCAAGGGTGACTGGCAAGCCTCTCGGCGTTGAGACCTTCCCTTCTCCCAATGACACACCGAGAGACTGGCAGCTGGGTGGCACAGATCTCGGCATCATGTGGGATATGGAAGACGGACGCGTAGGAATCATCTTCGGCGACTCCTATGGTGCAGAGGCGGTTCCGCGTGCGGGCGGGCCTAATGAAACCTTCAATGACTGGCGTTCCAACGTGCTCGCATTCTCATCGGACACCAACCTCGCCGATGGTCTGACCCTTGACGGGATGGCCCCTTCGGAAAACGAGCCGGGACGGGCAAGGGAAATAATGTTCAGCGCCAAGACGGGCCCCGACCATGACTACACGACCATACCTTCGGGGGCTCTGCACGTCAACGGCAAGGACTACATCCACTACTGGAACCTGAAGAACTGGGACGGATGGAGAATCAATTATGCCAGTTTCTACTGCTCTGAAGACCATGGCGTCACCTGGCATGCCTGCCCGGAGGTCATCTTTGGTGCGGACAGCCATTTCGGGATGGTATCGATGGCGAAGAAAGACGGATATGTCTATATGATGGGCTGCCGTGCAGGCAGGCAGGATCTTCCATACCTTTGCAGATTTGAGGAGCAGGACATCCTGAAACGAGACCGCTACGAATACTGGAACGGCAACACCTGGATACGCGGGAGGGAGCAGGCCGGGATCCCGTTGTTCAACCAGCCTCTCGGGGAATCCTCTCTGTTCTTCCATCCCGTACACAAACGCTGGATACTCTTTTCCACGGGACGCAGCCACGTCATGTACCGCACTGCGAAGGAAATCACCGGACCTTGGAGCGAGCCGCGCATGCTCTTTGACGCTAACGGATCGTACGCGCCTATGATTCATCCCTTCAACGCAGATGCGGACAAGCTCTACTACAACATGTCCATCTGGACACCTTACAACGTGTTTTTTATGTGCTCGGATATAAGTTTCGAGCCTTCCGACAGATAAATGATGAAGATATTCCCGAAATATGCTGCAGCCATTGCACTGCTGCTTTCCGGTCTTTCCGCTACGGCAGGGCCGCGTACCGAGGCCGTCTCTCCGGACGGTTCTCTCAAACTTACAGTTAAGCTTGACGGTCAGGGTTTTGCCTATTCCATTTCACGAAATGGGAAGAGCGTGGTAGACCTTTCAAGGCTGGGCTTAACCTTTACGGACGGAGGATTCTCGGAAGGAGTCCGTGCGGTGGCGGTTACGACGCGCAGGATAGATGAGGCCTACACCCTTCCGGTAGGCAAGCACCTGGAGTGCAGGGACTTCTGCAACGAAACCCGCATAGTTCTCAAGAACAAGGATGGACGGCGCATAGATATGGTCTGCAGAGCCTATGACGACGCCGTCGCTTTCAGATACGAGTTCCCGGCCCAGGATGGCTGGAACGGATTCAGCCTTAAGGAGGAAAAGTGGGAAATACGTCTCGCCGACGATCCGGACGGCATATATATGCACATGCCCGGTTTCATAAACTCCCATGAGGGCCTGTACGAACACGGGAAACTCTCCGCGATGGATGAAAACAGGCTCGTGGACATGCCCGCCACTTTCACCCGGGCGGATGGGCTCAACGTTGCAGTTACCGAGGCGGCTGTAAGAAAGTATGCCGGCATGATGCTCATCAGGAAGGGAGGAGTACTCCAGGGCATTCTATCACCTCGCCTCGACATTCCGGAAGTGGCGGTTGTGGTCGGAGAATTCCCCCACAAGACTCCCTGGAGGGTGTTCCAGATTACCCCGAGGGCCGGCCAGCTGCTTGAATCCGACATACTCACCTCCCTCAACGACCCGTGTGAGATAGGTGACGTTTCGTGGCTCAAGCCGGGCATAAAGAGCACCTTCTCGTGGTGGAACGGCAACATGGTTTCCGACACCGTGCAGTTCTCTCCGGGCAACAACTTTGAAACGAACAAATACTACATAGACTTCTGCGCCCGCAACGGCATCAATCTTCACGACATCTACGGCTACGCCGAGACCCCGTGGTACAAGGACAGCAACTTCAACTTCGGGTGGCCCGGCGATGATGCGGACCCTTCGAAACCCATTCGCACGCTTGACATGCAGAGGATAGGCGACTACGCCAAAAGCCAGGGACTTGACGGCCTGCACGTATGGGTGCACTGGCTCGCGCTATATAGACATCTTGAGGAAGCATTCACAGCCTTCGAGAAGTGGGGCGTCAAGGGCATGATGGTTGACTTCATGGACCGTGACGACCAGCAGATGATAGAGATACAGGAGGAAATTCTTCAGGCTGCCGCGCGTCACCACCTGTTCATTCAGTTCCACGGCGCATGCAAGCCTTCCGGTCTCGTTCGTACCTATCCTAACGAATTCACACGCGAGGGCACGCTCAACTACGAGAACCTCAAATGGAACGCTCTTGTGACAGCCGACCATGACCTCGACATCGCTTTTACCCGCAACCTCGCCGGCCCCGCCGACTACCACATGGGCGGTTTCCGCTCGAAGACCCGAGATGCTTTCAGGCACCAGTATGTCAACCCATACGTGCTCAGCACTCGAAGTCACATGCTGGGGATGTACATAGTGCTTGAAAACTATCTCAACCTGTTTTGCGACACCCCTATGGCATACGAGCACAAGCCTGAGTTCGAGTTCATGACAACCCTCCCTTACGGATGGCACGAGGTGAAAGTGCTGGACGGCAGGCTTCGTCAGTACCTCGCGGTTGCCCGCAGGAGCGGTGACGAGTGGTGGGTGGGAGCAATCAACAACCGCGACCCCCGCAGCATAGAGATAGATTTCTCTTTTCTTGATAAAGGTACGGAGTATAATATGGAGATGTACTATGATGGAGCGCACTCCAACGTGGATCCCAACTTCACCCAGCACCTTGTCCAGAAGGTGGACTCCGAAAGCAGGATTACCGTCCCTATGGCTATGGACGGAGGATTTGCAATAAAAATCACCAAATAACAACACCGATATGAAATTCAGAACCATTCTTGCAGCCGCAGCTGTTCTCACACTCGGCTTCCAGGCTTCGGCCCAGGAGAAATTCAACGGCCTCAACACCAATCTCGGCAACATCTACCGTCTGTCAGATGCTCAGACCCGTTCAATCAGCCCGGAGAACTTCACCGGAGAGAAGGGCAAGGGAGGCATGGCAAAGCCCGAACTCCCGCCAACCCGCAATGTGAACAACTCTTCTTGGGCAGCACGCGACCTCGGAGAGACATGGAAGGTCAATCCTTTCATCACCATCAACTCCAAGGAAACCATCACCATCGCTGAGATAGAAGGACCAGGCGCAATCCAGCAGATATGGATGACCCCGACTGGAGTATGGCGCTGGACCATCATACGCATTTATTGGGATGACGAGACCACCCCTTCAGTAGAATGCCCTATCGGCGACTTCTTCTGCATGGGATGGAACGAGTACTCTCCTATCGTATCGGCTCCGATTTGCGTGAACCCAGGCTCCGCATTCAACTGCTACTGGCAGATGCCTTTCCGCAAGAAGTGCAAGATTACGATGGAGAACGTCAATGACAGGGACTCCATGAATCTCTATTACCAGATCAACTATACCCTCACTGAAGTGCCTGAGGACGCAGCGTACTTCCATGCACAATTCCGCCGCACCCGTTACGACGAGACCTCGGACTTCACACTCGTTGACGGCATCAAGGGTCAGGGACAGTACGTAGGCACCTATATGGCCATGCAGCTCCACAACACTGGCTGGTGGGGAGAAGGCGAAATCAAGTTCTTCATCGATGGCGACAAGAAGTACCCTACCATCTGCGGTACAGGCACAGAGGACTATTTCTGCGGATCTTACAACTTCGACCGCAACGGCCAGTACACCACCTTCACCACTCCATACGCCGGCCTCTGCCAGGTAATCCGTCCTGACGGCACATATAGGGCAATGACACGCGTGGGTATGTACCGCTGGCACATCGTCGACCCTATACGCTTCCAGAAGGACCTTAAGGTTACCATCCAGGACCTCGGATGGCGTCACGATGGCCGCTACCTCGCACAGCACTCCGACATCTCTGCCACCACCATCTGGTACCAGGCCGAGCCTCACGCGAAGTTCCCGACCTTCCCAAGCTGGCAGGATCTCGAAACCTATTGATAAGCAGTTGCTTATCAATAGGTTTCTGCACCGTGTAGGTGCATAAACCTTCGATTCCCAGGGGCGCTGCCCCTGTAATACCCCGCCGTCGC
>JABUTS010000155.1 GCA_021443565.1 Bacteroidales bacterium | reverse complement strand
CAGAGCTTCGGCGATGGCGTTGCGCACGCTGCCGGAGAGGGGAATCAGCATGCTTTCGGCAAAGTTGCTCTGCATCAGCAGGGAAATCTGAGGCTGGTATTCCATGGAGAAGGGGAGCAGGTCCTCTTCGGAGGGGCGGAAGCCCAGCACGGAGCAGAATTCCAGCATGAAACGCAGGTGCCAGTTCGCGAAATCTCCCTCCATCCTGTCCAGCAGGTCTATGCTTGAAATGCACCAGTCATAGAGTTCCTCGTCTGAACTGCCGTCTTTCAGGGAGCGGAACAGTAGCTCGCTGATGAACATGGTCACGGCGTTCTTGCTCATGTTCGAGCGTATGCCCATGAGGGGTTTGGCGGACGCCAGGCTCTTCATCATCCAGAGATCGGACTTGGGATTCTCGACGATCTCGGCCTCTATTATGCTCAGAGGCAGCATCAGAGATGAATACTGGCGAAGTTTGCCCTTGAGAATGAAACTGCGGCGGCCGAACAGGCGGCTGAGCGTGTGCACCACGAGAGCGCTCTCCCCGACCTTTGTCGAGTTGAGTATGATCATCTCCGTGTTGTGCTGCGCCGCCATTTGCCTTTGAGGGGCTCTATGGGTTGTACCTTAGATATTCGGCCATTGCCCTCAATGCCTTGCCCCTGTGGGAGATTGCGTTCTTGTCCTCGGCGGAAATCTCCGCGAGGGTGAGGCCCGGGAATTCTTCGGATATGAAGATGGGGTCATAGCCGAAACCCATTGAGCCGGCCCTTTCATGGCCTATGCTTCCGTTCATAGCCCCGTCGAACTGGACACTGTGCCCGTCCGGGAAAATGAGGGTGACAACGCAGTGGAACCTTGCGCGGCGGTTCTCTTCTCCCTCCAGCTCTGCCAGCACCTTGTCAATGTTCTCGTTGAAGTCCTTGCCTTCGCCGGCATATCGGGCCGTGTATACGCCCGGAGCACCGCCAAGTGCCTCTATCTCAAGCCCTGTGTCGTCGGCGAAGCATACGCAGCCCGTCTTCTCCCAAAGATAGGATGCCTTCTGGAGGGAATTCCCCTCTATCGTGTCCGAGGTTTCGGGAATGTCTTCGGCAATACCCATTTCTGCGGGGGTCACGAGCTCGTAGCCCTCACCGAGTATTTCGGCAGCCTCACGGAGCTTGCCCTTGTTGGCCGTGGCAAAAATCATTTTCATGACGCAAATTTAATAAACTTGAAGAAATCGCCTTAACTTTGCAGATATGAACAGGAAGATGACAAAGACGGCGTCAGCGGCTGCAGCGATTCTGCTTGCATTGCCTGCGGTCGCGCAGGCCCAGAGCCGCAGCTTCAAGTTGGGCCAGTGGGTGGAAATAGAAAATTCCATCATCAGGGAACTCAACAATTCCTATGTGGATACCCTCCCGGTGGACAGAATATATAGGGCGGCAATCGACGAGATGCTCGCCGGTCTCGATCCATATACCATATATGTCCCCGAAGAGGAGCAGGAAGACTTCACCATGATGATTTCCAACACCTATGGAGGCATAGGTGCAGTAATCCGGAAGATGGTCGGGGAACCTGTATATATAAACGAACCCTATGCAGGCTCGCCGGCGGCCCGCAGCGGTCTCCAGTGCGGAGACAGGATACTGGAAATAGACGGCGTGAGCACTCTGCCGCTTTCGAGCAAGGAGAGCAGCGACAGGATGAAGGGCAAGCCCGGTTCCACAGTGAGGTTCAAGGTGGAGAAGGTTCGCACAGGAGAGATAGTGGAAATACCCATAGTAAGGGAGAAAATCCATCTTCCGGACATCGAATATGCCGGGATGCTCGATGCTGAAACCGGCTACATCTACCAGTCGGGCTTTACCGAGGGCGTGGCGGAGACAATGAAGGCCAAGTTTCTGGAACTCAAGAACAAGGGCATGAAACGCTTCGTGCTTGACCTCAGGGGTAATGGTGGGGGACTGATGGCTGAAGCCGTGAACATCATCTCGCTTTTCGTTCCGAAGGGCAGTCTCGCGGTTTCCTCCAGGGGACGGGCTCCCGGAATGAACAGGGAAATGCACACGGTGACCGAACCGGTAGACACCGAGATGCCCATGATAGTGATGATAGACGGAGGCTCTGCCTCATCTTCCGAAATCGTCACCGGAGCCCTTCAGGACCTTGACAGGGCTACAGTGATGGGCGTGCGCTCTTACGGCAAGGGCCTCATCCAGTCCGTCAGGCCGCTTTCCTACAACGGTCAGCTCAAGGTCACCACGGGCAAGTACTACACGCCTTCGGGCCGCTGCGTCCAGGCCATAGACTACGCCAGGCGCAACGATGACGGCAGCGTCCAGCATATACCGGACTCGCTTACCTCCGAATTCAAGACGGCGCACGGAAGGACGGTAAGGGACGGGGGCGGCATCACCCCCGATGTGACAATAGACCTTAGGAAATACAGCCGTCTGGTATACTCCCTCGTTCTGGGAGGCGTGATAGACAGCTATGTGCTTGAATATGTCAAGAACCATGACAGCATACCCGCAGTGGACGACTTCCATTACGAAGATGCCGACTTCGAGGAGTTCATAGCCTTTGCCAAGACCCAGGAGTTCGACTACCGCAGTTCTGCCAAAACCCTCTTCGACCAGATGAAGAAGGAACTTGAGGAAGATGGACTGAAGGAAGGCTTGTCAGAGGAACTTGCAGCCCTGGAGAAGGGACTGGAGATGGACAAGGAGCGTTTCATCAGGCTCAAGAAGGACGAGATCGTTCCTTTCATAGAGGAGGAGATAGCAACCCGCTACTGGTATCAGGAGGCAGGCATCAAGATTCGCCTCCGCTATGACGAGCAGTTGAAGAAGGCCCTCGCCAGCCCGCTCATAAAAGTGGATTAGTATCGCCATTTTCATCGTAACCCTGCCGGAAACGGCCTTGGAGGGCACTTGAAACCATATTTTGACAAAGAAGCGTTTACAATTTCAGTAAACGCTTCTTTAGTTGTTATTTCGCAGCGACATTATACCGCCGTGAGGCGGCTGCATATTCTTTCGTTAAAAGTCGGGCGGTCCGGGATGTCCTTGGCCGCCCTTGATTATTTCGGGCAGGATTCGTGGCTATTGCCTTGTGATTTTCGCTCCGAGGGCGTTGAGGCGCAGGTCTATGTCCTCGTAGCCGCGGTCAATCTGCTCTATGTTGCTGATGACACTGGTGCCCTTTGCCGACATTGCGGCAATCAGCAGGGCTATGCCGGCGCGAATGTCTGGCGAGAGCATGTTGCCCGCGCGCAGGCGGAAGTTGTGGTCGTGGCCTATCACGACGCAGCGGTGAGGGTCGCAGAGAATGATCTGGGCGCCCATGTCTATGAGCCTGTCAGTGAAGAAGAGGCGGCTCTCGAACATTTTCTGGTGTATGAGCAGGCTGCCCTTGCACTGGGTGGCCACAACGAGTATGACGCTGAGCAGGTCGGGAGTGAGGCCTGGCCAGGGTGCATCTGCCACAGTCATTATCGAGCCGTCAAGGAAAGAGTCTATGACGTAGTGCTCCTGTGCGGGCACATAGATGTCGTCTCCCCTCTGCTCGAGCTTGACGCCCAGCCTGCGGAAGGCCTCCGGAATGATGCCGAGATTCCCGTAGGATACGTCCTTTATGGTGATGGAACTTTGGGTGAGAGCGGCCATGCCTATGAAGCTGCCCACTTCTATCATGTCGGGTAGTACCTTGTGCGAGGCTCCGTGGAGTTTCTCGACACCCTTGATTCTCAACAGGTTGGAACCTATGCCGTCAATGCGCGCGCCCATGTTGGCGAGCAGACGGCAGAGTTGCTGTATGTATGGTTCGCAGGCTGCATTGTATATGGTGGTTTCCCCTTCGGCAAGTACGGCGGCCATGAGTATGTTGGCCGTACCAGTCACGGATGCCTCGTCCAGAAGCATGTAACTGCCCCTCAGCCTGCCCCCCCTCGATTTGAGGTAGAAAGCCTTCTTCCCGGCATCGTAGCTCTGTTCGGCTCCGAGGGTGGTCATGCCCATTATGTGGGTGTCAACCCTGCGCCTTCCTATCTTGTCGCCTCCCGGCTTTGGGAAATATGCGTGGCCGAATCTTGCGAGCAGCGGGCCCGCCATCATCACCGAACCTCTCAGGGACGCGCATTTTCGCACAAAATCCTCACTTTCAATGTAGTCGAGGTTTATCTCGTCGGCCCTGAAAGAGTAGTGGCCCTTGCCAAGCCTTGAGACTTTTACCCCGCAGCCTTCAAGGAGAAGGATGAGGTTGCGTATGTCCAGGATTTCCGGGATGTTGTCAATCACGACTTCCTCCTCGGTCAGCAGCACTGCGCTGATTACCTCGAGAGCCTCGTTTTTGGCTCCCTGCGGCCGGATGGATCCGCTCAGCCTGGTCCCGCCTTCTACTATGAATGAACTCATGTCTATGTGTTTTTACTTTTTTCTTATAAGGTACAGTCCGTCCCTGACCGGAATCATCGTACATTCGACGCGGGGGTCGCCGGCGACGGTTTCGTTGAAGCGGTGGATGGCCAGAGTCTGGGCATCCTGCGGCATCGGATCCTGCCACAACTTACCGTCCCACAGCACGTTGTCCGCAAGTATCCATCCTCCCGGAGCCAGCATGTCCATTACCAAGCCGTAGTATTCGGGATACTCTCTCTTGTTCGCGTCCATGTACACGAAATCAAAGCTTGCACCCTCCTCCCTGAAACGCCTGAGAGTGTCCTTCGCGTCTCCTATATGCAGGCGCATGCTTCCGCCTCTGCCAGATCGTTCGAAGCCTTCGAGTATGAGGTCCTCGAGCTCGTCGTTGATTTCCAGGGCGTCCAGCGTGCAGTCCTTCCCCATCCCCAAAGCCATGCAAATTGCCGAATAGCCCGTGAAGGTTCCTATTTCAAGTATGCGCGAAGGTCTGGCTGCCTCCACCATCATCTTCAGGAACTGTCCCTGGACGCTGCCCGTCAGCATGCGGGCATGGTTGGTGCGGAGGTGGGTCTGCTTCACCACCCAGTCAAGCGCCTCTCCCGGAGAGGTGCTGTGGGCCTGCAGGTAAGGATATGAAGTCTCGTCCAGCATCAGTGATAAATGAATCGTGAAACCTTGCCTTCCGCAAATACCCTTCGCGCGGCCTCCATCACCTGCTCGGCGGTGATAGCCTCCACCTTCTCCCGCGTGCGGCTGTCAGGCGACACCTGGCCGTAGGACAGCAGGCTCTTGCCCATGGACAGGCACTGGGTCTCGCCATTGTCGGAACTGATGGCAAGCTGTCCCAGTATCTGCTTTTTCGCCGCCTTCAGCCGGGCAGGGGAGAGCGGTGCCTTCATCAGTCTGCCCAACTCGTGTTCTATCACCTTGAGACAAAGTTCCAGGCTGTCCTTCTCGCACCCGAGACATATCGCCACTATGCCGCTGTCGGCGTACTGGGTGTAGTTGCACTCGACATTGTAGACCCAACCGTTTTTCTCCCTGAGCACGGAGTTGAGTATGGAGTTGGAGGCGGGACCTCCCAGTATGTTGCAGAGCAGGACGGTGGCGAGCCTTTCCTCCTCCTCGTAGAGGGACGGGGCCGTGGAGCCTACTATGCAGGTCACCTGGTGGCTCTTACGTCCTATGCTTTTGTCGAAACTTGGAGCAGCCGGCTTCATGAGAGTCCGCTGCGGAACCTGGGGACCGGCGCTGGAGAAGAGTTTGCCGGCAATCTGCATGACCTTTTTCTCCATTTTCTTCTCGTCCATGTCGGCAACTATGCTGAAGGCCATGTTGCCTGGAAGGAATTTTTCTCGGTTGAAGCGCAGCAGTTCCTCCCTGCCTATCTTCTTGACCGAAGAAACCGTTCCCAATATAAGGGAAGAGAGGGGATGGCCTTCGAACAGAAGTTGCTCGAAGCGGTCGTACGCGTCCTCCGCCGGACTATCCTTGTATGAATTGATTTCATCTATCACCACGCCCTTTTCAGTCTCTATCTCATCTTCTGGAAAGGTAGGGTCTGTGGCAAGCTCGAACAGCAACGCTGCAGCCTTCCATACATCTTCCTTCAGAACGGTCGCATGAAGGACTATCTCCTCTTTCGTGGTGAAGGCGTTCAGTTCTCCGCCCAGACGATCGAGGTAGCCGTTGATGGTTGACGCGCTCTTGCGTGAGGTTCCCTTGAACAGGGTGTGCTCGGTGAAATGGGCTATGCCGTTGTGGAATCCCTCCTCGTCCCTCGTTCCGCAGCGTGTGGAAAGGGAACAGTATCCCACTGCGCTGGAACTTCTCTTCACAGCGTAGCGGAGTCCGCAGGGGAGGGTCCCGGAAATCATGTTACTTCGTG
Organism: Bacteroidales bacterium; assembly: GCA_021443565.1. GTDB lineage: Bacteria > Bacteroidota > Bacteroidia > Bacteroidales > UBA932 > Cryptobacteroides. Next base: position 14,586 of record JABUTS010000155.1, on the reverse strand, counting down.
TTTCTTACAGTGCAGATCCTGATGTCCTCAAGCAGGAAGCCCGGGCCGTTCTTGGCTGTGATTTTGTGTTTCTTGAAGTAGTAGAGCTTGTGGGTGCCGCAGTCTATGAGCATCTTGTAGCATACCGAGCCGGTGGTCGGGCTTGAAGGTGCCACCGTGTAGCTCACGAGTACGTCCTTGTCGTTGTCTGCGAGGTGTTCGTCTATGTCGTCTGCCTCACCATAGTCCACTATATCCTTGAAATACAGGGCTCTCGCGCTGAGCCCCACCTCTTCCGACAGGTCTTCAGCCGAGAATGCCATGGTCTTGTCCTGGGCTTTCAGTATAGCCGTTGAATACTGGCTGAGACCCATATAGCCCGTGAGATCCTTTTCCATTGATGCCACAGCGTGGTTCTGGATGATGTCAAGCAGGGCGGGAAGAAAGATGTACTCCCTGCCGGAAGGCTCCTCGCTGGAGCGGAGAGGGACTGAAACCAGTTCCAGCATGTCGCTGATGCCGCTGCCCCCGTTGAGTCCGCCCTTCACAAGGGTGATGAAGTCTATGCCGGGCTCCTTCTCCTTCTTGAACTTGCCCTGGGAGGTGATGAGGAAGTAGTATGCCTGGTTGTCCTTGAGGGCCTCGAATTCCTCGACCGTACAGAACTCGTATGGAGACACCTTCCATGTGTTCCTGATCTCTTCCTGAAGAATCTGGTCGTACATTCCTCCTCCGGTGAGCACCACCTTGGTGGTTTTGGCCGTGAAGTCGTCGATTTTCATCTTCTTTGTCTTGATCTGCGCCTGCGCCCCTGCTGCGAGGGGAAGAGCCATGGCGATGATGGCGATTATAAGCTTTTTCATCTTCATTTGTATTAGTCCGGCGAGGCATACGCACAAATGATGCCTTACGTTACAAAATTAGCATTAAGCCGGCGAATTGTCAAACTTGTTTGCTCATTTCCCTGTTGACGGCTTCCCTCCCGCTGAAGTTCTGAAATTAATGTTAAATTTGCATCTCATGGCTCCTTTAAGCAGCCATGCCAGAACCCCATGTCCGAATTCATAGTATCAGCAAGAAAGTACAGGCCGGAGAAGTTCGAAACCCTCATCGGTCAGGACAATATAGCCACGACCCTGAAGAACTCCATTCTCAGGGGACAGCTTGCTCATGCCTACCTGTTCTGCGGGCCGCGAGGCGTCGGCAAGACGACTACGGCCAGAATTTTCGCGAGAATGATAAACTGCTCCAACCCGAGCGCGGACATGGAACCCTGCGGCGGGTGCGAGTCCTGTCTGAGCTTTGCCGAGGGCCGGTCATACTGCATACACGAGCTGGATGCGGCGTCTAACAACGGTGTCGATGCCATGAAGGCCCTGATAGACCAGGTCCGCGTCCCTCCACAGGTCGGCAGGTACAGCGTGTATATCATCGACGAGGTACACATGCTTTCCACCCAGGCTTTCAACGCCTTCCTTAAGACCCTCGAGGAACCTCCTGCCCATGCCATCTTCATTCTCGCCACTACCGAGAAACACAAGATATTGCCCACCATACTCTCCCGCTGCCAGACCTATGACTTCAACAGGATAGGCGTGGAGGACATTGTCCGCAATCTCAGGATGATAGCTGCAAAGGAGGAGGTGGAGGCGGACGACGAGTCGCTGCACGTCATTGCCCAGAAGGCTGACGGTGCGATGAGGGACGCCCTCACCATCTTCGACCAGACTGTGGCGTTCTGCGGAAAGAAGGTCAGCTATCAGGATGTCATACGCAACCTGAACGTGCTGGACTATGAACACAGTTTCCAGCTTGTGGATGCGTTCCTCAGGGGGGACTACGGTGCTGCCCTCCTCAAATTCGACGAAATCCTCTCGAAGGGCTTCAATGCCCTCCATTTCATATCCGCTCTCAGCTCTCATCTGAGGGACCTGCTCGTGAGCAGGACGGGCGGTCTCGAATCCCTGCTTGAACTTCCGGAATCCCTGAAGCTCAAGTATGCCGAGCAGGCTTCCCGCTGCTCCCTGCCTTTCCTCTACGAGGCGCTCAAACTGACAACGGCCTGCGAGCAGGGGTACCGTGCCAGCACAAACCAGAGGCTTCACATAGAGTTTGCCCTGATGAATCTCAGTTTCATCGCGAATAGGACCGCCGTCACCATGCCTGCCGCCGCTCCCGCACCCGCCGCTCAGCCCGCACCTCTTTCCCGCACCTCCCCTGCGCCTGCGAGGGCTCAGTCGGCTGCCGAAGCCACCGTTACTCCCGCTCCGGCCGTGCAACCCTCTCCAGTCGCGCAACCCGCTCCGGCACAGCCTTCTGCCATTACTTCGCCCGTCACGGCCCAGCCTGATGGTGCTCAGGACTCCCAGACGCCGCGCCGCCGCTCGAGAAGCACTTCGTCTGCAGGCACTTCCATAAGGTCTATGATGGCCGCGGAAGAGGTGAGGGTTGAGGAAAGCGTCGCCGACAGCGGCGTCATTCCTTCCGACGAGACCATAAGGACGAAGTGGGCCAATGACCTTGCTGACATGTACTCGTCCCGCGCCCGCCTGGCAAGCACCATACGCAGTGCCGAGCTCCGCATCGAAGCAGGAGAGGACGGCAAGACCGTGGTGTTCCTGGTCCAGAACGAGGCACAGAGGGACTGGATAGAGACCAATCAGCTTCACCAGATGGAAGGAAACTTCCGCCAGATACTTGCCTCTTCGAAGATCTACCTCAAGGTGGAGGCCGCAGAGGTGATCCAGACAACAATATATACTTCAGATGAAAAGACGAAGGCCGTCGCATCCGAGAATCCGGACGTGGCGGAACTCGTGCGCACATTCGGACTGGAGCCGAAATAAAAAGATCAAATGAAACTCCGCTGCGAAAATCTTGTCAAGAAATACGGCGTCAGAACTGTCGTCAAGGGTGTCTCGATGGAAGTCGAGCAGGGCGAAATCGTAGGCTTTCTCGGCCCGAACGGAGCAGGAAAGACCACCAGCTTCTACATGATCACCGGCCTTGTCGTTCCCAACGCCGGCCGCATCTTCCTCGATGACGAGGAAATAACCAAGCTTCCTATGTACAAGCGCTCCCAGAAGGGAGTTGGCTATCTTGCCCAGGAGGCGTCTGTATTCAGGAAGATGTCCGTCGAGGACAACATCATGTCAGTGATGGAGATGGACAAGCGCTACAGCAAGACAGAGCGCAAGGAAAGGCTCGAATCCCTCATAGACGAATTTAATCTGCACAAAGTGCGCAAAAGCCTGGGCATACAACTTTCCGGCGGCGAGAGACGCCGCTGCGAGATAGCCCGCGCGCTTGCCGTGGACCCGAAGTTCATACTGCTTGACGAACCTTTCGCGGGAGTCGACCCCATCGCCGTCGAGGACATACAGCACATCATCGCGAAACTGAAGTACAAGAACATAGGCGTGATCATCACCGACCACAATGTGGGTGAGACTCTTGCCATAATCGACAGGGCCTACCTTCTTTATGAGGGTAACATCCTCCAGAGCGGCACGCCCGAGGAACTGGCTGCAGACCAAGAGGTAAAGACCAAATATCTGGGTTCGAACTTCGTGCTGAAGCGTTCGGACGCCTTCGAAAAGGCGGCGGCAGAGGCCCGGAGAAACCAGGAGCCCGCTGCAGTGTCATCGGAGCATTTGGAGATTGCACCGGAACCTGCACCGGAGCCTGTGGAGATTACCCCTGAAGAAAACAGTTAATACAGAACGTAGGACCTGACGTCGTCGGCCGTGATTCTCTCGCCTGAGAGTATCATCAGCCTTTCCACCACATTGCGCAACTCCCTGACGTTGCCTGACCATGACTTGTCGACGAGAAGCCTGAGCGCATCCTCATCGATTTCCCTTTTAGCCATGCAGGTCTCTGCGGAAATTTGGTTGATGAAGTGCCTGACCAGAAGAGGGATGTCGCTTTTCCTGTCGTCCAGAGAAGGCATGTTTATCACTATCACGCTGAGGCGGTGGTAAAGGTCCTCCCTGAAATTGCCCTTCTCTATTTCTGTCCTGAGGTTCTTGTTGGTGGCGGCCACCACCCTCACGTCTACGATTATGTCCTTGTCGCTTCCCACTCTCGAGAGTTTCTTTTCCTGAAGCACCCTGAGCACCTTGGCCTGGGCAGCCAGGCTCATGTCGCCGATTTCATCAAGGAAGAGAGTGCCTCCGTCCGCCTGCTCGAACTTGCCCTTGTGCTGCTTGATTGCCGAGGTGAAGGCTCCTTTTTCATGCCCGAACAGCTCGCTTTCAATGAGTTCCGAAGGGATAGCCGCGCAGTTAACCTCCACGTAAGGCATCTGCGAACGCTGGCTCATCTGGTGGACTCTCCGCGCCACAAGTTCCTTGCCCGTGCCGTTGGCTCCTATGATGAGCACCCTCGCGTCAGTGGGCGCTACCTTGTCCACCATCTCCTCGATATGTCTGAGGGCGGGGGACTCTCCCACCATTTCCTGACCATATACCTTTTTCTTGAGTATCCTGGTCTGGGTCACGAGAGAGGATTTCTCCGTGGCATTCTTGACGGTGATCAGTATCCTGTTGAGATCGAGAGGCTTCTGGATGAAGTCGAAGGCACCCTTTTTAATGCACTCAACTGCCGTGTCGATGTCTCCGTGTCCGGACATCATGACCACGGTTGCCTCCGGGTCGGTCTCCAGAAGTTGCGGGAGCAGCTGCAGGCCGTCCATTTCCGGCATCTTTATATCGCAGAAAATCACGGAATACTTCTCCTTGGAAACCATCTCGAGGGCTGTCTTTCCGTTTTCGGCGGAGTCAGCTTCATAACCTTCGTCAACCAGAATTTCGCACAGGGAACTTCTGATGTATTTCTCGTCGTCAACAACAAGTATCTTCATCTTCGGTAGATTTTATCAACTTGGCAAATATCGGAAAAATCATGCTTTTTTCATATTTTTGCACGCCGCGAAACCTAAATCAGGGCATTCTCGGGCAAACATTCCTACCCATGCAGATTCCAGACATCATAATAGCCATAGACGGATACTCGTCCACAGGCAAAAGTTCGTTCGCCAAACTCATAGCCGGTGAACTCAGATATACATATCTCGATTCCGGTGCCCTGTATCGCGGTGTCACCCTTGCCGCAATGGAGGGCAGATGCATATCGGAAGACAGAGCCATCGACGAGACTGCCCTCAAGGCCCTCCTCGACGCCGGCCTGGATCTCCGTTTCGTGGGAAGCGGAAAGGAAGGTGCCCTGTACATCGGGGAGAGAAACGTCGAGAAGGATATACGGAGCATGGAAGTTGCGTCTCTTGTGAGTCTGGTGGCGGCCCTGCCTTTCGTGCGCGCCTTCGTGGACATGAAGCTCCACGAATTCGGTTCGGGCAGGCGCGTGGTGATGGACGGAAGGGATATAGGGACGACGGTTTTCCCCGATGCGGAGCTCAAGATATTCATGGTAGCCGATGCCGATGTCAGGGCCAGGCGCAGGGCTGCGGAAATGGCTGCAAAGGGAGAAGAGGTTGACCTTGAGGAGGTTAAAAGGAACCTGCTCGAAAGGGATTATATGGACTCCCATCGCGAGACGTCCCCGCTCTCCAGGGCGGAGGACGCCATAGTGCTTGACAACTCATACATGAGCTTTGAAGATCAGATGGACTGGGTCAAGGGAATACTTTCCTCTCGTTTCGGGGCTTCAGAAAGCGAATAGGCAAGGTGGCTGTACGTGTTGACATAGATTCCCATTCCGGTTTCTGCGGGGGTGTGATCCGGGCCATCACCCGGGCGGAGAACAGTCTCGCTGACGGAGTCGAGCTTTACTCTCTCGGTGCCATAGTCCATAACGAATCCGAACTTGCCCGTCTCCAGGGCATGGGCCTTCTCACCATAAGCCATCTTTCGGAGGCGGATCCTTCTCATCCCGTCCTGATAAGGGCTCATGGGGAACCGCCCTCAACCTACCGCGAGGCGGAAGAGAGGGGAATCAGGTTGATGGACTGCACCTGCCCCGTGGTGCTGAAACTGCAGAAAAGCATAAGGACGGCCTTCGAATCGGGTTCTAAAATAGTGATTTTCGGGAAGCCGGGCCATGCGGAAGTGCTGGGGCTGGTGGGACAGACCGAAGGAAAGGCCGTGGTGGTCAAGGATATGGAGATGCTTGAGGAAGCGCTCTCCGACGGAAGAGTCAATGTGACGGTGCGCACGGAGGTGTTCAGCCAGACCACCAAGAGCCCTTCGGGCTATGCGGAGGTGGGTGCCAGACTGAAGTCAGTCTTTCCGGAGGGTTTGCTGACTGTGCATGACACCATCTGCTCCCAGGTCGCATCCCGCCATGAACAGCTGCTTGAGTTTGCCCGCTCCCACAGCGCAATAGTCTTCGTTTCCGGCCGGGAAAGTTCCAACGGCAAGGTGCTCTGCGAACTGTGCACATCAGTCAACCCCCGCACCTGGCATGTGTCTTCAACCGAAGAACTCGCATCCCTACCGCTGAGAGATGGTGACAATGTGGGTGTGTGCGGAGCCACATCGACGCCCAAATGGCTGTTGGTCAAGGTTGCGAATATGCTCCTGTCAACAAAATTTTGACGATTTGAGTACAATTCCCTACCTTTGCGCGGCTTTCAGAAACGATAATTGACAATAATCTAACAAAATATCAGAAAAATTATGGCAACTACAGCTGATTTCAAAAACGGCCTTTTCCTCAACTACAACGGCAAGCCATGCTCAATCGTATGGTTCCAGCATGTAAAGCCAGGCAAGGGTCCGGCTTTCGTAAAGAGCAAGCTTCGCAACCTTGAGAACGGTCGCATACTCGAGAACACTTTCACTGCCGGCGCAAAGATTGACGTGATCGAGGTTCAGAGAAGGCCTTATCAGTTCCTTTACAAGGACACTGAGGGTTACAACTTCATGCACGAGGAGACTTACGAGCAGATTACCCTCAACGGCGACATCATAGACAATGCAGACCTCATGAAGGAGGGTCAGCATGTAGAGATGATGTTCTGGGTTGACGGCGAGGATGAGAAGTGCCTTACCTGCGAACTTCCTACTTACGTGGAGCTTGAGGTTACCTACACCGAGCCTGCAGTCAAGGGCGACACCGCTTCTACCAATGCCCTTAAGGAGGCTACTCTCGAGACTGGTGCCATCATCATGGTTCCGCTCTTCATCCAGCAGAACGAGAGGATTCGCGTGAATACCGAGGACCGCTCTTACGGTGCTCGTCTGAAGTAATTTTTCCCGAAATACATAAAGACGGGGTGGCCGGTCCGGTCACCCCGTCTTTGTCGTGTCCAAGCGCCGTCTATGCCTTCCCCGACATTCTGTTCATGCGACGGTAAGCAGTGGGAGTGATGCCCTCCTTTTTGGTGAAAAGCCGCGTGAAGTGGTTGGGGTAGGTGAAGCCAAGGAAGACGGAAATGGAGTTGACCGAGTCGGACGTGCCCGCAAGAAGCTTCCTGGCTTGCCTGACGATGTGGTTCTGGATGAATTCTTGGGCGGATATGTGGACATCTCTCTTGACGAGAGTGCCGAGATAGTTTGCCGCAACGTTCATCTCCTTCGCGCACCACGCTACCGTAGGAGGCCCGTATAGTTCCGGCTTCCTGCTGTCCGGGGCATAGTAGTCGTCAAGCAGAGCATTCAGTTTCCTGATGAGGTCGCTCTGAGCCAGCTGCCATTCCTGGAACTGCCTGACATAAAACCTTTTGAGATACATCAGGAGATGGTAGATCCCAATTTGAACCATGGATTCGGTGGCTCCGTCAACAGGGAACCTGAACTCCTTGTCAAGGGTGTCCAGGCAGCTTTTGACCACGAGAACCTCATCCCGGCTGATTATAAGCGGTTCGTTGAGGTCAGAGTTGAAGAATGAGAATCTGCTCGAAATCCGTCCGAAGTCCGAATTCGCGAGAATGTCGCTATGGAAGATAAGAATCTGGCCGCAGAATAGTTTCTCCTGGTTTTGTTTTAGCCAGAAAGAGTCGCCCGGTCTGAAGCATATCACTGCACCGTCGTGGTATCGGATGGTTCTGCCGTTCTTTATCACTTCTCCCGCCTCGTTTTCAAGCAGGACTACCGCATAGGCGGATATTTTCAAAGGCTGAAATAATTTCTCGTCGGCGTCGATTAGATTTCCTGTTGTCGCAAGCCTTGTGCAAGATGAGCACCCGAGGCAGATGTTGAACTCCTCGATGGTCTGTATCAGATTTACCATAGTCAGTTATTCCGGTTAGTTGTCGTTCTAGGAATCAGGTGCAAACACACATTTATTTGACATAGAACCCCCAAAGGTTTAATCTGCGGGAACAAATCCGTGCTGAAATTCCCATGTTTTTTGTGGTATTAATCCAAAGTTAAAAAGAATTTTTTGAATTATCACTATGTCTGGGACCTAAACTAACTACCAAAACCTTTGAATATGGATAAAATTGCTTATTTTTGGACCAAAATCACATACCAATATGGCAATTATCATTCATAATATCGAAGAGTTTGACAATTTGTTCCGGCAGCCTTCGCTTCATCCCTTTGTCATGGTCGGAGACCTTTCGGAAGCGTCCGAAGCCTTTTTCGAGCAGATGGAAACCGGAGCTTTCGGTATTTTTTTCATGAAAGCCTATGGCGGTGCCCTGAAGAAGAACCGCAAGAGCATACGCTACGGCAGCGACTCCATCATCACCTTCCGTCCGGGGGACCTCGTCTATCTGAGGAAGGAGGAGGAAGTCAAGCCTTCGGGACTGGTTCTGGCGTTCCGCCCCGAGTTTATAGTCAATACCGGGCTGGGAAGGGATTTCTACATGTTCAATTTTTTCGATTATGAGGTGTATGAGCCGCTCAGCCTCAATTCGGACGAAAGCGTCATGATTCAGCGCTGCTTTGCAGACCTCCGGGCCGAACTCGCGACTCCGGCTGACGAACTGACTGCTCACATGGTCCGCCTATGCATAGGCCGTCTGCTGAGCTGCTGCAAGCGCTACTACAGCCGTCAGTTCGAAACAGCCCAGCTGGGCCACAGCGAGATAGTTCGCAAACTGAATTCCATACTCGACGACTATCTCGCCACAGGCAGCGAGCTTCCGCGCAAGATGGGTCCTCCTACGGTGGCATGGTGTGCCCGAGAACTTCACCTTGCCCCTAATTATTTCGGAAGTCTCGTCAAGAAGGAACTGCATTTCTCCGCGCAGGAATTCATCCACAACAGGGTGCTCGACAAGGCAAAGTCCCTGCTCGCCGGTTCGGACAAGTCGGTCAGCGAGGTGTCGGAGACTCTGGGATTTTCGTATCCCAATCATTTCGCCCGTTTCTTTAGCCAGAGGGTGGGCATGACGCCGTCTGCATTTCGCCGCAAGAGCAGGGGGATATAGCGCCATGACGGGAACCATAGTAAACACTGCGTGCATAATATTGGGCAGCTGTCTCGGCAGCATTCTCAAGAAGGGCGTCAGGCCGCAGTACAAGACAGCCCTTTACAACGCCATAGGAGTCTGCTCGCTGTTGCTGGGAGCTAATGCATTCTGCAGGGCCATGCCTCAGAGCGGCTTTCCCGTGCTTTTCATCGTAAGCGTGGCGGCAGGCTCACTGGCAGGCTACAGACTTGACCTTGACGGCCGCTTCAATCGTCTTGTGGACAGCCGGAGAAAGTCGAAGGACGGCGGGGAAGGACGGCTCGGGGAGGGACTGTCCACGGGCATACTGCTGTACTGCATAGGGACCTTCTCAATGCTGGGACCTGTGCTTTCCGCGCTTCAGGGAGACAATACCTTCCTGTATACCAACGCCACCCTCGATCTGATTACCAGTACGGTCCTTGCCTCGACTTACGGCATAGGGATGATATGGGCGGCTCCTGTCCTCTTCTGCTGGCAGGGCATGTTCTATGCGATTGCGAAAATTTCCGAAGCGGCCATCAGCGAGGCCCTGGTCGGTGAACTGTCCATCGTTGGAGGCATACTGATTGCCGCGTCTGGACTGGGCATACTGGGAATTAAGGACTGCAAGCCTCTCAATATGATTCCCTCTCTTCTGGTTCCTCCGCTTTTCTTCCTGCTGAGACATCTCTGGGGAGTGGTGTTCTGAGCCCCGGAACGGGAACTAAATGAAGAAGGCCACCTTCACAGGCGGCCTTTTCCGTTTCAAATAACCTTATCATTAACAACTAAACTAACCACTATTTGCTTTTGCAAAGCCTGTGCCAAACAGGCTATCGGGAATTTTCAATTTTAAGATTCTGTATTTTTTTGTGTTTTTCCTTCCCTCCGACAAACACAGTCACCTTGAAATCGGAGCCTCCCGCGTTCAGTTCGCCAACGGCATATTTCATGTCCTGACGGCCAGAAATGTGGGAAATCCTGAAAGACTTCGGGCTGTAGGTCTTGAAGAAGTCTTTCATCCTTGCAAGGGCCTGGTTGCGGCTTGAATAGCGCTCGTCGTCGAGTATGGCCGTTTCCATCTGCTCTGCGAAATATCTGGCAAGGCCGTCGGCGTCTCCCTCTGCCATGCATTTTGCAAACGGCTCCAGGACCTCGCTCTCGATGTTCTGTGCGCGGAGGTCTGCAGCTAAAAGCAGCAGCAGTGCCGACAATGTGAATTTTATGAGTAACTTTGCCATGATGGTATGGTCTCGGCATATTGCAAATTCCGAGCCACCAGAGACTTCGGGAATGACTGTAACTTTGCTTCTAACGGGAAAGACCGCTTTCAGATGGGTCAGGGAAGGCATGGATATCTATGCCTCCAGGCTGAAGCATTACATCAACTTCAACATAATCGAGATACCTGAACTGAAAAACGTTTCGGCTTTCTCCCACGAACAGATAAAGGTCAGGGAGGGCCAGCTGATACTGAAGTCTCTCAAGCCGACGGATGACGTGATACTTATGGACGAGCACGGAAAGGAGTACAGTTCCCTCGAGTGGGCGTCGTTGCTTGAGGGCAAGATCAGTCGCGGAGGCCGTGATATTGTATTCGTCATAGGCGGGGCCTACGGATTCAGCGAAGAGGTCTATGCCAGGGCGAACTCCAGGATTTCGCTTTCGCGCATGACCTTCTCCCACCAGATGGTAAGAGCCATCTTCACCGAACAGCTTTACAGGGCATTCACAATCATGAGGGGAGAACCCTATCATCACGAATGAGAAAAGAATTCCATATAAACCTTAAAAAGGCGACCCTGGTCTGCCATGCTCTCGCTCTTGTGCTGCTTGTGCTGTCCTTCTTCATGAATCAGCGCACCGACAACATACACAGGACGGTGGCTACCGTCTCCCGTCTTCTTGAAAGGAGGCTCTCCGTTCTGGACCGCTACATGTCGCGGGCTCTCGAACAGGACTGCAGCGAATGGATGGAACTCAAGGGGCTCCCGGAGGATATGGTGGTATACCGCTACACAAACGACAGCCTTCAGTCATGGTGCCACCAGTTCCCTCTCGCCAACGATGATATACGTCCGCGAAGGCTGGGTGTTGAAAAGATAGGTTCATACCTCATAAAGCCGGCCATCAACGAGGTGGGAAGCCGGGCCAAATTCGTGAGTATAGGTCCCAAGTGGTTTGCAGTCAAGGCTGTGTCCGATGTAAACGGGTGCAAGGTCATAGGCGGTCTCGAAATACTGAATACCGCCATTGACGGGAGCGGGGGCGAGGTCAATCCACGCCTGTACCGCGGCAGCAATTTCACCATAGCGCCTCTTTCCTTCAGCGGCGGAGATGACGTGATGCTCGACGGAAGGCCTTTCTTCAAGCTTACGGTTGACAATATGGCCCTTCCGCCGTTGTTCAATAACTCGCTGATGCGCTGGATTGCCCTTCTGCTGATTCTGCTCGGGGTGTCTTTCGCCCTTGTGAGAAAGAAGACGGTCGGGATGTATGTCATCTCGCTGATGGTGCTTCTTGCGTCTATGGCCGTGTGCATGTTCTGGAGCAGCCAGATGTCGGACACTCCGCTGTTTTCGGCGAGTCTCTATGCCGGACGGTGGCTGTTCAAGTCATTCGGTTCCATGGCGCTGGTCACACTGCACCTGTTTGCAGCCGTTTCATTCACCTATGTGATGAGAAGGGAACTCCATCTCCGCTCCGCCTTCATAGTGATCATGACCCTGGTGATGACGGCCTATTCCCTGATTACCCTGTACAGCATACTGATAAATTCATCCATAGGTCTGGAACTGCACCGCTTCAACGAACTCAGCATTTACTCTCTGATAGTCTACCTGATGATCATGCTGATGATGGCGGCGGTGGTTCTGCTCATCCAGATGTTCATGGAGTCGCGGGAGAGCCTTGCCGGCAGGGATGTTTTCAACTGGCATTTCCGCCTGGCCTTTTCTTCGGCCGCGGCAATCGTCATCTGCGGCATGATAGGTCTTAATGTCTCGAAGAGGGAAGTCGGCTATGCCTCCATCTGGGCAGAGAGGCTGACAGTTGACCGCGACCTCAATCTCGAGATTTTCCTGAAGGAGGTCGAGACCATGATATCGAAGGATAACAGCCTTCCCGACATGGTCGTGAAAAGGAATGCGGACGACCTGCTCCAGAGCAGGATGATGGAAACCTACTTCCTCGGTATGGACATGGAGTATGACATAAGCGTGAGCTCGTGCAGCCAGCAGAATCACTCCAAGCTGCGTGAATACACCCGCACCATCATGCACGGAACTCCTCTCGAGAGCCTTTCGCGATTCGTCTTCCTCGAGAACGAGAAGGGGGAGTCAAGCTACGCCGGCATGTTTTCCTGCCTCGGCACCGACAATCTCATATACCGTATGCTCATCACCCTCACGCCCAAATCCCAGAGGGAATATCTCGGATATTACAGCATATTCTTCCAGCTCGGAGACAGGGGACATTTCTCCCTTCCGCCCCTCTTCTCCCATGCGCGCTACAAAAACGGCAGGCTCATCAGTTACAAAGGCACCTTCCCTTATCCAACGGTACTTCAGCAGAGAAGTCTTGCCCAGCTGAAATTCCATGACGGAAGACGGGTGAGGCAGGGGCATTTCGTGCACTTCGTGAACTATACCGACGAAAACGAGCTGGTGCTGATTTCCAGACCTTTGGGCGGCTTCAAGGGGCATCTGATGTCCATGGGAGTCATGGTGGCCCTTATTTATATGTCCCTGCTGGTGGAGGCCGGAATCTGCCTGAGAAAGCGCCGCAGGGGCAGCCGGGGTTATTTCATGACCCGCATCAACTCAGCAATGACGGTATCGCTGACGCTCTCCATGGTGCTGCTTACCATCTTCAGCATATCCTTCGTGATAAACAGGAACGAGAATAATCTCAGGACCATGATGGCCGGAAAGATAAATACCATCCAGGCTCTCGTTGAGTCCCGCTGCACTGATGTCGATGAGGCTTTCCAGCTCAATACCAGGGAGTTCACCGACGCTCTTTGCGCAATTGCCGGCAACACCAAGTCGGACATAACCCTCTATACCCCGTCCGGAAGAGCGTTCAAGTCCACGGCTCCGGAGGTGTTCGACCGCCTGCTGCTGGGCGTGCACATAGACGAGGACGCATACCGGAAACTGAGAATCGAGAACCAGCGTTACTTCATAGAAAAGGAGGAGTATGCCGGCAGGGAGTACCACAACCTGTACAGCCCCGTTTTCAACGGGCGTGGGAAGATGGTGGCTATGCTGTGTTCACCATACACAGCCCAGGATTTCAACTTCTCCCGTGACGCCGTCTTCCACACCTCGATGACAGTGATAATCTTCGCCATCATCATGCTGCTTTCGGTGCTCATCACTTCAGGCATCGTGAAGAGGATTTTCGGGCCTCTGGTGGAGATAAGCGACCAGATGGTGGCCTCCGACGGCCATCTGGAGCATATTGAATATGGCGGCAAAGACGAGATAACGTCGCTGGTCGAGGCCTACAACAGGATGGTGGACGACCTGGGTGAAAGTACCATGAAGCTCGCCCAGGCTGAGAGCGACAGGACATGGAGCGAGATGGCCCGCGTCGTCGCCCATGACATCAAGAATCCTCTCACCCCAATGAAACTGTCCCTGCAGAGGCTTATACGTCTCAAGCAGAAGAACGACCCGGACTGGGACCAGAAGTTTGAGGAAAGTTCGCGCGTGATGCTGGAGAACATAGAGGTGCTGACTGAAACCGCCAGCGAATTTCTCTCCCACGCAAGGCTTTATACCGAGGTGTTCGATGACATAGACATAGACCTCCTGCTGAAAGATCAGGTGGCTCTCTTCAACACCAGAGACGATATAGATTTCAGCTATATAGGCTTTGAGGGGGCAATGGTCAGCGGCCCCAAACCTCAGCTTACCCGCGCATTCAACAATCTCATTTCCAACGCCTTCCAGGCTGTGGAGGAGAACGCGGGCGAGAAGGTGGTAAAAGTGAGCCTCAGGATGGCCTCGGAGGAAGGGTTCTACGACATCGTGGTTGAGGACAACGGTCCGGGAGTCAGCGAGGAACACATAGGGAAGCTCTTCACTCCCAACTTCACCACCAAGAGCAGCGGCTCCGGACTGGGACTCGCCACTTCCAGGATTACCGCCGAAAAGTCCGGCGGCTCGATTTCATACTCCCGCTCCCTCCTCCTCAAGGGCGCCTGCTTCACCATCAAGCTCCCCGTCAAGAAGCTCGCATAGGGCGCTTGCTTC
>JABUTS010000113.1 GCA_021443565.1 Bacteroidales bacterium | reverse complement strand
GCCCAAGGGGTATTCCGGTTTTTTCATACCATACAAACACCAACTACTTATCAATAACTTCAAAACATTATGATTTTCAACCAATTTGTCAAGTCATCCGTTTCAGCTGCCATTGCCTTTGCAATGTCACTGGCGGTTGTTTCCTGTACAGAGGAAACAAAGGGTGGTGAAAACTACGGAAAGGCGGACATCGCCGGCACCGTGGTTGACAATTACGGTGACGCTGTTCCCGGCGTGGAGGTATCCGTCGAGGGAGCAGAGATGTCTGCCGTGACCGGTGCGGACGGATCCTACAGCCTCTCTCAGGTTCCGGTATCCGACCCTACCATCATCTACTTCAAAAAGCAGGGCTACGCGACAGTCGCCATGACCATCCCGGTATCCCAGCTTGTTGCAACCCGCACTGCCGAGCTCAACCCTATCGTGGAGTTCGCGTCTGCAGTCATTACCGGCAAGGTAATGGACGGCAGCACAGGCAAGCCTCTTGCCGGTGCCAGCGTGAGCATAGGCGTGGCGTCAACCACGACTGGCGCTGACGGCGTGTACAAGTTCGAGAACCTCAAACTCAACAGCTACACCGTGACCTTCTCGAAGACAGGTGCCCTCAGCTACAGCAAGTCTTATGTCAAGGACGACTTCGATGCCAACGGCGTCATCAACGTTCCCGACGTGCAGATAGGCGGCCGCGAGATTTTCAAGGGTCTCACAGCGCAGCACCTCAAGGATGCCCCTATCTGGTACTCCAACGAGTATCGTGGCGGCTATAGCCGTGGCGGCGGCCAGCTTGACTGGTCCACAAGCTTCATGTCAGCACAGTTCCAGTGCTGGGTGGGCGACTGCGAAATGCAGAACGAAGGCTGTACAATACGTCTTCAGAACAGGGACCAGGCTCCGGACGATGTGAACCTCAACTCCTACACCTACGGCCGCAAGAAGATCACTGCAGAGAACTGCAAGATGACCGTACGTGCAAGGTGCCACCAGGCTCCTGTACAGTGGGGCGTCCAGATTGTCGACCTTTCCTCTGCCGACCCTAAGGCTGTCCTCATCGGAGGCATCCAGACTCATCCGGATTCCGACTACCGCGACTTCAACTTCGATCTTTCCGCATACAACGGCAAGGAAGTCATCGTGGCTATCGGCCAGTTCAACATCGACAAGGAATGGCATCAGTTCTGCCTCGCACACGTGACCTTCGCCCCTTCTTACGTATCCGGCGACGGCTACCTCACCGGCACCACGGTTTCAGGCCTCGACGGCTGGCACATGACAGTTGAGAACGTGAAGTCAATGCAGGCGAACGAGCGCAAGCACTTCATAGGCTACACCCTCTCGGGCCTCAACATCCAGACCAAGTCCAACCCTGCATACAGGCAGTGGGGCGGCACAGGCCACGTGGCATCAGAGTGGGCATTCCAGTACGTGAACAAGGACTGCGAGCCTATGGCAGGCGAGGGTTTCGTATTCAAGACCCGCAGCGGCATAGACGCAAACTACAAGGTTCCAGAGTCTTACTGGTATGAAAAGGTAAGCGTGAAGGCCGGCATGAACAAGATGACCATACGCGCACGCAACTTCGACGCTTCGAAGCCTACAGTCTACAAGGTTACCGCAATCAAGACCGACGGCACCGTGAAGCACCTCGACCCGACCTCATGCACTGCGACTTCCAACGCGAAGGCCAGCGACGGCTGCTGGAAGTTCATCCATGAAAGGGGCGGCACAGACGTTCCTAACGAGTATGCGAAGTTCGTATACGACCTCTCTTCATTCAACGGCAGCGACATCGTGATATGCTACGGCGTATTCAAGGGTGACGACCGCGACGGAGAACAGAAGATCTGCCTCTACGACATCACTTTCGAATAGTATCATAGATGATGGGCAGACCATTTACAGTCTTTGGGAAAGTAATCAGGGCCACAGCAGCCATCCTGCTCATTCTGCACAGTTTCGCCTCATGCGGCGAGAAAGGCGGGAATGAGAACGGAGGAGGCGACAAGCCGGCACCTTCCACCGACGTTGCGACGCTCAACCTCGAGCGTTCAATTGCCATCACTGATGCAGCTGTGAAGGCCTATATGGATCAGGCTTCAGGAATGAAGATGGCCAGGTACTACAATCCGTTCACCCAGGCGAAGCAGACTGAGACAGGCAGCGTTTGGATGTACACCAGCGCCATAGAGGCCGTCAACGCGGCTCTCAAGGCAATGGTGGCATTGAAGGAAGACGGCAAGTCCGAGCTTCACGACAAGCACTTCAGCCGCTACTGCTCCCTGCTCGAGAAACTTGTGGACGGGCTGGAATACTACCAGGGAACCTACACCCTCACCTCCTTCACCCAGACCAGGAGCTGGTCGGTCTATGGTGTCAACAGGGCATCCAGAGGCTCGGCCAGGGTCGAAGACAAGGAGAACGTGTATGACGACCAGATGTGGCTCGTGCGCGAGCTCATTGAGTCATACCGGATTACCGGGGTGCAGCAATATCTTGAAATCGCCGAATATCTCACCGAATATGTCCTTGATGGATGGGACTGCACGGTGAAAAACGGTGTGGAGAGAGGAGGAATTCCATGGGGGCCGGGCTATTATTCGAAACATTCCTGCAGCAATGGCCCAATCGTCTCCCCTCTCGTATGGCTTTCGGAGATTTATTCCGGGAAGGGCGTGAAGACTACCTACCGCCATATAGACCTTGCCGACGGCAGGACCAGGGTGAGCGAGGAGATGGACAAGAGCGAATATTACCTCATGTTCGCAAGGAAGGTTTACCACTGGCAGAGACAGTACCTCAGAAACTCCAAGGGCCTGTATGAGGACAACCTCAACACCCCGGACATAGGAGGTACGATACAGTATGAGACTGTGAACGGCGTACGTTACCGCAAACCGGCGAACCTCAGAAGTGTGAACGGTCCGGCTTATACCTATAACACAGGAGCGATGCTCTCGGGCGCCGCAGACCTGTACAGGGTGACCGGCGAAGAGGAATACAAGAGCGACATGGCGGCCATGACCGACGCGTCCTTCAAGGAGTTCCCTACTGCGAGCCAGTCAAAGCAAGGCTACTGGCAGTGGCCTATGGACGGTTTCAACACATGGTTCAACGGGGTGCTCATGAGAGCATACGTTGACGCTGCGGCTTATGTAACAAATGCAAAGGAGCCTGTCGATTCGTTCCAGAAGAACCTCGACTGCGGATATGCCAACTTCCTCCAGGAGGGTCTCCTTCCGAAGAGCCTTCTCGCAGGATGGAGCCTGGACAGGTCAAAGTGCAATTCCGAGGGCATGTTCCAGTTCACATACGCTGCAGAGTACGCCACTCTGTCCGGATACCTGTCAAATAACTAGAGAAACCAAACAATTAAATTATGCACAATTACTGTAACAAAATTTCGCGCTTCGCAGCACTGGCTTTTGCCATCGTCATGATGGCTTGCCCGTTCAGCGCGTCCGCACAGAACATTACGGTAACTGGTACTGTAACTGACGCAAATTCCGACCCGGTAATCGGGGCCAGCGTCATGCTGCAGGGCTCCACTACCGGTGTTCCTACAGACATCGATGGAAACTATTCCATCTCCGTGCCGGCCAATGCAGTCCTTGAGTTCTCATTCGTAGGTCTCCAGACCAAGACTGAGGCTGTCAACGGACGCAAGGTCATCAACGTAGTGCTTACTGACGACGAGAACTTCCTCGAGAGTGTAGTTGTCGTAGGTTACGGTACCCAGAAGAAGGGTTCCCTCACCGGCTCCGTTGCCGGAGTAGGTTCCGAAGAGCTCATCAAGACAAAGTCTGAGAACCCTCAGAACATGCTTACCGGCCGTGTACCAGGTCTCCGCGTATGGCAGACCTCTGCAGAGCCTGGTTCATATTCTTCAAGCATAGATATCCGCGGCTACGGTTCAGTCCTTGTCGTAATCGACGGTGTTCCACGCACGATTGACGATTTCAACCGTCTCAATGCCAACGACATCGAGAACGTGTCTGTCCTCAAGGACGGTGCTGCCGCAATCTATGGTATGCGTGGCGGTAATGGTGTTCTCCTCGTGACCACCAAGAAGGGTCAGGAAGGCAAGGCGAAGGTAAGCTACAACGGTTCCTTCACTTTCCAGACTCCTTCGGGCCTTCCTGAACTTGTCGACGTTTTCGACGCTATGGATATATGGAACGAGAAGGCATATAACAACATGAACGGCGGCTCTCCTATATTCAACGACGAGTTCATCGAGGAATTCAGGAACGGCACCCGCCAGGTCACTGACTGGAACAACCTCGTTATCCAGAGGATGGCTCCGCAGCACGCTCACGACGTGTCGATTTCAGGTGGCGGAGAGAAGTATCATTACTATGCTTCATTCGGCTACAACTACCAGGAAGGCTTCTTCAAGAGCGGTGACCTCAACTACGACAAGTACAACTTCAGGGCAAAGATGGACGCCGAGATTGCAAAGGGCCTCACCTTCGACGGTAGCATATCAGGCGTGATAGACCAGCAGAACAAGCCATACACCAACTCAGACTGGCTCATCCGCAACTGGTGGCGTCAGGGTCCTATCTACCCTGCATACGCAGACCCTGAGCAGACGCTCCTCAGCTACGAGGGTATGGACCTCAATGAGAACACCATAGCCGAGATGACTGCTGACATTTCAGGTTACAAGACCTACAACAAGAAGCAGTTCCAGACCCAGGCTTCCCTCACCTATGACTTCGGAACCATCACCTCAGCTCTCAAGGGCCTCAACTTCAAGGCTCTCTATAGTTTTGACGCGCGTTTCGACCTCAATACCACCTTCAAGAAGGAGTACAACCTCTACAAGAACAACGGAGACGGCACCTACAACCGTCAGGTTTATGCCGACTCGTCTCCAAGCCAGCTCACCAAGGTCAACAACCAGAGGAGCCAGCACCTCTATCAGTTCATCCTCAACTACAACCGCAAGTTCGACAAGCACGAGATCGGTGGTCTCATCGGATGGGAGGCTCAGCGTTACAACTACGAGTCCACCAATGCCACCACCAATCTCCTCTTCAGCACCCCTTACTTCACCTCGAAGTCGGGCGACACTGACGCGTTCGTGATAGGCGGCGGCTATCAGGATGTTGCCCACATGGCAGCCATCGGCCGTCTCAACTACAATTTTGCAGACCGCTACCTCATTGAAGCCCAGTTCCGTTATGACGGTTCTTCATACTTCGCAGAGGGACACCAGTGGGCATTCTTCCCGTCTATCTCGGCAGGTTGGAGAGTTTCCGAGGAGCCTTGGTTCAAGAACAGCCCGCTCAGCTTCATCAATATGCTCAAGCTCCGCGCATCTTACGCAACAATGGGTGACGAGAACCGCGCGAACGGCTATGCATGGATGACAGGCTACACCTACGAAGGCGGTGCCACTTCAACTAACGGATGGTACAACGGACACGTTCCGGGCTACCTCCTCAACGGCTCTATGGTTTACATGGTAAGCCCTCAGCCTCTTCCTAACCTTGACTACTCATGGGCAACCATCCATACCATGAACCTCGGCGTCGACTGGGATATGTGGCACGGACTCTTCGGCGGATCGGTTGACTACTTCAGGCGTCAGCTCTCCGGCCTCCTCGCCCAGGACAACTCAAGCCTCCCTACCGTAGTTGGCTCATCCGCACCTCTGATGAACCTCGAGTCTTCAGAGAACTTCGGTATGGAAATACAGCTCACCCACCGCAACAAGGTAGGCGACTTCAGCTACGGCATCAGCACCATGATGACCATCACCCGCCAGAAGTACGGTAACTCCGTGGCTCGCAAGGACTACGGCAGCTCGTATGACAAGTGGAGAAACGACAACCTCAACAACCGTTACCAGGGCATACAGTTCGGTTACGAGGCTGACGGCCGCTTCGAAAGCTGGAAGGACATCTGGGAGTACGGCAAGAACATCTACACCGAGGCAAACACCCTTCCTGGCGACTACAAGTACCTTGACTGGAACGGCGACGGTGAGATCAACGGTCTCGACGAGCATCCTTACGCTTACGACCAGACTCCTTGGATGAACTACTCGCTCTCATTCGACATGCAGTACAAGAGCTTCGACTTCAGCGTGCTCTTCCAGGGCTCCGCTCTCGGTTCGGTTCAGTACACTGAGTCCCTCAGGGCTATCTGGGGTGTTCAGGCAGGTGCGGGCGGTGTCCTCACGCAGTTCAAGGACCGCTGGCATCCTGCAGAGGAAGGCTGGAAGGACCCATACGACCAGACCCTCACCTGGACGAAGGGCTACTACGCTCTCACAGGCCATGAGGCAAGGAGCAACTCAAGCTACAACCGTATCAGCACCAACTACCTCCGTGTAAAGAGCATCGAAATCGGTTATACCCTTCCAAAGTTCAAGTCTTGGCAGGAATTCGGTCTCAGGGTTTACGCAAACGCATACAACCCTTTCACCCTCAGCCACATGAAGTACTCTGACCCAGAGCACCCTTCCAATAGCTACGACCGTCTCTACCCGCTCAACAAGACTTACACCATCGGTCTTAATCTTTCATTCTAATTAGGATAGCATTATGAGAAAATCATTCTTATATACAATCATTGCTGCGGCATTCGCCCTTGTTGCCTGCGAGGAGATGTATCTTCCTACAAAGGACAAGGTATCGGATGACGACATCTTCTCATCTGCTTCTTCAATGCAGGTGTACATGGCAAGAATGTACAGCTACCTCCCGATCGAGGACTTCAAGTACCTCGCAGAATGGGGCGTTGAATACAACTCATGGCTTGGTTCCTTCGGCATGGAGGGTACCGGCGAGTCCATGAACCGTGACTGTGCATCTTCATTCACCGGTGAGAGAACGACCTACTGGTCTAATGCTTTCACTCTCATCCATGACGCGAACCACCTTATCGAGGTTGTTCCGAACTATGAGTCAACTCTCGGATCGGAGGTTGCAAACGAGGCTATGGGCCAGGGCTACTTCGTGAGAGCCTTCACTTTCTACGCGATGGCACGTCGTTTCGGTGGTATTCCTCTTGTTACCAAGACAATCGAGTACAACCGTGAGGATCCTTCAACCATGGAGGTTGCCCGTTCTTCAGAGGAAGAGACCTGGGATCAGGTGATGGCAGACTTCCAGAAGGCTGCCGAACTCCTTCCTGTGGTTCCAAGCGCAAAGGGCTATGCCAACAAGTACACTGCTTATGCATGCCTTGCAGAGGCCATGAACTATGCAGGCTGTGTCGCAAAGTACAATCAGACCATCCAGGAATACAAGAACCCCAAGGTCGGCGAAAAAACCGGCGTACGTGTGATAGGCTTCGACCCCGACAAGTGGCAGGCTGCATCCAAGAGATACTTCGAGGCTGCTTTCAAGGCTGCCAACACAGTCATCAAGTCAGGTCAGTACTCACTCTACCGCGCAAACTCAGACAAGTACCAGAACATGGTCGACATGTGGAGGGACGACTCAAGCTCGGAGAACATCTGGGTAAGATACTATTCATACCCTACCGTTACCCACGGACTTGACTCATACTCGTCACCTTGTCTGTGGCATCAGCCTCTTTCCGGAGGTACCAGCCCTACCCTCGACCTCGTAGAACTTTATGACGGCCTTCCACGCTACGCCAATGGCCACGTGAAGGTTACAGACGGCACCGACCACACAAACGGAAACTACATCATGTACGACTCACCTCTTGACTTCTTCAAGGATGCAGAGCCCCGTCTCCGCGCGTATGTGATTCTCCCTATGGACAAGTTCCGCGGTGTTGAAATCGAGACCCGTCTCGGCATCTATAAGGGTGCAGCCCCTGTGAAGCCTTTCGCAAACTACGCTTACGGCAACTCACAGAAGTACAGCGCACACGTATCCAATCTCGTATGCGGCACCAGCCGTACCAATAACCAGATGGATGCTGACGCAGGCATGACCCGTTCAGGAAGCTGCGGTCCTTTCGATTCTGATGCAGAGGCTTCAACAACCGGCTTCAACCTGAGGAAGTACCTTGATCCGGACATGACTCTCCAGGACATAGGCGAGGGCAAGTCAGACCAGCCTTTCCTTCTCATGAGATATGCCGACGTGCTTCTCGCAGCAGCAGAGGCAGGTGTAGAGTGCGCACTCGCAGGTTCAACCACCGTTGACGGAGCGAACGTACTTACCGTTGCCACCGCTTCACTCAAGGATCTTCAGGACCGTGCAGGCGCGAACGTCTTGACCGGCAACCTCACCGCAAGCGAGGAAAGCCGCAACATCGTCCGCAAGGAGCGCCGCAAGGAGCTTGCTTTCGAGCACAAGTCCAAGTGGGACATACGCCGCTGGCGTGTAATCGACGAGGATAACCGTGATGGTTTCTGGGGCGTTACCCGTGACGCAAAAGAATTCTCTGACGGCAAGAACTTCCGCTTCCGCGGTCTCTATCCGTTCTACTCTACCGCTACCGGCAAATACTTCCTCGACGACCGCTTCATCTGCGATCCTAACAGGGTATACTCTTACTCTACTGTCGATTACTACTTCGCCATCCCTGGTGACCAGGTGGCCAAGTCAGACGTAATCGACCAGCAGCCTAACAGATAATAAGGGAGGAAATTGATAATGAAAAGAATATTCAATTCAGCAGCAATCGCTGCAGTAATGCTTTCAGCAGCTTCATGCTCCCTCTTCCAGATCGACAATTACGACGCTCCGGAAGAGACCATCAAGGGCAAGGTTGTTGACAGGGATGGAAATCCCGTCCTCACTGACCAGGGTTCGGAAGGCATACGTGTAAGACTCGTGGAGACTTCGTGGGAAGGCAACACCAACCCTATCGATTTCTACTGCCGTCCTGACGGAACCTTCACCAACACCAAGGTTTTCGAAGCAGACTACAATGTACGCGTTGACGGCCCGTTCATTCCTATCGTAAGGGAAACTGCAGACGGCACTCCTATAGAGGACCTTTCATGGAACGGCCATGTGAAGGGCGTACAGGAAATCAACTTCGTCGTGGACCCTTTCCTCAAGGTCGAGATTGTGGGCATACCGCAGGCTTCTGCAGGCCAGATCGTAGCCAAGGTCAAGGTTGACAGGGCTACCTCGAAGGAGGATTTCAGGAAGGCAATCGAGCCTCTTGGAAACTACGACGAGAGTTTCACCAACATCACCGACATCCAGCTCTTCGTAAGCTACTCAAGCTCAGTGGGCTACAGGGCAAGAGACACCAGGTGGTCAAACAAGATCGAGTACTCGGGAACTTCTTTCGATAAGAACCTCGGTCAGCCTGTCGAGATTTCTTCAATAGGCGCCATTCCTTCTGGCCGCAAGGTCTGGGTAAGGGCTGCCGCAAGAATCAACTACTCTACAGTAAACAACAAGCGCTGGAACTATTCAGAGCCAATAGAGGTTTACGTACCGTAATCGAAAAAACCAAGGGATGCGGGCGACCGCATCCCTTTTTAAAAACCTAGCATCATGAAAGTATTCGCAAGAGCTGCTCTCATTCTTTCTGCAGCAACAGCCGTCTTCTCCTGCGGCACTTCCACCTCCCATAAGATGGTGGACGACGGAGTCAAGACTACGTTCCAGAGCTCACGCTCATGGAGAGAGACCATAGACAACAGGGCGGACGCGGTAATGGTTTACGGCGTCGGAGGAAACCCATCCGACAGGGGCCGCGGAAGGGCTACACTCGAAGAGAAGGTGGCATCCTGGAAAGAGCGCGGTTATGTCATCCACTTCATGACGGGAATCGCATGGGGTGAATACAAGGACTATTTCACGGGCGAATGGGACGGAGAATGGCATCTCGACGAGGGGCAGAAGGAGATGGATGGAGATACCATCTGGCACGGACGTATGGTTCCTTACATTGTGCCTTCGATGAACTTCCTTGAGTACATGAAGGAAAAACATGTCAAGAGAGTCATTGACGCGGGCGTGGAGGCAATCTTCATGGAAGAACCTGAATTCTGGGCAAGGGCAGGCTACAGCGAGGCTTTCAAGCGCGAGTGGCAGGACTACTACGGCGAGCCTTGGAGACCTCAGGATGAGTCTCCGGAGGCCACCTACATGTCCAGCAAGCTCAAATACCACCTATACTACAGGGCTCTGAACGAGGTGTTCACCTACGCGAAGGAATACGGCAGGTCAAAGGGCATGGACATCAAGTGCTATGTTCCCACCCACTCCCTCGTCAACTACTCCCAGTGGCAGATTGTCTCCCCGGAGGCATCTCTCGCATCCCTCGACTGCGTGGATGGCTATATAGCCCAGGTATGGACGGGCACGTCCCGCGAACCTGACTTCTACAACGGGGTTCGCAGGGAAAGGGTGTTCGAGACCGCATATCTGGAATACGGCTCCATGGCTTCGATGACCGAGCCTACGGGCCGCAAGATGTTTTTCCTCACCGACCCTATCGAGGACTGGCCTCGTGACTGGATGGACTACAGGAAGAACTATCAGGCTACCTTCACCGCCCAGCTTCTCTACCCTCAAGTGGCGAACTACGAGGTGATGCCTTGGCCTGAGCGCATATATGAAGGACTGTACAAGATTGCTCCGGACAGCGACATCAAGGACCACATCCCTGCCGATTTCGCGACCATGATGCAGATCATGTACAATTCCCTCAACAAGGTGCCGGAGTCTGACAACAAGGTCAGCGGCGACAAGGGCATAAGCGTGCTGATGGGCAACTCTCTCATGTTCCAGCGCTTCCCTATCCACAAGGGCTACAACGACCCTCAGCTTTCCAACTTCTATGGAGAGGCGCTCCCCCTCGTGAAGAAGGGCGTCCCTGTGGGCATAACTCATCTCGAGAACCTCGGCTACAAGCCGGCTCTCGCTCCAGTGAAGATACTTCTCATGTCCTACTCTAACATGAAGCCTCTCGACCCTGCAGCTCACAAGCATCTTGCAAAATGGGTAAAAAAAGGAGGCGTGATTGTTTACAGCGGACGTGACGACGACCCGTTCCAGACCGTTGCCGAATGGTGGAACAAGGACGGCAACAGCTTTGCATGCCCTGCAGACCACCTTTTCTCACTCATGGGCATCCCTGCAGGAGCGCAAGAGGGCGAATACAAATACGGGAAGGGTCTCGTACGAATCATACGCCAGAATCCTAAGGAGTACATACTCCACGAGGGAGGTGACACAGGATTTGTCAACACCATATCCGAGCTCTACGCTTCGCTTACCGGAAAGGCACTCGAGTTCAAGAACAGTTTCCGTCTCGAAAGGGGCGTATACGACATCGTTGCATGCATGGACGAGAGCGTGTCAGCAGAGCCTCTCAAGGTCGAGGGCGTGCTCATAGACCTCTATGACCCTGAGCTCCCGGTACTTACGGAGAAATACATAGAGCCAAACAGGCAGGGGTACTTCGTGAATATGGCAAGAGTCGACAAGACCCGGCCTTCAGTCATCGCGGCAGCCAGCAGGGAAAGCGACGAGCAGTGGGACGAGGGTTCATACTCATTCATCGCGAAGGCTCCCGTAAACACCCACAACGTTTCCCGCATCTACCTCCCTAACGCGCCTGAGAGCGTGAAGATAAACGGCGAGGAATGCGTTGACGGAACAAGCTTCGACACGCTCAGCTCAACTTGTCTAATCGAATTCGAGAACAGCCCTGAAGGTGTGAAGGTCGAAATAAACTACTAAACTATCTGTAATGGCCAGACATTATCTGTTCGCTGCAACGGCAGCAATACTGACTTCATCTCTGCTTCTCTTCAGTTCCTGCAGTACGGAGCAGAAGGGGAATGACGATGGAGGGAATGAAGAAGAGGAAGAAACCGAAGACCTGGTGCCCGAATCAAATTCGGACGCCGTAGACTACGACTCGCTTTACGATCCTGTGAAGGACGGCGACCACAACTATCTCCCTATGATGGAAAGGCTTCCGAAGAAATACTGGAGCCTTGTGTACGTGCTCGGAGACGGCAGGCGTAACGACGTGGACCAGAGCGAAATGGAAAGGGGGCTGCAGTACCATCTGCTCGCGCAGTCAGTGTGCGGTCTTGCAAACAGGGCTGTGAGCGAAGGCAAAAGCGACATCGCAGTCTGGCTTTATGACCACGAGGAAAGAGACTCCTACAAGGTGTGCCGGGACCGTCTCGAGAATATGGGAATACATGAGCAGGGACGCCAGACAGCAATCGAGCTCGCAGCCAACAGCTATGGACCCGCAGACGGGGTGGAACTTGATCTGAGGCACCTGTTCAACGGCTATGTGCTCACCAACGTGAAGGACAACCCGGAGAGCGGCATAGTTGCGGCGGTGGCATCCCATGTCTACAACTCCGTAATCGTGGACGTGCGCGACGAGAAGCACTTCAAGGACAAAGGCCTTACCATGACATACGATGCAACGGCCAAGTCGACTGCAGATGCGTGGAAGGAGTTCAAGGACAAGTGCTCGAACAAGTCGCTCGTGGTCATGCCAGTCGGCACAGGAGAACTTCGCGAGTACGCCA
Source organism: Bacteroidales bacterium (assembly GCA_021443565.1). GTDB lineage: Bacteria > Bacteroidota > Bacteroidia > Bacteroidales > UBA932 > Cryptobacteroides. The sequence continues at coordinate 8,555 of JABUTS010000113.1, read as the reverse complement.
TCGCCAACAACCTTTTCGTGCTCAATCTCAACAGGGAGCAGGGCAGCGGAAGGGCAGAGAACGCGAATCTTCTCAAAGAGGTGCTGGCATGGCTTGAGCCCGGCGCTCCTGTACTCGGCTGGGAATCGGGAGTCGGCGAGGACGTGTTCGTCAATCAGGTTTCCCTCTACGGCAAGCAGATGATAGCATGCGACTGGAGCTACAACTGCCCTCTCACCTCCCTTGCATACAAGTCTTACGATGAACAGGTTCTCGTGAAGAACATCAATCCTCGAAGGATCAAGTATACGCCGAAGAAGAGATTCGCGGCCTTCGTGCTTACCGATGGTGACAACGTGCAGTGGATGATGAACGGCTATGAAAAGGACTTTCTCACGGTAGGTGTAGGACCTATGGTCAAGATGGGCTACGGCATAGCCGGCGGCACTCTCCCCATGATGGCTCCGGCCCAGATGAAGAACCTTGTGGACAAGCAGCCCGACGACTGCAGCTATGTCGAGGAACTTGGAGGCGGATACTATTATGTGGACAACTACGGCAACAACGCAAACAGAAGTTCCGTACTGAAACTGAATGCTGAAAGGCTTGCAGCCCACATGCGCCAGCACAGGATAAAGGTACTTGAGGTGATGGGACATGACGTGACCTCATCTTCGGCGAAAGAGGCATATCAAGCCTTCATTGATGCCAACGACCAGCTTGAAGGCATAGTATCGGTGCAGTATTCCCCTTATGCAGGCGGCCGGGGGGAAATCATGTGGTTCAAGAACAAAGCCGGATACAACATCCCTGTCATCACCCTTGCATACTGCATCTGGAACCATGGCACATCCAACCAGGAACGCCAGGGTTCCCCCGCCTGGATTGCGAACCTCATGAACACTGGCTCTCATCAGTTCAACGCAGTCGGAGTGCATGCTTGGAGCAACTTCACCAACATAGGTGCAGCCAGTGGTGATTTCACCGGAGAATGTACGGGCAACGGCACCATCAAGGGCGCAGGGGCAGCCAGGCTGTGTGCAATGCGTCTGAAGGATGTCGAGAACGTAAGCATTCAGGAACTCATCTGGCAGCTCAGGATGCAGAAATATCCTGAAGAAACCAAGAATTTCCTTAAGACGATACGCTAGCATCATCGGAGATAGCGCTCACTGCCTGAGTTTTCAATTTCTCCATCAGCTTCCGGCTGATGGAGATTTTTTTTGTAACTTTGTGTGATAAGTGAAAAGACTCAACACCCAGAAAGATGATCAGAAAAACATTTCTTACGATTGCGGCACTTGCCGCTCTTGCCCTTTCCTGCATCGCGGGGAACGACGTAAAGCCCACAAAGAACGTAATCATTATGATTCCGGACGGCACATCCACCGGAGTGCTGACAGCAAGCCGCTGGTACAAGCAGTATGTCGGGATGGACATGAAAACCCTGAACCTCGACCCTTATCTCTGCGGTTTCGTAAGGTCCTCGCTCACCGACTCCCCCATCGTGGCCAGTTCAGGTGCAGCGTCGGCGTACATGACGGGAGTCATAACCCGTGCAAACAACATAAGCACCTTCCCCGATGAAAACCCGAACGCCAGCGTGGAAGCCATAGACAAGAGCAAAACATTCTTCCCGGCAGCCACGGTAATGGAGGCGGCAAAGATTTACAGGGGCAAGTCCGTCGGCGTAGTCGCTACAGTTGAATTTCCCCACGCCACACCTGCAGCATGCGCCGCCCACGCGCCCAGCAGGAACAGCTACGACGTGATTGCGCCTCAGATGACGGGGCTTCTCGACGTAGCCATCGCCGGAGGATCAAAATATATGAACGGGCAGTGTCGTGCGAACCTTGAGGCGAGGGGCATACCTTATGTCTCTGACCGGGCAGGCTTCGACGCACTCAACGGCGACAAGGGCTGGGCACTCCTGGCCTATAAGAACCTCGCCTACGAAATAGACCGCGGCGAGACCGACGAGCCTTCACTGGCCGAGATGGCAGCAAAGGCGATTGAGATGCTCAACCGCAACAAGAAGGGTTTCGTGCTAATGATCGAAGGCAGCAAGGTCGACTACATGGCGCACTCGATGGACGCGAGAGGTACCATCAGCGAATTTCTTGCATTCGACGAGGCTGTAAAGGTGGCTCTTGACTTCGCAAAGAAGGACGGCAATACCACCGTCGTCATACTTCCAGACCATGGCACAAGCGGCATGAACATAGGCAATGACAGGTACTCTCACTATTATGAGAGGGATCTCAGCAGCCTCTTCATGGGCATTGACAGGTACAAGGCATCATGCGACGTGGTTGCCCGCAGGATAGAGACCTGCGAGCCGGAGCGCGTGAAGGAGATTTTCATGGACCTTACCGGAATAGAACTCAGCGACGAGCAGCACGCAAAACTCATGCGTCTGAAAGGGGTCAAGGAGTATGACTATATGGAAATCGCCAATTCCGAGAACTTCAACTCATACATAAACAAAATACTCAACTCGAAGCATCATCTCGGCTTTGTCAGCGGCAACCACACCGGAGAGGACGTGTTCCTTGCAGTATATAGTCCAAAGGGACAGAGGCCGGAAGGCTGGATAACCAACGTACAGCTGAACGAATATCTCTGCAAGGTGGCAGGAGTCAAGGGTAAGGAAGCTGAGCTCAACAACACCGTCTTCATCCCTCACAACAAACTTCTCGAAGGCCTGGACTTCAAGATGGAAGATGCTGACAAGAGCATAAAGCAGATCAGCTGGACCGATGCCGCAGGCAGGAAAGTGCTTGTGCGCCAGGGTGAACCATGGTATACCGTGGACGGAGTGAAGAAAGAACTGCCTGTGTCAGCCGTATACATAAAGGAAATAGACAGTTTCTTCCTCCCTCAATCCATAGTCAGATAGGATATGAAGAAAAGTACAAAATACATTCTGACGGCACTCCTGGCAGTGCCGTTGCTTTTCCTTGCGGGCACCTTCGCCACCTTCTGGTTCGCATACAACCACAAGACGGAGAAGGAGGAGGGAAAGATGGCCATACACTACCGCAACGCGGAGGATCTGGAGCGTGCCACCGGAGTTGAATTTCCAGAGGTGGAACTGCTTGATTCCCTGAGCTACAAGGATTATGACAGGAGATATGTCAGGGTGCACTTCAGCAATCCCGCAGATGAGGACAGGAAGTTTGAGAGGAGGCTGAAGAAGGCCTGCCGCAAGGATTCCGGCCACTGGGGAGCCGACAAGGGCAACACCACCTACACCTTCCTTATATTTCCGGAGAGCCTGCCAGTGGACAGGAGCACGGGCGACAGGATGGAACAGACTCCTGACGGAAGGAAAATTCCCGCACGGAGCGGAGATTATCTAAAGGTGATAGTGCCTGCCAACGGCTCGGCCATCACCGTGGAGGAAGGCTGGCAGAGATACGCGAGGGAATAGGATATGAAAACCGCCTGGGATACGGAAATACAGTACCTGCCCGGAGTGGGTCCGAGAAGAGCCGCCGTGCTCTCTTCGGAACTGGGCATACTTACGGTAGGCGACCTTGTGTCAACCTACCCTTTCCGTCATATAGACCGGAGCGGTGTGATGAAAATAGCTGAACTCCGTCCTGAAATGGCCTGCGTGCAGTTCACGGCCAAGGTGCTCAGGGTGGAACTATTCGGTACTCAGTCCATGACGGCGGGACAGTCCGGAGCCGGAATCGGGGATCTGCCTGCGGATGGGATGCCGGGTAAGGCTTTGCAGAGCCGTTTCGACCCATCAAAGCCAGTAAAGTTCAATCTGGTCAAGCGAATGAGCGTGATGGTGGGTGATGGGACCGGCGAAATCGAACTTGTGTTTTTCAAGGGTATAAAATGGATGTATGCGAGGCTTAAGCCGGGACTCGAGTTCCTATTTTTCGGCAAGCCGGCGGCCTTCAACGGCCGGTTGAACATTGTCCATCCGGAGGTCGACTCCCTCGCAAGCCTGCAGCAGAACGGCCAGTCGAGGATGACGGGCGTATACAACAGCACCGAAAAGCTGAAGAATAGCGGTATCACGGGCAAAGTGATGGGAAAACTGGTTTCCAATGCCCTGGAGATGGTGCTTCCCACCCTGAAAGACAGTCTTCCCGAGTATCTCAGGGCCGAGAGAGGACTTCCAGACATAAAGTTCGCACTCCGCAACATCCACTTTCCGGAAAGCGCGGCCGCACTGGAAAAGGCAAGGTGGAGGCTGAAGTTCGAGGAACTTTTCCTCCTCCAGCTCTCCCTGCTCAAATACAGGTTCCACCACAAAAAAGTCTCGGTGGGAATAGCTATGCCAAAGGTTGGCGATGCCTTCAACCGATGCTTCGAGACTCTCCCCTTCCCTCTCACAGGTGCCCAAAAAAGGGTGATACGCGAGATCAGGGACGACATGAAAAGCGGGCGCCAGATGAATCGCCTGCTTCAGGGTGATGTCGGGTCGGGCAAGACCATGGTTGCGGTGCTGAGCGCCCTCATAGCGATCGGGAACGGCTACCAGGCATGCATCATGGCACCAACGGAGGTGCTGGCGCGCCAGCATTACCGCAACATCTGCCGCTATCTTGAGCCTACAGGCGTGAAGGCGGCTATACTGACGGGCAGCAGCAGGGCGGCAGAGAGACGCGAGGCCCACGCGGGCCTTGAAGACGGGTCCATAGGCATAATAGTGGGAACCCACGCGCTGATTGAAGACAACGTACTTTTCAGCAGGCTGGGACTGTGCATAGTTGACGAGCAGCACCGCTTCGGGGTGGAGCAGCGCGCCAGGCTGTGGGCGAAGGGATGCGGCGGTATAGCTCCCCACGTACTGGTCATGACCGCGACACCGATACCGAGAACGCTCGCCATGACACTCTACGGCGACCTTGAAGTTTCTGTAATCGACGAGCTGCCTCCGGGCAGAAAGCCCGTCCAGACCATACACGCAACCGAAGCGAAGAGGCCAGCCCTGTTCCGTTTCATGAAGGAACAGATTGCCCTCGGAAGGCAGGTCTTCATAGTCTATCCGCTTATCTTTGAAAGTGAAAAAATGGACTACAAGAACCTCCAGCTGGGTTATGAGCAGATTGTTGAAGCCTTCCCCTTCCCTGACTACAAGACTGCAATGGTCCATGGGCAGCAGCCGAATGACGAGAAGAAATTCAACATGGATGCCTTCGCCGCCGGCAGGGCAGACATACTTGTTGCCACCTCTGTCATAGAAGTGGGCGTCGATGTCCCCAATGCTTCAGTCATGGTCATAGAAAGCGCCGAACGCTTCGGCCTGAGCCAGTTGCACCAGCTTAGGGGCAGGGTGGGACGAGGCTCGGAGAAATCGTTCTGCGTGCTCATGACCGACTACAAGATGAGCAAGGAGTCGAGACAGAGGATAGAGCTGATGTGCCGCACCGAAGACGGCTTCCTGCTGGCGGAGGAGGACATGAAGATGAGGGGACCCGGCGACATAGAAGGCACTCAGCAAAGCGGTCTGCCCGTGAACCTGAAGATAGCCTCACTCGCCGCAGACGGTCTGATGCTGAACGATGCGAGGGCCTATGCCGAATCTGTCCTGAAGAGGGATCCGGAACTGGATGCCCCCGAAAATGCCTGTCTCAAAGAGGCCATGAGTCGCGACAGGTATCAGATAAAAGATTATAGCAAAATCAGTTAGCATGGTTGCAGACTAAGAGGTTGTTGTCCATGATTTCAGAACTGTTGTCAAAATATATCTGGCTTGTGAGACTGATTTCTTCCAGAGGGGAGAAAGGCATCAGCTTTGCCGAAATCGCATCCCGTTGGGAGAGCCGTTTCGGGGAGAGCTATCCCAGACGCAGTTTCAACAACCACAGGGAGGCAATAGCGGACGCGTTCGGAGTCAGCATATCCTGCAACAGGAGCACAAACCGCTACCATATCGAAGGCGGAGAGGATAACGAGAACGCATCGAGCTGGCTGATAGACAGTTTCACGGTTGGGAACATACTCTCACGCAAAGATGGCGAGCTGAAAGGACGCATCTCCATAGAAGCCATTCCTTCGGGACATACATGGCTGACTCTCATAATGGACGCTATGACCGACAGCACTTGCCTCGAACTGGAATACCGCAAATACCGCAACAGCAAGGCGGAGAAGTTCACCGTGAGGCCTTATGCCCTGAAGGAGGATATGAAGAGATGGTATCTGGTCGGATGGTGCGAGCAGAGGAATGACATGAGGGTCTACGCCCTGGACAGGATACTGTCACTGGAGAGCAACGGAAGCGTGTTCTCGATGCCTGCATCGTTCGATGTGGAGGAGGCCTTCGCGACCAGTTACGGCCCTTATCTCAACCACGGGGAAAAGGGCAGTCTGATCAGGCTGAGGGCATACGGCACACAGGCGGCCTATCTGCGCGACCTTCCTCTCCACCGCACCCAGGAGGAAAAGGGAAGCGGAGATGGCTATGTTGACTTTTCCATCTTCGTGGTGCCGAACAGGCAGCTGGTGCTGGAGCTGTGCAAAACCGCAGGGGAACTTGAGGTTCTGGCACCGGAGAGCCTGCGCGAACAGGTACGTGCCCAGCTTGAGCAGGGGCTGCAGAGATACGGGCGGAAATAAGCCCATGCCCCAAGGCTTTCAGGGCAGACAACACTCTGCCTGCAAAGAAATTTTCAAACATAACGGTACAAGTTGTATATTTGTCGCGATAAAAAACGAACTGACCATGTTATCTGTCGAGAAACTTTCCACAAAAGAAACCCCCTACTACCTTTACGATGCAGAACTCCTGAAAAGGACCGTTGACGAGGCGGCAAGACTTTCCGTCCTCCACGGAATCGAAGTCCACTATGCCATCAAGGCCAACAACGATGCAAGGCTGCTGAAGACGGTTGCCGCCGCCGGAATGGGTGCTGACTGCGTCAGCGGCAACGAGGTGCTTGCCGCAATGGAGGCTGGCTTTCCTGCAGAAAAGGTTTTCTATACGGGAGTGGGCAAGACAGACAGGGAGATATCCAGCTGCCTCAAGCTCGGCATAGGCTGTTTCAACTGCGAGTCTATAGAGGAAATAGAGCTTATAGACCAGATGGCCGGTGAAGCAGGGGTCAGGGCAAGACTTTCGGTGCGCATCAATCCCGACATAGATGCCCACACCCACAAATATATCACTACAGGCCTGGAAGAGAACAAGTTCGGCATTTCGGAGTGGGAATTCCCGAGGCTGGTTAAGGCAATCAAGGCCTGCGCCAATCTGGATTTCATCGGTCTGCATTTCCACATAGGCTCCCAGATAACCCTGGTGGAAGAAGTCTTTGCACTTGAGTGCGAGAAGACCTCAAGGATAGTCGACTGGTTTGAGGCACAGGGCCTTCAGGTCAACAACATAGACCTTGGCGGCGGTCTGGGCATAGACTATGAGGACCCTGACGGTCATCCTGTCGCGGATTTCGGGACATGGATGGGAACCATTGCCGCCAAGTATCCTCTGAAACCTCACCAGAAGCTTCACATAGAGCCGGGCAGGGCAATATGCGGCCAGATGGGAAGCCTCATAAGCCGCGTGCTTTTCATCAAAAAGGGACAGAAGAAGCAGTTCATGATACTTGATGCCGGCATGAACGACCTCATCAGGCCTGCATTATATCAGGCATATCACAAGGTCGAGAACCTCAGCGGCGCAGAGCGCGGTGACGCTGACGAGACCTTCGACGTTGTAGGTCCGGTGTGCGAGTCAAGCGACGTATGGGGGACCGGAAGGAAGCTGCAGGGCGGTCGCAGAGGTGACATAGTCGCCCTCAGAAGCGCCGGCGCATACGGCCAGACCATGTCGAGCCGATATAACATGAAAGAAATTGCTCCCGCCGTCTGGTCCGACGAACTTTAGCCGCCGCCTAATTGCCGCCGAAATGGCAGCTGCATCAAGGTGGCGTAGATGCAGAAGGCTCAAGTGGCCGGCCGCGGGAACTAGTCTGAAAGCTGGTCGTAGATTTCGTTGAAGATGGGGCGGAGACGTACTTCGTCGCGTATCAGTTCCCTGAAGGCGGCGAGCCGTGCCTTATTGGGGCTTTCGGGAATCCAAAGCTTGAGATAGCCGCCGTCGGCATATTTCTCATGAAGATGCTCCAGAGTCCTCAACCACTGCTCTTCCTTGTTGAGTGAAGGGAAGTTCGCCAGTCCGTACTGAATTATGCGCCTGAGAGTGACCTCGGCATCAATCTGGCGGTCAGCCTCAGAAATCAGTTTGCCATATATGGAACGTGGTTCGTTCTTCCCGCTGGCCCTGTGGTCCTCGGCAGCCTGGGCGACGATTTCCACCTGTTCGGGAGTGAAGAATTTCCGCAGTTCCGAATCCGAACGTATGATTTCTCCGGAAACGAGATGATGGGTTTTACGCCCCTTGCACAAACCCGTATCATGATAGGCCGCGGCTACATAGACCATATCCGCATCCACGTCATAGAAAGCAGCAAGCCTCAAGGCCTCACCTATCACATATTCGACATGGTCGCGCCTGTGCGCCTTGTCGTGAAGGTCATAGCGGGGGATGATTTCGCGCTCCACATAACTCCGGAGCGCAGGATTGACATGCTCTGTACTCATTCGGCAGTCTG
>JABUTS010000192.1 GCA_021443565.1 Bacteroidales bacterium | reverse complement strand
ATCGTGACCCTCGGCAACGAGCTCTACAAGGAGAACAACATCAAGCAGAACCGCTACATCATGTGCGACAAGATCAAGACTCTCTACGGGAAGTCTCTTGCCGACCAGTATCTCAAGGACCTGAACACCCACATTCTGTACAAGCACGACGAGTCGGGCACTCCGGGCTTCCCTTACTGTGTGGCCATCACCATGTATCCTTTCCTGATCAGCGGTCTCAAGGAACTCGGGGGCGTATCCATAGCACCTACCGACCTCAAGTCGTTCTGCGGTGAGTTCATCAACCTCGTATACTCGATTTCGTCGCAGTTCATGGGTGCCGTCGCAACTCCGGAATTTCTCATGTACCTTGACTACTTCATCCGCAAGGACTACGGCGACGACTACATAGAGCACCTTGACGAAGTCGTGGAGCTCAACGTCAAGAAGCGCACCCTCGTGAAGGTCATAGACAACTATCTCCAGCAGGTGGTGCACTCGATGAACATGCCTGCCGGCAACCGCGGCTACCAGACGGTGTTCTGGAACATAGGCTATTTCGACAAGCCATACTTCGACGGCGTGTTCGGCGAGTTCCTCTTCCCTGACGGCTCGGCTCCGAAATGGGAAACCCTCAGTTGGCTTCAGAAGCATTTCATGAACTGGTTCAACGAGGAACGCACCCGCTACATCCTCACCTTCCCTGTGGAGACCATGGCTCTCCTTACCGACGGAGGCGACGATTATGCAGACAAGGAGTACGCTGACTTCACGGCCGAGATGTGGTCAAAGGGACACAGCTTCTTCTGCTATATCTCCAACAGCCCGGACTCTCTCGCAAGCTGCTGCCGCCTGCGCAACGGAATCGAGAAGATCAACGACGAGCACAACCATACCACCCACCAGTACTCCATGGGCACCGCATCTGTGGCAACAGGCTCCAAGTCGGTGATGACCATAAACCTCAACAGACTCATCCAGAATTCAGTCCGCAGGTATTTCTACGAGCGCCGCGGAGTGAACCTTCCTGAAGGCAAGGCCCTCGACCCGTCATCAAACTTCTATGACAAGGAAGACCTCTTCACCAACTATATCAACCGCGACCTCCGCGAGATGACCGAGCGCGTGCACAAGTACCAGATTGCCTTCAACGAGATAATCAAGGACTTCCTCAAGGCCGGTATGCTCGACGTCTACAACGCAGGTTTCATCGACATGAAGAAGCAGTACCTCACCGTAGGCGTGAACGGCCTCACCGAGGCTGCCGAGTTCCTCGGATTCACCATATCACCTAACCCGGAGTACGGCGATTTCGTGAACAACATACTCGAGACCATCAACATCGCCAACAAGAAGGACCGCACTCCTGACGCCATGTTCAACACCGAGTTCGTTCCTGCCGAGAATCTCGCTGCCAAGAACTACAAGTGGGACAAGAAGGACGGATTCTTCGTCTCAGAGAAGCACAACCTCTACAGCTCGTACTTCTATAACCCTGAGGATGAGTCAGTTTCGATGATTGACAAGTTCAAGCTCCACGGTGAAGATTTCGTGAAGTACCTTGACGGAGGCTCGGCTCTCCACATGAACCTCAACGAACATCTCACCAAGGACCAGTACCGCCAGCTTCTCAACGTCGCTGCGCACTACGGCACCAACTACTTCACCTTCAACATCCGCAACACCGTCTGCAACGACTGCGGCCACATCAACAAGGATACCCTCAGCGAATGTCCAAAGTGCGGAAGCCAGAATCTTGACTATCTCACCCGCGTGATCGGTTATCTCAAGAGGGTGTCATCATTCGCCGAGCCGAGGCAGGTGGAGGCAGAGAAGCGCTTCTACACCCCAAAGGACTCTAAGATCCAGATGTAATGATAAAATATGTCCCCGAACTGACGGATATCGTCCTTGAGGAGATACCTGATAAAGTTACCCTGGCAATCGAAATCTCGAATTGCCAGGGTTCTTGCATCGGGTGCCACTCCCCTTTCCTCAAGACAGATATAGGCGAGGAACTCACCGCCGACATAGTAGACAGTCTGGTCAGCCGGAACTTCGGTATCAACTGCATACTGCTTCTAGGTGAAGGACGCGACAGGGACGCGCTCACCGCCCTTGCCGGGCAGATGCGCACCCGCCACCCCTCCCTCGAACTTGCATTATATTCAGGCAGAAGAAAGGTCGAGCCCGAACTCTTCGAACTCTTCGACTATGTAAAAGTCGGACCTTACATGGCAGAATACGGCCCTCTCAACTCCCGGACCACCAACCAGCGCCTCTACCACCACGGCGAGGACATCACCTCCCGTTTCTGGACCAAGGGCTCAGACTCGGCCGGAAGCGGAGAATAAGGACCGGTCTTTTTTTCCAAGTCACTTAATCATAAGCAGCAATGTCCAGAATAGTAGTGAAAGTGGGCAGCAATGTCCTTACCCGCCGCGACGGCACCATAGATGTCACAAGAGTATCATCGCTTGTCGACCAGATTGCCATGCTCAGGTCAGCAGGCTATCAGGTCATCCTCGTCACCAGCGGTGCTGTGGCCTGCGGTCGCAGCATTCTGGGGGCGGAAGCCGACCTGGACAATGTCGAGCAGCGTCAGGTCTTTTCTTCAGTGGGCCAGGTGCTTCTGATGGACCTGTATCACACCTTCTTCAGGAATTACGACATCACAATAGGCCAGGTGCTCACGATGAAGGAGAACTTCACCCCGGGCGCCCTGTATGACAACCAGAAGGGTTGCATGGAGGCCATGCTGAAGAGCGGGGTGCTCCCTATAGTGAACGAAAACGACACGGTCAGCATCACCGAGCTGATGTTTACCGATAACGACGAACTTTCAGGGCTGATTTCCACTATGATGGAGGCAGAAACGCTGGTGATTCTCAGCAATATAGACGGGGTATATGACGGAGACCCCGCACTCCTGGAATCGAGGCTGATCAGGACTATAAGTTCAGCACAGGACCATTCGGGCTGCATCTGTGAATCCAAAAGCAGCCATGGTCGTGGAGGAATGCAGTCCAAATACCACATTGCCCGGACTGTCGCAAGCAGCGGCATAAGGGTGATGATAGCCAATGGGAAGCGGGAAGACATACTCTGCCGCATAGTTCTCGAACCTTCACAAGACACACCTTATACGGAATTTGTAAAATGAGCCTGTCCGGAACATTCGCCGCGGTGCGCAAGGCAACGGCATCGGTGGCGGCATTGAAATCAGGCCGGCGTGCGGAGATTCTCGTGCATGTCGCTGACAACCTGCTTCTTCGTGCCGAAGAACTGCTCGCAGCCAATGCGGAAGACCTCTCGCGCATGGAAAGATCCAACCCCTTGTATGACAGACTTTTGCTAACACCCGAGAGAATAAACTCCATTGCCTCGGACATGAAAGCAGTCGCTTCTCTGCCAGACCCGCTGAACCACACCATCGAGGACAGGACCCTCCCCAACGGACTGCGTCTGCGCAAGGTTAGCGTGCCATTCGGAGTGATTGGGGTGATATATGAGGCCCGTCCGAACGTAACATTCGACGTATTCTCCATCTGTTTCAAAAGCGGGAACTGCTGCATTCTCAAGGGAGGCAGGGATGCCTGCCACTCAAATGAAGTCGCAGAAAGCATAATACGCGACACCCTCGTTTCGGAAGGTGTGAACCCTGATGCGGCCCGTCTTCTGCCAGCCACTCACGAGGCAGCGCTGGAGATGCTAGGTGCGGTAGGCCAAGTTGATCTTGTCATCCCCCGCGGTGGGAAGAAGTTGATTTCCTTCGTCCGTGAGAATGCCAAGGTTCCATGCATTGAGACGGGTGCGGGAGTGGTGAACTGCTATTTCGACGAATACGGCGACCTTGAGATGGGACGCAGAATCATAGAAAACGCCAAGACACGGCGCGTGAGCGTGTGCAACGCCCTCGACTGCCTTCTGGTGCATGCTTCTCGTCTGGCTGAACTCCCAGAACTTGTGGGAACCTTGGCTGGGAAATCCGTTGTGATTTATGCTGACGGGCGTGCATATTCCGCGCTGGAGGCTTCATATCCGTCAGATCTGCTGTTCCATGCGGACGGGGAAAGTTTCGGAACGGAGTTCATGGACTGGAAGATGGCTCTGAAGGTCGTTGACAGCCTTGAAGAGTGTCTCCAGCACATAGACAGGTATGGCTCGGGGCATAGCGAAAGCATAGTCACAACCGATGCGCAGAGGGCTGAAACCTTCCAGTTAAATGTAGACGCTGCCTGCGTGTATGTCAATGCGCCTACCAGTTTCACGGACGGCGGCCAGTTCGGTCTCGGAGCCGAAATAGGCATCAGCACCCAGAAACTCGGGCCACGCGGTCCCATGGGCCTGTGCGAGATGACTACCTACAAATGGCTCATCAATGGCTCCGGCCAGGTCAGGGGCTGATCCCGAAGACTGCTCTGATACCCATCTCCCCATTTGCTTCTGAATGGATTATTCTCTAACTTTAACGGGAATAACAGCATGACAACATCATGAGGATAAGACCACACATACTGAAATTAGTTGCAGCAATAACCATGGCTTCACAAAGCGCATCGGCTCAGGATATGCAAAGGACATGCATTTCTGAGACAGTCGTTGCCATGAATACCTATCCATACGGCGACCCGGACCCTGTCCCATCCTGCGGAAAGATTCACCCCTACTTCAGATATGACTCATATTCAATGGAGCCTGAACTCAGAGAGTGGAAAACCATAGTTCTGGAAAATGAGTTCCTGAAAGTGAAGATACTGCCTGAATGCGGTGGGAAAGTATGGTCGGTTTATGACAAGGTAGGTAAAAACGAGATGTTCTATGACAACGATGTTGTCAAATTCAGGGACATAGCCATGAGAGGCCCATGGACCAGCGGGGGCATAGAATTCAATTTCGGCATAATAGGCCATGCTCCAACCTGCTCCTCCCCCGTCGACTACAGGACAATTACCAAGGAAGACGGCAGTTCAAGTTGCTACATAGGCGTGCTTGACCTCATTACCAGAACCAGATGGACTATAGAGATATGTCTCCCCGCAAGCAAGGACTACCTTGTCACACGCACATTTTGGCACAACGGCACAGGCAATTTTCAACCTTACTACACCTGGTCGAACACGGGAGTCACCGCCTCCGAAGACCTCAAACTCATATATCCTGCGGCATACACTATAGGCCACAGTGGAGAGGTGTCGGATTACCCTTATGACATAAGCATGGGCAGGGACCTGTCTGAATATAGCCAACTTGACTACGGCCCCGCAAAATCCTTCCACCCTGGCGGCTCACACAAGGGATACTTCGGAGCATGGTGGCGCGACAGCGACAAGGGTATGCTTCATCTTGCCGACCGCGACCAGAAATTGGGAAGGAAGTTTTTTAGCTGGGCCAAGTCTGATGAGGGCATCATCTGGAAGGAACTACTCACAGATACGAAACCGCAGTATGTCGAACTCCAGAGTGGTCGCTTATTCAACCAGAATGACGCAGGTAGCATGCACACCCCTTTCAAGCAGTTCCTCTTCTCTCCATACGGCACGGACGAGTGGAGTGAAATATGGCTACCGTATTCCGGAATAGGGGAACCTGGAGACGTGACTGAAAACGGGGTTGCCAACGTGGTAATAAAGGAAGACTCGCTTCTTTTGAGATACTACCCTCTCGCCGACCTTGCTGGTGAGCTCAGGATAGTGGACAACAAAGGCATCATATTGGCGTCGGAGCAGGTGGAATTCAAGGCGGCCGAAGTCTATAGCAATGAATTTGCCCTGGCATCCGGTGGAGTCCCGTCAAAGATAGTGGCAGGATCGAAAAAAATCTGGTCATCTGATCCGGAACTTCTTGACAGGCCGTCCGTCATCCCCGAAGCATACGACGAATCAACTGCATTGGGACAGTACCTGCTCGGAAAGAACTGTGCGGGTATGCGTCTCTTGAAGGATGCGGAGACGCACGCAGACATGGCTCTGGAACTTAATCCGGATTTTATCCCTGCCCTGAATCTTAAAGCCTACACACTCCTTCAGAAGGCAGATTGGCAATCCTCGCTGGATTACACCCTCAAGGCACTCGCAATTGACACCTATGATGCCGAGGCCAACTTTCTCTCCGGTCAGGCAGAAACCGCTCTAGGAAGAATCACGGACGCCATGGACCGCTACGAGATTGCCGCTATCACATCAGAATACCGCAGCGCCGCATACACCGCTCTCTCTCGTCTTCATTTCAAAGAAGGAGATTACGAGGCTGCTCTCAAGTATGCATCAAGAAGTCTTGTTGGAAACGCTTACAATATCACAGGCCTTGAGCTCAAGTATCTCGCTTCGAGGGACAAAAGCATACTTGAACACATACGCATGCAGGACCCGCTTTGCCATTTTCCCGATTTCGCGGACTATCTTGATGGGGTTATTTCAGCAGATGAATTGTATGGGAGCATGTTCGAGGAGATGAAGTGGCAGGAATATATGGAAACTGCTGTATTCTTCCACGGTCTAGGGCTTGACACTGAAGCCGCCCGTATTCTTTCTGCCTGTCCTGATAAGAACGTGTTGACTGAGTTATGGAAAGCCTTCCTCGAAGTCCGGACAGATGCAATACCGGAGGCAGAAAAGGCCAATGTGGACTTTGTCTTCCCTTTTAGGACGGAGAGCCTGGAGCCTCTGCAGTGGTCAGCAGGGAACGGGGGGGGATGGATGTCCTGCTATCTGCTGTCAATCCTTCACAAATATCTGGGAAACATGGAGAAGGCCAAGGAATATGCCGCCATCACCGATTCCGACTATGCTCCTCTATACGCATATAGATATGACCTATGCGGGGACATGAACGACCTCAAGAAGGCCATAGAACTTGACCCGGAGCAGTGGCGTTATCGTACTAGACTTATTACCAGATATATGGATTCCGGAGAAAAGGAATTGGCCTTGAAGGAAGTATCTTCTTTCTATCCGGATCACAAGGACAATTCCCATGTGGCAGACCTTCTGGTCCGTGCCCTTGCCATGAACGGCATGTATGATAAGGCGGAAAAGGTTCTTGCCGGAATGACCATCATGCCTTTTGAGGGCATGACGGGAGGACGTAGACTTTACGAGGAAGTGAAACTGCACCTCGCAGCCAGGGCCATAGACGCAGGGAAATATGTGAAGGCTAAGAAATATGTGGCAGAGGCAAGGGAGTGGCCTCATAATCTCGGTTCCGGCAAGCCATACGATGAGTTGATAGACAACAGTCTTGAAGACTGGCTTGACGAGGTGATTGCCGAGCGCAGTTCAAGCGGAGGGAGGCAGAACAAGACATCAGTTTCTGACGAACTTGACAGAAGGATAGTGTCATTCCAGGACAAAAGGATGTTCTGATTCCTTCCCCCGTCAGCAGAAAGGCAACACTAACGATCTAATATATAACCACATGAAGAATATCACAAGAGTATTTTCCGCAGCATTTCTTTTCTGCATGATTTCAACGGGCGCATGGGCACAGTCCGAACTTACCGGTGAGAGCGCCGAATCATACGAGAAGCGTATGGAATGGTTCTCAAACGCGAAGCTGGGCATATTCATCCACTGGGGCATTTACGCGGTGGACGGAGTCGACGAGAGCTGGGCCTTTTTCAACGACAAGGTGCCGTATGACAAGTACATGGATCAGGCAAAGAGATTCACTGCAAGCAAATATGACCCTAAGGAGTGGGTGGACCTCATCGAGCAGAGCGGTGCGAGATATACGGTACTGACCTCCAAGCACCATGACGGATTCGCACTCTGGAACACCAAGGCGGGCGATTTCAGTTCGAAAAAGTCTTCCAAGGCGGGCAAGGACCTGCTGACTCCTTTCGTAAAAGAAGTCAACAAGCGCGAAAATCTCCACCTCGGTCTTTACTATTCACTGCTGGATTGGAGCAGGGAGGATTATCCCAACAAAAAGAGGACAGAGGTAAGGTACAATGTCAAGGACGACCCTGCAAGGTGGGAGAGTTTCAAGAAATTCAACTTTGCCCAGATCGACGAAATAAACTCACAGTACAAGCCGGAACTTTTCTGGTTTGACGGCGACTGGGAACAGGATGCAGCGACCTGGGACAGCGAAGGAATCGTTTCTCTGATCAGGGGGAAGAATCCAAACGTGATAATCAACAGCCGCATCCAGGGTTATGGAGACTACTCCACACCTGAGCAGGGCGTTCCCGTCGTGAGGCCAAAGGGGAAATACTGGGAACTCTGCTACACCATAAACGACAACTGGGGCTTCCAGCACGCCGACCATAATTTCAAGTCGCCTCAGACCCTGCTCCGCACCTTCGTGGACTGCATATCCATGGGCGGCAACCTTCTTCTTGACATAGGTCCGAAGGAAGACGGAACCATACCGGAGGAAGAAGTCGCCATACTCAAGGAGTTCGCCCGCTGGACGGGAAAGCATAAGGAGGCTATATACGACACTCGTGCCGGCATACCGTATGACCATTTCCACGCCGGTTACACCACTCTCAACAAGGAGGGTGACGTGCTCTATCTCTACATCCCCGGCAAGCCGGAGGAGTCGGTCGACCTGAAGGGCATCGTGAACGACGTCAAGCGCGCATGGGTCGTGGGCAGCGGCAGGGAATTGAATATCAAAGTTTACAACAAACTCTCATGGAGCGAAGTCCCGGGCATTCTCTACATTGACATTCCTGAGGAAGTCGTGGACGAGCAGATTACTGTGATAGGCGTCCAGCTTGACGGGCCGATCAGACTGTATCGCGGCGAGGGGCAGGTCATTTCAATCAACTAACATATGATTCACAATATGATTTCAAGGTTGGCAAAGGCACTGGTGACCATGCTGCTGCTCTGCATTGCCACCACAGGCTACTCGCAGATAAGGTGGATGGACCCTCTCGAAGAAGGCGCTGAAGTCCATGGTCAGGGATGGGAATCCCTCTGCCACAGTTATGTGAGGCTTCCTGACGAGGCTGAAGGCAAGGTCAGGGATGCGCTCTGGAAACTCAGCCGGAACTCCGCAGGCCTCAGCCTGGTTTTCCGCAGCAACGCTTCGGAGATACGAGTCAGATATCAGACGACAAGTTCGAATTATGCAATGTGGCACATGGCCAGCATGGGCGTTTCCGGTGTCGACATGTTCGCAGTGGAAAACGAGGGGCGCGAACTCTGGGCTGCCCCGGACTTTACTCCTCAGTTTAGGGACACCATATATTTCAGATACTCCGGGCTTACCTACCAGCCGGACAGCGACGGCACATACGAATACCATCTCTATCTGCCGCTTTACAACAGCATAAAGTGGCTTGAGTTAGGCATTCCGGAGGGTAGCGAGATCAACTTCATCAGGCGCAGCAGCGAAAAGCCTATAGTCATCTACGGCACAAGCATTGCGCAGGGGGCCTGCGCCAGCCGTGCAGGCCAAGCGTGGGGCAATATGCTCGGCAGACGCATAGGCCACCCGGTCGTGAATCTCGGTTTCTCCGGCAACGGCAAACTTGACCCGGAACTTTTCGACCTGCTCAATCAGATTGACGCCAGGATGTATATCATTGACTGTATGCCTAACAACACTCCTGACATGCCTATCTATGAAAGGGTTACAGCCGGCGTCAGGAAACTTCGCGCCTCACACGACTGCGACATCATACTCGTGGAGCATTCCGGCTACAGCAACGAATACACCAAGAAGGCAAGCTCGTCATACAGGCTCAGCAACCTCAAGCTTCAGGAGGCCTACCAGACTCTCATTGACGAGGGGGTGACGAATCTTCACTACATGACTCACGACGAAGTCGGCTACACCATGGACGAAATGGTCGAGGGCGTGCACCCGAATGACCTCGGCATGATGCACACCGCCAGTGCCTACGAAAAGAGAATCCGCAGCATACTCAACGAATAATCCACGAAAAGTCCGCAGGCATTATTGCCTGTGCTGTGGGTAAAGGAAATATCTCAATCATGATGTTAAGAAAATTATCTTTGTGTCTGGCTATGCTCGCGGGGAGCATGGCGGGAGCGCCGAAGGCTGAGTCAGCGGCTGTGGCGAAAGCGAATATGGTACCGATGTCTCTGGTCTGCCGTACATCGGACAATCTCAGACCTTTCTTCGACAGGGAGGCTTCGCGCTGGGAAGAGTGTTGGCCGCTGGGCAATGGACGCATAGGCATGATGGCCGACGGCGCCCTCGGGTGCGAGACCATAGTGCTTAATGAGAGTTCCATGTGGTCTGGAAGCGTACAGGACACTGACAATCCGGAGGCTGCAAAGGTTCTGCCTGAAATAAGGGAACTGTTATTCGAAGGCAGAAACGCAGAGGCTCAAAGACTTATGTACGAATCTTTCACCTGCGGCGGCAGAGGCAGCGGGTATGGCCGCGGCTATGAAGTGCCGTACGGAAGCTACCAGCTGTTCGGAAACATGAGGATAAGCCATGATGCCGTGGGCAAGGCGGTGAACTACAGGCGCGAGCTCGACCTTGAAAGGGCTGTGAACAAGGTCAGTTTCGAGATGGACGGGGTGCGTTACACCAGGGAACTGTTCACTTCGTTCAGCGACGATGTCGCGGTAATCAGGCTGAAGGCATCCAAAAGGGGCAGACTCTCCTTTTCAATCGTGATGGACAGGGAGGCGGACATTGCGGAGAAGTATCCTTCCAGAGCCTATGTCGATGAATACGGACGGTACATGCTTGAAGGTGCCCTCCTCTCAGGCACCGAAGGCCCTGACGAGACAAAGGCAAAAGGATTGAAGTTCAAGGGCATTGTTGATGTCATGCTCCCGAAGGGCGGTCAAAAAACCTCGGAAGGGCCAGTGCTGAAGGTCAACGGGGCAAAGGAGGCTGTCATATTCATCAGCATGGGGACTTCATATTACAGTCCGGACGACTGGGTGGAAATTACTGAAGACAAGTTGGAAGCGGTCCAGAAGTTCAGCTATCGCAAACTCCTGAAAAGACATATAAAGGCATACTCGGAGAAATTCGGCAGGGTAAGCCTTGAATTCGGCCGTGGACGCGAACACATGCCCGTTGGCGAAAGGCTGGAAGCCTTCGACAAGGACCACAGCGACCCGTCTCTTGCAGCCCTGTACTATCAGTACGGCCGCTACCTGCTCATAGGCTCGACCCGCGAGGGCTGCCTTCCTCCCAATCTTCAGGGCCTCTGGGCAAACGGTGTGGCTACGCCATGGAACGGGGACTACCACCTCAACATAAATCTCCAGATGAACCTCTGGCCGGCAGAAAGCGGCAACCTCTCAGAACTGCTTCTTCCTCTGACAGACTGGATTGCCGGCCAGGTGGAGAGCGGGCGCAAGACTGCGCGGACCTTCTATGAGTCAAGAGGCTGGGTAACCCACATACTGGGCAACGTCTGGGGCTTCACGGCACCGGGAGAGCACCCTTCATGGGGAGCGACCAACACCTCGGCGGCATGGCTCTGCCAGCACCTCTACGCCCACTACCTGTATACCCTTGACAGGGATTATCTTGAGAGGGTTTACCCTATAATGAAGGAAGCCGCCCTGTTCTTCGTGGACATGCTGACGGAAGATCCGCGCAGCGGCTATCTCGTGACTGCCCCTACGACCTCTCCCGAAAATGCCTATATCACGGCAGACGGTTCTGTATGCAGCGTATGCGCGGGATCGACCATGGACAACCAGATTGTGCGCGAACTGTTCACAAACGTGAGAGAGGCCGCAGCCATACTGGGAACAGACGAAGAATTCAGCGCCCAGCTGGGCAACATGATTGGAAGGATAAAGCCTACGACCATAGGCGAAGACGGAAGAATCATGGAGTGGCTGGAACCATATCGTGAAGCTGAGCCGACACACAGGCATGTCTCACACCTATACGGCTTATATCCAGGTGACGAGATTTCCCCTTCCCGCACGCCTGAACTTGCAGATGCGGCACGCAAGACCCTCGAGGTCAGGGGAGACCTCAGCACAGGCTGGTCCATGGCATGGAAAATCCTCTTCTGGGCCCGCCTGCAGGACGGTGACCACGCCTACAAACTCTTCTGCGACCTTCTTCACCCTACCCTTTCCGGCGGGAACGGAGGCGGTTCCTACCCTAATATGTTCTGCGCCCACCCTCCGTTCCAGATTGACGGAAATTTCGGAGGCTGTGCCGGCATTGCTGAAATGTTGGTTCAGGGCAAGGATGGCGTCGTGGAACTGCTCCCAGCCCTGCCTTCTGTACTGAAGGACGGCTCGTTCAGGGGACTTTGCGTCCGCGGCGGAGCAGAGCTGGATGCCAGCTGGAAGGACGGCAGAATAACGAAGGTCAGACTCACAGCAAAGCACGAAGGCGATTTCATGATAAAGGGCATAACGGAAAGCCCTGTCCATCTCAAGAAAGGACAGAGCTTTCGCAAAAGGCTCTAATATCCTCGCGAGCGCATGAATTCAAGCATGCGTCTGCCAAGTCGCGGGTTCTTCTTTATGTAGCTGCCGTGGTTGGCCCCCTCGAACACGGTGAGTTCGGCATCGGGGATGTTGTCGGAAATAAGTTTTGTATGCTCGACTGAAATAAGGTCCTTGCTTCCCACAGTCACGAGAGCGGGGCAGGTGATTGCCGAAAGGTCCCGGGGGTTGATGTCAGGCTCGTTGAGCATCATCATGACCAGCGGAGTCCCCTGTTCGAGTATCCAGCTTTTGAATTCCTCAAAGCCCTCGCCGCAGTCGGGGTAAAGGTTGGCACCAGCCGCGACTATCATGGAACTTGTACCCGGATGGGCAAGTTCCAGCAGCAGGGCGTTGATACCACCATCGCTCCAACCTCCCACCACAGGCTTCTCAAGTCCAAGGGTCTTGATGAAGCAATAGCAGTCCTCTGCGAAATCCGCATAGTGATACTCATCGAGGGGTGCATTGGCTCCCTGTCCGCGTGTGTCTGGGCAATATACCCTGTAGCCCGCCTTCGCAAGCTGAAGTTGCTGGGTAACCATGCTTTTGTGCGAGCCCCCGTTGCCGTGCATCAGCACCACTGGCTTGCCGTCAACAGGACCACGGACCGAATATAGGATATCGAGTCCGTTGATTCTGACTGTATGTAGTTCCTCGGGAACCCTGCCGCAGCTGAGCAGCAGGGTCGTGAAATAGAAGAATCCTATGGTCTTGCGAATTATTTTCATATTATTCAGCAGGCTGTTCCTCAACGATTCCGAGTTTTACGAGAAGGGCGCGAGGCTCGGGATCGTGACCACGGAACTTGCGGTAGATGACGGCAGCATCCTCTGCATTGCCCTTTGAAAGAATGTTGTCGCGGAACGAAGCCGCGGTCGTCTTGTCAAAGATACCATTCTCCTTGAAGAGCGAGAATGCGTCGGCTTCAAGCACTTCCGCCCACTTGTACGAGTAGTAGCCGGCAGCATAGCCTCCCTGGAAGATGTGGGAGAAGGTAGGTGACATGCATGCCCCTTCGACAGCAGGAAGTACCCTGAGACGCTCCGTGGCCTTGTTCTCGAATTCAAGGGTGCTCTCCTGAGGGAGTTCCTTGAGAGTGTACCATGCCATGTCAAGAAGGCCGAAAGTGAGTTGGCGAATGTGTCCGTATGCCGAGTTGTAGTTCTTGGTCTCGATTATCTTGTCCACAAGGGCGTCAGGAATGGACTCACCTGTCTCATAATGCTTTGCGAAAGACTGGAGGAACTCCTTCTCATAACCCCAGTTCTCCATGATCTGGGAAGGAAGTTCCACGAAATCGTGGTCTACGCTGGTGCCTGTCAGGCTGCCGTAGCGGCCCTCCGCAAGCATGCCGTGGAGGGCATGTCCGAACTCGTGCATGAAGGTTGTGAGTTCATCGTGGGTGAGAAGCGACGGAGAGGTAGAGGTCGGCTTGCTGAAGTTGCAGACAATTGAAACAAAAGGACGCTTTTCGACGCCTCCCACTATGCTCTGGCCGCGGAAGTCGGTCATCCATGCGCCTGCTCGCTTGCTCTCGCGAGGGAAGAAGTCTGCGTAGAAGAGTGCAAGATGCCTTCCGTTGCCGTCCTTTACGTCATATACATGTACATCCTTGTGATATACTGGAAGGTCCTTGCGTTCCTCGAAGTGAATGCCGTAGAGTGTGGTTGCGAGACCGAAGACGGCGTTGATGCAGTCGTCAAGCTGGAAATAAGGCTTGAGCATGCCGTCGTTGAGGTCGTAGGTGGCAGTCTTGAACTTTTCAGACCAGTAGCTGAAGTCCCATGGCTGGAGTTCGGCTTCCTCGAAGCCGTTCGCCTTTGCATACTCAAGTATGCGGGCAACCTCCTGCCTTGCCACTGGGAGGGCAGGCTCAAGCAGTTCGTTGAGGAAACTGTATACGTTGGCCACCGAGCCCACCATCCTGTCCTCGGTCACATAGTCCGCGAAGGTCTCATAGCCGAGAAGCCTTGCCTGCCTGGTCCTGAGGTCAACGATCTGGCGGCATAATCCGGTGTTGTCATTCTCGCCCGAAGTGGCCTTGGTGGAATAGGCACGATATATTTTCTCCCTGAGGTCACGCCTGGTGCTGTATTTCATGAAAGGCACGTAGCTTGGAGCCTGGAGAGTGAATACCCATCCTTCCTTGCCCATTTCCTTTGCGGTCTCGGCGCCCATTTCCTTCACATAGTCTGGAAGGCCTTCAAGTTCAGCCTCTTCGGTAAGGTCGAGGGTAAAGGCGTTGGTGGCGGCGAGAGAGTTCTTCCCGAACTTGAGGGTTGCGAGAGACAGTTCCTCTTCGAGAGCGGAATATGTCTTCTTGTCCTCTTCGCCAAGGTTCGCTCCGTTGCGCACGAAGCCCTTGTAGGTCTTCTCGAGCAGACGCAGCTGATCAGGTTCGAGGTTGAGGCTTTCCCTCTTCTCATAAACTGCCTTGACCTTCTGGAAAAGGGAGTCGTTGAGGGAAACGTACATTGAGAATTCGGTCATAAGAGGAGAAATTTCCTCCGCGATGGCCTGCTTCTCGTCGTCGGTATCTGCTTCGAGAAGGTTGAAGAATATCGAAGCCACCCTGCCGAGAGTCTCTCCGCTCTCCTCGAGAGGGAGAATGACGTTGTTGAAGTCAGGTTCGTCGGTACATGCGACTATGGCGTCGATTTCAGCCTTTGCTTCGGTTATGCCTTGTTTGATGGCAGGTGCATAGTGTTCGTTCCTGATTTTGTCAAATTGTGGCGCTCCATACTCGAGCGGTGATTCTGTAAGGAAAGGATTTTCCATGTTGCAGCCTGTAAGCAGTGCGGCAGTTGCCGCGATTGTTGTGATTTTCGTGTTCATATATATATACTTGTCATCTTTTCACATTCTTTCTCAACCACTCAAGATAAAGCGGTGCATATCCGGCATCCAGCATGCCCATGTGGGTTGCAGGCACTTCGATAAGCTCGATTTCGGGATAAAGCCGACGCCAGCCCGATGCGGAGTCGATGAATTCCTCAGGTATGCACGACTCGGAAAGCTGAGGGCATGAATCCAGCAATGGCCGGAGTTCCTCAGGGAAGGCTGGAAGACCTCTCTCGGCAGCGGCAACCGCCAGACACTTTCTGCCTCCGTATATTTCCGGTTCCGAATTCACGTTGAGACGGAGTATCAGTTCAAAATTTCTCAGGTTTGTCCTGACTGCCGAAGATACCCTTCCCTTCAGTTCGGACAGAAGAGCCCAATCGATGGAAGCGCGTCCACCTGTCTTTCTCCAGCGGCTGTCGAGCATCAGAAGCGGTACTTCCCTGCCCGTTTCCTGAAGATAGCGTCTGCAGAGACGGTACGCCACCTCGCCTCCCCAGCTGTGGCCGACAAAGGCCGACACCTCCAGCTGGTCAAGTTTTAGCCCCATGAAAGCAAGATAGAGTTCTACAGCCTCGTTCACGTCTGCATCAGTGAAAACGTAATCGTAGTGTTCGGTGACCGGCTCAACGACAAGTAGGGAGTATTCCTCCGCCAGTGCGTCTGCGAGAGGCTTGAGCACAGGTTCGGGAGACAGACCGCTGACAAGAACCACCACTGGCTTCTCCGGGGAGTATTCTCCGAACCAGCTCACGAGCTCCGTCCTGCGTCTGAGTATTCCCCTGATGGTGCGGTCCTTCATCCAGTCATTGGCCTTGAATCTGATGCCCGCTTCCTGCGCGCTCATGGTGAACTTGATTGAGAGTATGGAGGTCATGCCCAGTTTCCTTAGGTCGTCAGTAACACCGAATTCGGTGGTATTCAGCAGTTTGGAAGCTATATCAAACAGAACCCCCTCCTTTCTTGTCTCAGGGGCCACCATCTCCAGCGCCAGGTCCACATGAGGTTCGGGCAGGGCCTTGCGGTTGACCTTACCGTTAGGAGTGAGAGGCAGGCTATCCAGCTGCATGAAGATATCCGGAATCATGTACGAAGCGAGGGACGAATCCTCCAGAGACCTGCGTACATCGCTTTCGGTAACCGCTTCAAAGCCTTCATCCAGTACATAGTACAGCACAAGGTGGTCGGTGCCGCCCGTCTTGGCAACTGCGGCAACAGCTTGTTTCACACCCTTTGCCGCGAGAGCCTTGCTCTCGATTTCGCCGAGCTCTATGCGGAAGCCGCGGAGTTTCACCTGATGGTCTATGCGGCCAAGGCACTCGATCTGACCATCTTCGTTCCAGCGCACGAGGTCTCCTGTCCTGTACATACTGCCTTCATCCCAAGGGCAGTCAACGAAAGCCTTGGCAGTGAGGTCAGGACGTTTCCAGTAACCGCGTCCGACCTGGGCTCCAGAATGGCAGAGTTCGCCCGGCACTCCGCGAGGGACGAGATGGTTGCAAGCGTCAACAATGAAGCAGTTCACATTGGCAGCCGGGCGACCTATAGGCGGATTGTCCATCTGCTGCCCCGGCTCTATGGCGAAGGCTGTGGTCTGGCAGGTGCATTCGGTTGGGCCGTAACCGTTGAAAATCCTTATCGAAGGGTGGCTCATTCCCGTCATCTTCTCCCCTCCGGCCGCTATGTAACGCATAGGCAGTTCCCGTCCGCTTCCGAGCAGCAGTTGGGCAACGGCCGTGGAAAAGCCGCCTCCAGAGATGCCGTGGCTGACTATGAAATTGCACATTCCGTCAAGGTCCTTGCGTATTTCGGTCGGTATCACATGGTATGAGCCTCCGAGGGACAGGATAGGGTAAAGATCGACGATGTGGGCGTCGAATGCGAAAGAAGGGTGGCTGCATACACGATCCTGTGCGCTGAGTCCCTTCAGCTTTATCTCTGAAGCGATGAAGTTGCGCAGTGCCGAATGATGAATCATCGCCCCCTTTGGCTTGCCGGTGGTCCCAGAGGTGTAAATCATGTATGCGAGACCTTCCGGCATCGCCATATTCACAGGCACGGCTTCCTTTCCTTCAAGGTCCAGCCCGTCCATGAAGATGTCGTTGAGCAGCATCTTGGCCTCGGAGTCCTCGAGCATGTAGCTTATTCTTTCCTCAGGATATTCAAGGTCAAAAGGCACGTATGCCGCACCAGCCTTGTGAACAGCGACTACGGCAAGAGGGAAGCGTATGGTGCGGTCAAGCATGACAGCCACAAAATCACCGGGCTTCACTCCCTTTTCTGCAAGCACCCCGGCGAGAACGTCTGACCTACGGTCGAGTTCAGCATAGGTAAGTCCAGACTTCCCGTCAGAAGCGGCCAGTGCATCGGGAGTCCTGGCGACCTGGGCCTTGAAAAGGTCCAGCCAGGTCTGGCTCCTGTCAAATTCAAGAACCTCTCCCCTGCCAAGGGCAATCAGTTCCCTCTCCTCTTCCGGCGTGGTAATCTTCAGTTCTGCCAAAGTCTGTTCAGGTCCGGCCATCATGTTGAGGACGCAGGTCCTCACCGCCTTTGCGAAGGTTTCAAGCTTTGAACCGGAATACAGCGCATCGCTTGCGTTCACGCGTATCTCATACTCCTGTTCAGTGGCGTATATGATACATGAAAGATCCTCGTTGGTAAGGGCACCGGATGGCTGCACCACCTTGAGAGTTTCACCGTCTAAGACCGTATTTTCCTGAATCAGACCCTGATACGAGAAAGTCGTGGCAGGAGCCATGTCCAGGTCGCGGCAGAAGTGGGTGAAAGGATAAGCGCCGTATCTAATTGTGGACATCAGTTCATAGCGCTGTTCCTTCACGAAAGAAAGGGCGGTCTTGTCGGGGGAAATGTCAGACATGACGGCGGCATTATGCACGAACATACCGTAAATGTCGCGCAGGCGCCTGTCCACACGGCCATGGTTCAGCGCACTGTAGACCACCTGGCTTTCCCGGCTGAACTTCGACAAAACGAAAGCGAAGGCTGCCATGAAAAGGAGATTGCTGGTGGTACCATGCTCCTTGCACCACAAATCGACCTCAGGCACGGAAACGAATTGGGAAGAACGTATCTGGGTTCCCAGAGGGTTGGCGGTACTGTCGGCAATGGCCGTGAACGAGAGCCCTCCGAATTTATTCGAATAATACTCCTTCGCCCGCAGGTAATCCGGGCCGCCGAGCATTTCCTGTTCCTCCACGGCATAGTCGAGCATGGAGAAATCCTTGCGGGGGATTTCCTCTCCCCTTAGGGCTGCCGGGAAGTCATAAGCCGAAAAGAGCATGCCAATGGTAGTGCCGTCGGCAACAAGATGGTGGAAGTCACCGAGGGCGTAATTGCATGTTTCCGCCTCGATTACCTCGAAACGTACCAGCGGCTCATCGGAGAAAGGGACAAAGGGGCGGACAAAACCGTTCCTTATGTAACTCCCGGCCTCTTCGTCGGTCATTCTCAGCATGCGCACGGGAATTTCCAGCGAATCGTCTACATATTGGCGCAAATCCCCGTTCTCGTCAGAAACAATACGAAGGCGAAGCGTGTCACGCGCTTGTATGATGCGGTACAGGGCAGTCTGGATGCGTTTCGTATCGATATGCTTTGGCACTACAGCCATAGCCGGCACGTTGTATCTTGTCATTTCGGGGTTGCCTACCCACTCTATGGCAAGGCCCGTCTGGGACTGTAGCAGAGGATATGTTTTCATCTACGGAATATTTTTCAAAACGAATTTCAAAGGTACTAAGAAAATCATTACCTTTGCGGGGTTCATAGCAAAACTTGAAAATGACCACCAACACCGAAGAACTGAAAAGGATCTCTACTCAGGTGAGAAGAGATATCATCAGGATGGTTACTGCAGCCAAATCAGGCCATCCGGGCGGCTCGATGAGCAGCGCAGATTTCCTTACCGCACTCTTTTTCTCAGTCATGAAACATGACCCCGAAACATGGAGAAGGGACGCAAAAGGCCATGACGCCTTCATTCTCTCAGCCGGTCACCTGACACCAGTGTATTACTCGCTCCTTTCCAGAGCCGGCTACTTTCCCGCATCGGAGTTGGGAACGTTCCGAAAGATTCACTCCAGGCTCCAGGGCCACCCTTCGGTGCAGGAAGAACTTCCGGGCATCACCCAGTGCTCCGGCTCCCTTGGGCAGGGACTCTCTGCAGCAGCGGGCATTGCTCTCGGCAAGAAGATGGACAAAGACGGCAACCTCGTCTACACCATGCTCGGTGACGGTGAATCCGAGGAAGGACAGATATGGGAGGCTGCGATTTTCGCCGCCCACCACAAGATTGACAACCTCATAGCGATTACTGACTGGAACAACCAGCAGATTGACGGCGAAGTTGCCGCAGTGGGAGGGATGGGAGACCTCGCGGAAAAATGGTCTGCATTCGGATGGGCTGTCGTGATATGCGAGGACGGTCATGATTTCGAAAAGATACTCAAGACCTTCGAGATTGCGAAAAGCCTTGCGGGCGAAGGCAAGCCTGTAATGGTGCTTATGAAAACTGACATGGGTCACGGAGTGGATTTCATGGCAGGTACGTGCAAGTGGCACGGGAAAGCTCCCAACGAGGAGCAGCGCGCTGCGGCTCTCGCCCAGCTTGAAGAGACACTCGGTGATTACTAGAATTGTGAATCCATGAAGAAATATACTGACAGCGGGAAGAAAGACACCCGCAGCGGCTTCGGAGCGGGCCTTGCAGAAGCCGGAAGAAGAAATCCTGACGTTATAGCCATGACTGCAGACCTTCTCGGTTCTCTGAAAATGGAAGAATTCGTGGCAGAATTCCCTGAACGTTTCATTCAGTGCGGCATAGGCGAAGCAAACATGGTAGGCACAGCGGCAGGACTTGCCATCACTGGAAAGGTTCCATTCGTTGGCTCTTTCGCCGAATTTGTGACAGGGCGTGTTTACGACCAGATACGCCAGGAGGTGGCATACGGCAGGACTAATGTAAAAATAGCCTCATCCCACGCAGGCATCACTCTCGGCGAAGATGGCGCCACCCACCAGACCATGGAGGACATAGCTCTCATGCGCGCCCTTCCGGGCATGGTGGTAATCAACCCTTGCGACTACAACCAGACCAAGGCGGCAACCATCGCTGCTGCGGAATACAAGGGTCCTGTCTATCTGCGTTTCGGTCGTCCGGGCTGGCCAAACTTCACCGACCCCGACCAGAAATTCGAGATAGGCAAGGCAGTGGTCATGAATGAGGGCAAGGATGTCAGCATTTTTGCTACCGGGCACCTCGTATGGGAGGCCTTGAAAGCTTGCGAAATGCTTGAGGCTGAAGGTATTGAAGCAGAGATTATTGACATCGCCACCATCAAGCCGCTGGACCGTGAGACAATTGTCGCTTCGGTGAAGAAGACTGGCGCCGTGGTGGTTGCGGAAGAGCATAACATGGCCGGAGGCCTGGGCGAACTCATAGCGGGAGTACTCGCCGAAGAATGTCCTGCACGCATAGCCTTTGTCAACGGCGGAGACCGTTTCGGACAGTCCGGCACCCCTGCCGAACTGCTCAGGGAGTACGGCCTCGACGCCGAGCACATAGCCGAAGCCGCAAGGAAGGCTGCAGCCAGCAGGTAGTTTCTCCTGTTCAAATCACTTTGGCAGATTTCAAAAAAAGACTATCTTTGCATTGATGCTGGCGGTCGCCCGGGCTGGACCGGAGGCCGTGAGAGAACGACAACAACAATAAAATCAATAGTATTATGGCTTACAAGATTTCAGAAGACTGCGTAGCATGCGGAACATGCCAGGGCGAGTGCCCTTCAGGCGCAATCAAGGAAGGTGACATCTATTCTATCGACCCGAGCGTCTGCATCGACTGCGGCACCTGCGCGGATGCATGCCCTATGGGAGCAATCAGCCCTGCAGAATAATCCTTGCACCGCAAGAATGTCAAGCCGGTCCTCGTGGCCGGCATTTATTTTGCCTTTTCGTGTCGGTAATAAGTGCAAAACAATTAAATTCGCAGCATGAAAAGGAGTGCCAGGATATTCGCCGTACTTGCATCGACATTTACTTCCCTGTTCGCGTGCGGCAGTGCGCTCGCCCAGAACAGCAGGGGCGAGGTTTTCGGCGGCACTGTCGAATTTGCATCAACCTCACACAATTTTGGCGATGTCGTGGCTGACAGCGGAGAGCTCAGCTACACGTTCAACTTCAAGAACACTGGCACCAAACCCATTGCCATTTTCAGTGTAAACACCAGTTGCGGCTGTACTACTGTAAAGTGGACAAAGGAGCCCATCGCCCCGGGCAAAAGCGGTAAGATAACCGCCGTCTACAGCAATGACGAGGGCCCCTACCCTTTTGACAAAACCCTGATGGCATATTTCTCCGGCATTCAGAAGCCTGTCATTCTGCATCTCCGGGGCACAGCCCATGAAAAGCAGAGAACAATCGACGAGATTTATACCTTCAGGTCTGCGGGTGGCCTCGCATTCGGCAGCTCGGGGCTTAAGTGCGGGAATGTGGCCCAGGGGACGAGCCACACCGAGAGCGTGAACGTGGCGAATCTCGGAAACAAGCCTCTCAGCGTGGAGTTCAGGAACGTGGACAGCAGGCTGAAACTCAAGCTCTCGCAGAACCCCATCCCTGCAAGGAGC